>DATNOR010000001.1:0-24116 GCA_035601235.1 Gemmatimonadales bacterium
GCTCCGCCACGACCGGTCCCGGACGGCGCTCGTGTTCGAGGGCGAGGAGGGCGTGACGCGGCGGCTCACCTACGGTGAGCTGGCCTCGGAGGTGCGCCGTCTTGCCGCGGGCCTCCGCGCGCTTGGAATCGGTCCTGGAGACCGCGTGGGCATCTTCCTTCCCATGATTCCCGAGTGCGCGGTAGCGACGCTCGCCGTCTCGGCCATCGGCGCGGTCTACACACCGATATTCTCGGGCCACGCGGCGGAGGCGATCGCGGGCCGGCTGCGCGACTGCGAAGCGAGCGTGCTCATCACCGCCGATGGTTTCCGCCGGCGCGGCCAGATGGTGCAGATGAAGGAGACGGCCGACGCCGCCGCCGACCGAGCGGGCGTCCGCACAGTGATCGTCACCCGGCGGCTCGGCAGCGAGGTGCGCATGCGGGCGCGCGACGTATGGTGGGACGACGTCGTGGCGAACGGCGTCGGCGGTGATGAAACATTCGCCGATGTGTCCGCCGAAGATCCCTACATGATCATCTACACGTCCGGCACCACGGGCCGGCCCAAGGGCGCCGTGCACGTGCACGGCGGCTTTCCCGTGAAGGCGGCGCAGGATCTGGCGCACTGCTTCGACCTGCAGCCAGGCGATCTCATGTGGTGGTTCACCGATCTCGGCTGGATGATGGGACCCTGGCTCATCGCCGGCGGGTTGATCCTGGGGGCATCCATCCTGCTGTACGACGGTGCGCCGGACTTCCCGGACGCCGGTCGCGTCTGGTCGATCGTGCAGCGCCATCGCGTGACCCACCTCGGGATCTCGCCCACGGCGATCCGTGGGCTGATGCGCGCCGGCGAGGAGCCGGTGCGCGCGCACGACCGGTCGTCGCTGTTGGTGCTCGGCTCCACGGGCGAGCCGTGGAATCCCGAGCCGTGGTGGTGGTACTTCGGGGTAGCGGGCGAGCGCCGCGCGCCACTGGTGAATTACTCTGGGGGGACTGAGGTGTCCGGCGGCCTGCTCGGCTGCACAACCTGGACGCCGATCAAGCCAACGTCCTTCTCTGGCCCCGTGCCCGGCATCGCGGCGGACGTGAGCGACGAGAGTGGCCGCTCCGTGCGTGGCGCCGTGGGCGAGCTGGTCGTCCGGAAGCCGTGGCCGGGCATGACGCGCGGCTTCTGGCACGCTCCCGAGCACTACCTGGCGACGTACTGGCGGCGCTTCCCCGACGTCTGGGTCCAGGGCGACTGGGCCCGGATCGACGACGACGGGTTCTGGTACATCGATGGCAGGAGCGACGACACGTTGAAAGTGGCCGGGAAGCGCGTAGGCCCCGCGGAGGTCGAGTCGGCGGCCACGGCGCACGCCGCCGTGCTCGAGGCCGCGGCCATCGGCGTCCCGCACGAGATCAAAGGCGAGGCGGTGATCGTGTTCGCCGTACTCCGTCCCGGCCGCGAGTCGTCGGATGCTCTGGCGAGCGAAATCGCGGACAAGGTCATGGAGCTGCTCGGCCGCCCGCTGCGCCCGGATGCCGTGCGCTTCGTGGCCGAGCTGCCGAAGACGCGCAACGCCAAAGTCCTGCGCCGGGTAATTCGCGGCGCGTACCTCGGCAAGGCCGATCTCGGGGATCTGTCGGCGCTCGAGAACCCGGCCGCGGTGGATCGGATCAGGGAGCTCGTTGGGGCGAAGGTGTCCTGAGGGAGATGCGCTCATGGTCGACACGTCTGCTGTGACGCGTTCGCGCGAGCCTGCGGCGATCCGGCTCGGGCTGGCGATCTCGGATTGGACCGAGCGCTGGTTCCCGGATGCGTTCGTCTTCGCGCTCGTGGGGATCATCGTAGTGTTCGTCGCCGGCCTCGTGCTCGGGCGGAGCCCCCTGCAGCTGACGCACGACTTCGGGGGCGGCTTCTGGACGCTCATCCCCTTCACGATGCAGATGGCGCTCATCGTCATCTTCGGCTACGTCGTGGCGTCTTCACCCCCGGTCTATCGTCTCGTGCAGTGGCTCGCCACGATCCCGAAGACACCCCGCACCGCGGTCGCGTGGATCGCCTTGTTTGCAACCGTGTCGTCGCTCCTGTCGTGGGGGTTCAGCCTCGTGTTCAGCGGGCTCCTGGTCCGTGAGGTGGTGCGGCGCGTGCCGCAGACCGACTACCGTGCCGCGGGCGCCGCCGGTTACCTCGGCCTGGGCAGCGTCTGGGCGCTCGGCCTCTCGTCGTCCGCGGCGCTGCTCATGGCGACCAAGGGATCGATCCCCGCTTCGCTGCTCCCGATCTCGGGCGTGCTGCCGCTTGCGCGGACGATTTTCCTGTGGCAGAGCATCGTCACGGCGGTCGTCCTCATGGCGGTCTCCGTGCTCGTCGCCTATTTGACAGCGCCCGACGGGCGGACGGCGCGTACGGCGGAGAGCTTCGGCATCCGCCCTGAGCCCCTGGAGATCCGCACCCCCGCGCGGCAGCGCCCCGGCGAATGGCTGGAATACAGCCCCCTGCTGACGATTCTCATCGTGATCGTCGGGGTCGCCTACCTGGTGCAGCTGTTCGCCTCGAAGGGCGGCGGGATCGCGGCGGGGATCGCGCAGGCGCTCGACCTGAACACCTACAACTTCATCTTCTTGCTCGCCGGCTTGCTGCTGCACTGGCGGCCGCGACGATTCCTCGAGGCCGTCACCCGATCGGTCCCCGCGACCGCGGGCGTGCTCATCCAGTTCCCGTTCTATGCGGGGATCTTCGGCATGATCACCGGCACCGCGAGCGACCCGTCGCCGATCTCACAGTGGCTCGCCGGGCTGTTCGTCCGTGTCGCGGACGCGAACGGGTATCCGATCCTCGTGTCGCTCTATTCGGCCGTGCTCGGTGTGTTCGTCCCCTCGGGCGGGAGCAAGTGGGTGATCGAGGCGCCATATCTGCTGCAGGCAGCGAACGCCCTGAAGGTAAACCTCGGCTGGGTGGTGCAGATCTACAACGCCGCGGAGGCCCTGCCGAACCTCGTCAACCCGTTCTGGATGCTGCCGCTGCTCGGGCTGCTGGGCGTGCGCGCACGCGACCTCGTCGGCTATGCGGCCGTGCAGCTCCTCGTGCATCTGCCGGTGGTCTTGTTGCTGATGTGGCTGTTCGCGCGCACGCTGCCCTACGTCGCGCCGGTGGTGCCGCCGTGACGCCTTGCGGCGACGGAGCCACGAAGCGACTTTGTCCCGCCACCAACGGCCGATGGGGCCGCGCACACGGAGGAAGGTCCATGACCAAGCGGAAGGGAGTCGATCGGCGCGAGTTCGTCACCACGACCGGGGCGGCCGTCACCGCCGCGGCGCTCGGTCCCACGATCCGGATCCGGCGCCGCGAGAAGACGCTCAAGATCCTGCAGTGGAGCCACTTCGTTCCCTCGTACGACGTCTGGTTCGACAAGTACGCCAAGGACTGGGGGACCGCGAAGGGCGTCGACGTCACGGTCGATCACATCGCGCTCGCGGACTTGGGCACGCGCGCCAACGCCGAGGTCGCCGCGCAGCAGGGGCACGACCTGTTCCAGTTCCTCTCGCCCCCGGGGGCGTTCGAGCCGCAGGTGCTCGACATGGCCGACGTCGTCACGGAGGCCGAGCGCCAGCACGGACCCATCCTCGATCTCTGCAAGCGCAGCACCTACAACCCGGTCACTCGCAAGTGGTTCGGGTTCAGCGACAGCTACGTGCCCGACCCCGGCGACTACCTGAAGAGCATCTGGACCGAGATCGGCATGCCGGACGGGCCGACGACGTGGGAAGACCTGGTCAAGGCCGCGCCGCTCATCAAGGGCAAGCATCCCGAGATCCAGATCCCGATCGGCATCGGGATGTCGCAGGAGCTCGATTCGAACATGGCGTCCCGCGCCATGCTATGGTCGTTCGACGGCTCCATCCAGGACGCGAACGAGAACGTCGTCCTGCACTCGGACAGCGCGCTCGACGCGCTGGAATTCGGCGTGCGGCTGTTCAAGGCGGGGATGACGCCGGCGGTGATGAGCTGGAACGCCGCGTCCAACAACCAGGCCTTGAACGCCCGGCAAACGGGCTACATCCTCAACTCCATCTCCGCCTATCGTACAGCGCAGGACAACAAACTCCCCGTGGCGGACGACACGTTCTTCGTGCCCGCGCTCAAGGGGCCGCGCGGTACGGGATGGGCGAGCGAGCACGTGATGGGGATCTACGTGATCTGGAAATTCGCGCAGAGCCCCGACCTGGCGCACCAGTTCCTGCTCGACCTGATCGGTCATTACCGCGACGCCGTGCTGGGCAGCAAGCTGTACAACTTCCCGTCGTTCACCGGCGCCGTCGCCGATCCGGGCGTGGCCGTGGCCCAGAAGATCGCGTCGGGGAACAAGTGGCTCGAGCAGGTCACGTCCAACGATCCGTTCGGCTCGAATCCACCCTCCAAGCTCAAGCCGATCAGCACGGCGCTCAAATGGGCCACGAACATCGGGCACCCGGGGCCCGCGAATCCGGCGGAGAGCGAGGTGTTCGACACCTTCGTGCTGCCCACCATGTTCGCGAACGCGGCGACCGGACGGATGAGCGCGCAGGAAGCGCTGACCGACGCGCACCAGCAGGTGAAGAAGATCTTCGAGAAGTGGCGCAGCAGAGGGCTGGTCGCGGGGGGCTCGCGCGACCGCTAGACCCGTCACCGCCGCCACCGGCGCGCGTACCGGCGCCGCGCCGCACCCGGGAGTCGTTCCGTGGTACGTCGCGGCCGCGCTGATCGCCGCCACCAGCGCGAAGGTCGGGGTCATCTGGGACATCTCGTGGCACCGCTCGATCGGGCGCGACACCTTCTGGACGCCCGCCCACATGGCGATCTACCTGGGCGGCGTGCTCGCCGGCACCGCCTGCGGCTGGCTCGCGCTGCGCACCACGTTCGCGGGCGTCGGGGCGGAGCGCGACGCGAGCGTGCGGTTCTGGGGGTTCCGCGCGCCGCTCGGTGCATGGGTGTGCATCTGGGGCGCGCTGGCGATGATCACGTCCGGCCCGTTCGACAACTGGTGGCACAACGCCTACGGCCTCGACGTGAAGGTCCTGTCGCCGCCGCACGTGATCCTCGCGCTCGGACTGTGGGCGATTCAGCTCGGCGCCTTGTTGCTCGTGCTCTCGCTGCAGAACCGCGCACCCGAGCAGCCACGGTTGTACGGCGTCTTCGCCGCCTACATGATCGCCATCCTGCTCCAGAACGTCGCCACCATCGGCATCGAGCAGATCGGCTTCGCCAACCTCGCCCATAACGCGGTCTATTATCTGGTGGCGGCGGGCGCCGTGCCGCTGCTGCTCGTCGCCGCGGGCCGGGGCGTGCGGCTGCGCTGGCCCGCGACCACAGCCGCCGCCCTCTATATGGCGTTCTCGCTGGTGATGATCTGGGTGCTGCAGCTGTTTCCCGCGACACCGAAGCTGGCGCCGGTGTTCAACCCCGTGACGCACATGGTGCCCCCGCCCTTCCCGCTGCTGCTCGTGCCTGTGGGCGTCGCGATCGATCTCGTGATGCACCGCGTGGGCCCCGGCCCCCGGCGTGACTGGGGGCTGGCGGCGCTCTTGGGCATGGCGTTCCTCGCGGTGTTCTTCGTCACGCAATGGTTCTTTGCGGAGTTCCTGCTCTCCCCACACGCCCGCAACTTTTTCTTCGGCGTGGACCAGTGGGACTATTCGAGCCGGGTGGGCCCGTGGCGGTATCGCTTCTGGCGCAGCGACATGAACCCGGTCACGCCCCGCTCGCTGCTCCTCGCCGCGCTCGTCGCCATGGTCTCCTCCCGCCTGGGGCTGTGGTGGGGCAACTGGATGGCCCGGTTACAGCGGTGACATCACGTGTGCTCGGCGTCGTGGCGATCGCGCTCGTCGCTTCGGCGCACGTGGGCAGTCCCGACACGTTCTTCGAGGGCGCCGCCGGCCCCTATCCCGTGCGCGTCATCGTCCGCAGCCCCGGCGTCGTGCCGGGGCTCGCCCAAATCACGGTCCGCCTGCTTGGCGCCACCCGGGTTCGGCGGGTGCTCGTGCTCCCGGTCTATTGGGATCCGAGGACCGCGGCACCCCCGCCGCCCGATATCGCGGCCCGCGTGCCCGGCGACTCGACTCTGTATGACGCGGCCCTGTGGCTCATGACGGGCGGCTCATACAGCGTGCAGGTGACCGTCGAGGGCGATGCCGGCGTCGGCACAGCGCAGGTGCCGGTGATGGCCGTGGCCACCCGACGCCTGGCGCTGCAATGGTCGCTCGGTGCGGGACTGCTCGCGTTCGGGGTCTTTCTCTGCGTGGGAGCGGTCACGCTCGTCGGGGCAGCCGTGGGGGAGAGCGGGATCGAGCCCGGTGCGGCCCCCGACCCGCGGCGCACCCGACGCGCGCGCATCGCGATGGTCGTGAGCGTCGCGGTCCTCGCGGGGGCGTTGCTCGGCGGCCGGGCGTGGTGGAACGCGGTGGACGCCCAGTATCGCTCCGGGTTGTACCAGGCGCTCCATGCGACCGCCACGGTACGCGTCGCCGGCGGCGGACGCGTGTTGCGGCTCGCCATCGACGATACGACGTGGACCAATCCCCGGCGCCAGTGGACGCCGCTCGTGCCCGACCACGGACACCTGATGCATCTGTTCCTGGTGCGCGACTCGAGTGTGAGCGCGTTCGCGCATCTCCATCCCCTGCCGCTCGATTCGACCACGTTCGAGGCCGCCCTGCCGCCGCTCGCGACCGGAGCGTACCGCGTGTACGCCGACATCGTGCACGAGAGCGGGTTCGCGGAGACGCTGGTTGCGACGGTCGATATCGGCACGCTGGGGGGCACGTGGCGGCCATCCGACCCCGACGACGCGTGGACACCGGGAAACGGGAAGCGGGAAGCGGGGAACGTGGCCCCGCTGGCGGATGGCTCGACCATGATATGGGACCGGAGCGCCGCGCCGATCGTGGTGGATCAGGAGGCGCCGCTGCGCTTCGTGGTGACCGATCCCGGCGGACGCCCGGCGACCCTCGAGCCGTACATGGGGATGGCGGGTCACGCGATGCTGACGCGCGACGACGGCGCGGTGTTCGTGCACCTGCACCCGGCGGGGTCCGTCTCGCTCGCCGCACTGGAAACATTCCAGCAGCGGCAGCCGGGGGACACGATCCGAGGAGCCCTGGGAGCGCGGCTGACGAGGATGCAAATGGGCGGAAGGGAGAGGGGCGAGGTGCGCGCCAGTGCGGTCGCGTTCCCCTACGCCTTCCCTCAACCCGGCCGCTACCGCATCTGGGTTCAAGTCAAGCGTAACGGCCGGATTCTGACGGGCGTGTTCGACGCGGACGTACGGCCCGCGCGCTAGCGCACCTCGACGGACGCCGGGTGGCGCACGCTGCCGTCCTCGGCTTTCGTCGCCACGTCGAGCGAGTCGCGGTCCCACATCACGACGACCACCAGGTCGGAGGACCCGGCGAAGGTCTCGAGGTCCATGGTCGACAGGCCCCGCTCCTTGAGCGCGCGCCCGGCGGAGTCGGCACGATACGGATGGGTGTGAAACGTGCCGACGAGGCCCGCGACGCCGTCGCACTTCCCGGCCACCGCGAACTGTAGCTGTCTTAGGTCAGTCGCCGGCTGAAGCCGGCGCACGAACAACGTGTCCCCCGCCACCTCCCCTACGAGACAGGCGAGATACTCGCGCTGGGTGGGCTTGCCCGTGCCGAGCAGCTGCGTCAGGGTGTTCTGGCCGGCGAGCTCGTCCCAGTGGCGGTTGTTCTCGACCCAGAGGTCGCTCATGACACCGCGCACGGCCGCGGGTAACACGACGACGTGAAACGACGGCGCGAGGGCGAGCCAAGCGAGGGCAGCAGCGACCAGCGGGCTCAACGCTTCCGTCTCGCGTACGTCCCCACGAGCTGCGCCATCGCGAGCGTATGCCCCTGCATCGCCGCCTCGAGGTCCTTCTTCTGGGCGGCGGAGCGCAGCTGCAAGGTGACGTCGAGCGCGTACAGCTTGAAGAAATAGCGGTGTGCGGGACCGTGCGGCGGGCACGGGCCGCCGTAGCCGGGGCGATGGAAGTCGTTGCGCCCCTGGCGCGCGCCGCCCAGGTCCAGCCTCTCGACCTGGGCGACGTTTTCGGGCAGCTCGGCGACCGTGGCGGGCAGGTTGTACAGCACCCAGTGGACCCACGTCCCGGCGGGCGCGTCCGGGTCGTCGGCGATGAGCGCAAAGCTCACGGTCCCCGGGGGCGCGCCGCTCCAGACGAGCGGCGGTGAGACGTCGGCCCCGTCGCACGTGTACGTGGCGGGAACGGCCGAGCCGTCGGTGAAGGCCGGGCTGGTGAGCGAGAAGGCCATCTCATGCAAGATAGCGGGGGGGGGAGCGCGGCCTAAAAGCCAAACCCGGGGCGGGAATTGCCCCCGGGCTGACCGGCCGGGCGAAGTGGGCCGTCGACACTTCGGCCGCGACCTGTAGTGCGGTGAGAAGGTACGAACTGTTGCGTCCGCGCAGGTGGAGACGGCGTGGGAAGGGTGTCAGAGAACAGTCAAAGCGCGGGCGCGACGTGAGACGCCGGGGTTACCTTGAAACTCCCCGAAATCGGGTGCATTTCTCGACCGTTCCATGAGTGCCGGCTCCCGTTCGCCTCGTCCTCGCGGCCTGTTCATCGCCGCGCTGCTGCTGCTGACGCTCGCGTTGGCGGGCGCGATCGCGTTGCAGGCGTATCGCAATTTCCTGGGGCACAAGGCCACGGCCGAACGCGTGTTGCACGACTACGCGCGGCTCGCTGCCGCCCGGTTCGCCAATCGGACGGAGATGAGCTTCTATTACGACGCCTTCTCGCCGGCCATGGACGCGCTGATGCGCGTCAAAGCCGGCGATCCGAACGTGCCCCTCCCTCCGCCCAGCCGCCTCCCCGCGACGACGCAGCCGCACGCCCCGGACTTCCGTAAGTTCTCCACCTACACCTTTCGCTACGATCTGCGCAGCGGGCGCCTCCAGACGGGCGGAGCGGCTCCCTCGCCACTGGTGCGCAAGTGGTTGCGCGACACCCTGCCGGTGCACAGCCGGACGGTGTACGACCCCAAGGAGAAGGTCGGTGCGATCCTGCGAACGGTGGACGCCGCGCCACGTGCCGTCGTCTACACCGTGGTCAACGACAAGGCGGGGACGCCGCGAACCGTGGTCGGACTCGAGCAGGACCCCCACGCCCTCGAGCCCCTGTACAAGGCCGAGAGCGATCAGTATCCGATGTTGCCCAAGGCGTTGACCGGCGGCGTCACCGAGGACTCGTTCAGCTCAGCCATCGTGACCGCGGCCGACGGCGTGGAGCTGTATCGCACGCCGGTGCAGTACGCACCCACATTCGCGGCACGGGACTCCTTCGAGCACCCGATGATGGGAGGCATTCGGGTTCAGGTGGCGCTCCGACCCGATGTAGCTCCGAAGCTCGCGATCGGCGGCATGCCACGGTCCAACGTGCCGATGCTGCTTTCGCTGCTCGCCCTCACCGCGGTCCTGGTGGTCGCCGCGCTGCTCCAGCTGCATCGCGAATACGAGCTCTCCCGGCTGCGCGCCGATTTCGTGTCCGGGGTCTCGCACGAGCTGCGCACGCCGCTGGCCCAGATCCGCATGTTCTCCGAAACGCTGCTGCTCGGCCGGGTGCGCTCGGACGACGAGCGCGTCCGCTCGCTCGAGATCGTCGATCAGGAGGCGCGCCGCCTCACGCATCTGGTGGAGAACCTGCTGCACTTCTCGCGCTCCGAGCGCCAGGCCACCCGGTTGTCGCCGGAGACCGCGCCGCTCGCCCCGCTCGTGCGGGAAGCGGTCGAGGCCTTCGCCCCGCTCGCGGCGGCGCGCGGCGTCACGTTCCGCACCGAGCTGCGCGATGGACTGGTCGCCCCGGTCGACGCCGAGGCGCTCCGGCAGATGCTCGTCAACCTGCTGGACAACGCCGTCAAGTACGGCCCGCCCGACCAGACGATCACGGTGGGCCTCGACGCCGCCGACGGGAAGGCGCGGATCCGGGTGGAGGATCAGGGGGCCGGTATTCCGGCCGCCGACCGCGAGCGCATCTGGGACCGCTTCTGGCGCCTGGAGCGCGACCGCGGCTCCGCCGTGGCGGGGACGGGCATCGGCTTGTCCGTGGTGCGGGAGCTGGTGGCACTGCACGGCGGCCGTGCCTGGGCGGAAGAGGGACGCGGGGGCAACGGGGCACGCTTCGTGCTGGAGCTGCCGCTCGCCGCTCAGCCGGAGGCGGCCCCCGAGGGACCACGGATGCGAGCGGACTTCGGGGCCACGGCATGACACGCATACTCGTCGTCGAAGACAATCCCGATCTCGCGTACGGCCTGCGCAACAACCTCGAGATCGAGGGCTACGAGGTCGAGGTCGTCGAGGACGGCAGCGAAGGGCTGACGCGGGCGCGAACCGGCGGCCCCGATCTGATCATTCTCGATCTGATGCTGCCCGGCCTGGACGGCTACCGCGTGCTGCGGGCGCTGCGCGACGAGGGGCGCCGCATGCCGGTCCTCATCCTCACCGCCCGGGGCGAGGAGGCGGACAAGGTGCGCGGGCTGCGGCTCGGCGCCGATGACTATGTCACCAAGCCGTTCGGGGTGCTCGAGCTGCTGGCGCGGGTGGAGGCGCTCCTGCGTCGCACGGCGCCCAGCGGTGGCGGCGCCGCGCCGCCGGAGCAGTTCGGCGAGATCGAGGTCATCCCCGCCTCGCGCACGGTGCTGCGCCACGGCCGCCCGGTCGGGCTCACGCCAAAGGAGTTCGATCTGCTGCTGGCGCTGCTGCAGCGGCGTGGGGCCGTGGCGACGCGCATGGAGCTGCTCACCGAGGTGTGGGGCTACAGCGCGGCGGTGCTGAGTCGCACCGTGGACACGCACGTCGCCGAGCTGCGCCGCAAGCTCGAGGCGGACGCGGCCGCTCCACGGCATATTCTCACCGTCCGCAAAGCCGGCTACCGGCTGGAGAAATAACGTATGGCGCTGCCGACGGCCCTCGTCTGCTGGCCCCTCTGGGTCTTTCTCTCCCGCACGCCGCCCGACGGTCACGCCATCCTCGCGGCGATGCACGACCGGTACGTGGGAAAGTGGTACGCCACGCTGACCTTCGTCCAGCACAACACCGCCACACGACCCGACGACAGCACCGCGCACTCCACCTGGCGCGAGTACGCCGCGCTGCCGGGGCGGCTGCGCATCGAATTCGAGCCGCTCGATTCGGGCGCCGGCGCGTTGTACGTGCGCGACTCGCAGTTCGTGTTCCGCGGCGGTCAAGTGACCAGCGCGACGGCGTTCGTGCACCCGCTCATGGTGCTGGGCTTCGACGTCTATTTCGACCCCTCCGAGCGCACCGCGCGCCGGCTCGAGCAGCTGGGGTTCGACCTCGCGACGGTGCACGAAGACACGTGGGACGGCCGGCCCGCGTACGTCGTCGGCGCGCGGGCCGGGGACCTGCGGACCCGGCAATTCTGGGTGGACAAGGAGCGGCTCCTCTTCGTGCGACTGCTCGAGCCGGGGCAGCGCGACACGGCGCGCACGAGCGACATCCGCTTCAACGATTACCGGCCCGTCGGCTCCGCCTGGGTCTCGGCCGAGGTGGCGTTCCTCGTGGACGGCCGGCAGCGCTGGCTCGAGCAGTATGCGGAGATCCGCACGGGGACCCCGCTCCCCGACGCGCTATTCGACCCTCGCCACTGGCAGACCCAGCGCCGCTGATGCGGCGCGGCTCGATCGCATTCGTGTTGCTCACAGCCGCCGTGAGCCCATGCGGCGCGCAGACGCCCCAGGACACCGTGGTCACGGTGTACGGGTTCCTCCAAACCGGTGACTCCGGCCGGTGGAGCCTGCTGCTGCCGCAGCCCGTGCTTGCCGCCGGTCGGCGCATCGGCCTGCTGGCCGCTCCGGACGCCGCACGCTGGCCAAGAATGGACGGCCGCTTCGTGGAGGCCGTCGGTCGGGTGACGCTCTCCCCCACGGCACCCGAAGGGGCGGGCATCGCGATCGAGCACCTACGGGCGCTGGAGCCCCCCGGCACCCAACGAACCACGGTCCAGCTTTCCTTCTCGCAATTGGCGGTCGTGACCCTCGCCGCCATCCCCAACCGGTTCGCATGGCGTGCCGGCGATGGCCAGCCGACGGGCGTGCAGCCCTTGCTGATGTACACGGTTTACAATCACGGCCAGACAGAGCTCGACTTCATGCTTCCGACCAACGACGTCGTGTGTGTCCGGGTGCGGCGGGAGGGCCAGGGCGACGAGGGTGGCTGGCATACGTCCCTGCCCGCCCCCACGGCCAATCGCGAACGCATCGTGATCCGGTTGGGCGGCCTGTTTCGCCGCTTCATCGCGATCCCCCCCGACGCCGCTCCGGTCGCCGGGCGCTACGTCGCGCACGTGACCCTGTGCGGGGTTGCGGACTACCAGGTGGAGACGCCTTTCGAGGTCGTCAATCCCTGATGTACTGTTCTCCCCCATGAACGACACCTCGCCGCCCACGAAATACACCATCGGGCTGGTGCAAATGGCGATGTCCGCCGATCCCGCCGCGAACCTCGAGCAGGCGATCACGAAGGTGGCGGAGGCCGCGCGAGCAGGGGCGCGCCTGGTATGCCTGCCGGAGCTGTTCCGCTCGCAGTACTTCGCACAGCGGGAAGACGCGGCCCTGTTCGATCTCGCCGAGCCGGTGCCGGGGCCGAGCACGGAGGCGTTGGGGCGGGCGGCGCGACAAGCCGGCATCGTGGTCATCGCGCCCGTGTTCGAGCGTCGCGCGCCGGGGCTGTACCATAACAGCGCCGCGGTGATCGACGCGGACGGCCGGGTCGTGGGGGTGTACCGCAAGATGCACATCCCCGACGACCCGGCGTACTACGAGAAGTTCTACTTCACGCCCGGCGATCTGGGGTTTCGCGCGTTCGACACCCGCGTGGGACGCATCGGCACGCTGGTCTGCTGGGATCAATGGTATCCCGAAGGCGCGCGTCTCACCGCTCTGCAGGGCGCCGCCGTCCTGTTCTATCCCACGGCGATCGGCTGGCACCCGGCCGAGAAGGCCACTCACGGCGCCGAGCAGCTCGATGCCTGGCGCACGATCCAGCGCAGCCATGCCATCGCCAATGGCTGCTATGTGGCGGCCGTGAATCGCGTAGGACACGAGCCGTCGCCGACGGGCGATGGACTGGAGTTCTGGGGATCGTCGTTCCTCGCCGATCCCTTCGGCACAGTCCTCGCGGAAGCCCCGCGGGACCGTGAGGCAATCGTGCTGGGAGTGATCGACCTGGCCCGCATCGAGGAGGTACGGCGCGGCTGGCCGTTCCTGCGCGACCGCCGCATCGACGCGTACGGCGGCATCGTCAGTCGCTATCTCGGCGACGCATAGCGCTCCGTGAAAACGCCTGCCTCGCTCGGGCTCAGCATGCCCGCCGAGTGGGAACGGCATCACGCCACGTGGATCGGCTGGCCCCACAACAAGAGCGACTGGCCGGGGAGATTCGGCCCGATCCCGTGGGCCTACGCGGAGATCGTCCGCAAGCTCACACCCGGAGAGGTGGTGCGGATTCTCGTCAACTCGCCTGTTCACGAGCGGGCGGCGCGGCGCGCGCTCACGAGCGCGGGGGTGAGCCCCGACCGGGCCGAATTTTTCCGCTTTCCCACCAACCGCGGCTGGACCCGCGACTTCGGACCGCTGTTCGTGCGCCGGTCCGGCCGGTCAGCCCAGCTGGGGATCGCGCGCTTTCGTTTCAACGCGTGGGCCAAGTATCCCGACTGGAAGAAGGACGATCGCATCCCGGAACGCGTGGCCGCGCGGCTCGAGCTGCCGCTGTTCCCCGCGCGCGCCGGGAGCGGGGGGCGCGACGTGGTGCTCGAGGGCGGGAGCATCGACGTGAACGGCCGCGGCTCGCTCCTCACGACCGAGGAGTGTCTGCTCGATCCCGCGGTACAGGTCCGCAACCCGGGCCTGTCGCGCTCCGAGCTCGAGGCCGTGCTGCGGGATTACCTCGGTGCCACGAACGTGCTGTGGCTCGGCAGGGGGATCGCGGGGGACGACACGCACGGCCACGTGGACGACGTATGCCGCTTCGTGAACCCCGGGACGGTCGTGCTGTGCCGCGAATCCGACCCGCGGGACGCGAACTATCGGCCCCTGGCGGAGAACCGCGAGCGGCTCGAGGGCATGCGCCTCGAGGACGGCTCCCAAATCGCCGTCGTCGATCTGCCGATGCCGGCCCCGCTCTATTTCGCGGGCCAGCGGCTGCCGGCGAGCTATGCCAATTTCTACATCGCGAATGCAGCGGTGCTGGTCCCGACGTTCAATGATCCGAAGGATCGGGTGGCGCTGGGGATTCTGGCGGAGCTGATCAAGGATCGGCCGGTAGTGGGAGTACACGCCGTGGATCTGGTGTGGGGGCTCGGCACCCTTCACTGTCTCACGCTGCAGGAGCCGGCACTCCACGGCGGTCAGTAAACTCAGGAGGGAGGATTATGGGCTCTACAACTCCGCAGTTCGGCCTCTCCTCGATCGGCCAAATCTTCGTCCGCGCGAAGGACCTCGACCGCGCCGTCCCCTTCTATCGTGACACGCTCGGCATGCCATTCCTCTTTCAGGTCCCCCGAATGGCCTTCTTCCAGTGCGGCGCGACGATGGTCATGCTGGGCATCGCCGAGACCGGCGAATTCGACCACGCGGCGTCGCTCATCTACTACCTCGTCCCCGACATCGCCCTCGCCCACGCGACGCTGCGCGGTCGGGGCGTGGAGTTCATCACCGAGCCCCATCTCGTGCACCGCGCGCCGGATTACGAGCTCTGGCTCGCGGACTTCCGCGACAGCGAGGGAAACGTGCTCGCCCTGATGGATCGGAAACGGCCCTCGTAGCCGCGCCTTGGCTCGGGCTTCCCGGGGTGGGTATCGTTCGGAACGATCCCCGGAACCAGAGCCCGCCGATGATCTCTGCCTACCGCCATACCATGCTCGCGGCGCTGTTCGCCGCCGCCTGCCGAGCCG
The DNA here is from genome assembly GCA_035601235.1 of Gemmatimonadales bacterium. Taxonomy (GTDB): domain Bacteria; phylum Gemmatimonadota; class Gemmatimonadetes; order Gemmatimonadales; family GWC2-71-9; genus AG41. The sequence continues at coordinate 14,930 of DATNOR010000001.1, forward strand.
GCCCCCCGACACCCGGCGCCGCTCCCGCACCGGCCTTGCCGGCGCCGGGCGCGGCTCCGTCCGATACGATCTGCCGCATCGCGCCCGGCCCCGCGGCGAAGCGCGACACGATCGCGGTCGCACTCGCCGAGCCCATCGACCCCACACACGCTCCGCTGCCTCGGAACGACGCGGAGCGATTCGTGTTCGCACAGCTGTACGAGACGCTGATTCGCGTGGACTGCGCCGGGCGAGTGCTCCCGGGGCTCGCCCAGTCGTGGGAGGCGTCGGGAGACCGCTGGACGTTCACGCTGCGGGACGACGCCCGCTTCTGGGACGGGGCGCCGGTCACGGCGCGTGACGTCCTCGCCGCCTGGCGCGCGCGCGATTCGACGTTCGCGCAATCGGCCACCATCCTGGGTGACCGCACGATCGCCGTGCGGCCGCCGGTGGCGCCGGTCGAGCCCCTCGCCGACCCGGCGCTCGCAGTGACGAAGCGGGCGCCCGGAGGCGATTGGCCGATCGGCACGGGTGGCCACTGGGTGAGCGAAACCGACGCGGCAGGCATCCTGTCGGCGCCGCCGGTGCGGCGCGGCACCCTGCCCGCGCTCCGCATCTCCACCGTCCCGGCCGGCCGCTCGCGCGACGCGCTGGACGAGGGGGCCGATCTCGTGATCACCGGCGACCCCGCGGTGCTCGAGTACGCCGCGACCCGGCCCGGATACGTGGACGTGGCGCTCGACTGGAACCGCACCTACGTGCTGCTCGCGCCCGGGCACCCCGATGGCCTCGCAGACATCCAGCGCGAGAGCCTGCGCGACGCGGTGCACCTCGACGCCCGGCCCGCCGAATGGACGGGCGACCAGTTCTGGCTCGCGCAGCTGCGGGCGTGCGGGTTCCCGACGACCCGCGACACGGCCCCGTCCAGCCCCCGGCGGCAGCGCGTCGTGTACGATCAGTCCGATCGCAACGCCGCCGACCTGGCCGCGCGGCTCGTCGGCCTCGGAGCGCTGGGAAAACGCTCCGCGGCGACGGGACTCGCGCCCGCCGCATTCGCAGCCGCGCTGCGGGCGGGCGGCGACGCCGCGTACGTGCTGCCCCTGCGCCGCCGCGTGTTCGACGTCTGCCGGGCGGCGCTGGAGCTGCCGCCCTGGAGCTGGACTGCCACGGTCGAGCCATTGCTGGACGTCCGCCCGCACGGCCTCGTGCGGCGGGGCCTGCCTCCCCTGCAGCTCGACTGGGACGGCACGCCGCACATCACCCCGCGATGACCTTCCGGACCCGCATCCTCGTCGGGTTCGGCGTGGTCGTGCTGGTGCCGCTCGCCCTGTTCGGGATACGCGTGCGTACCGAGATGGCGAGCCGCCTGACCGACGAGTACCAGCGGCGCGTCGAGGCGCTTGCGGCGGTGATCCGCGCCCGCCTGACCCGGGACGGCGCCGCGATCGCGCGGCGGCTCGACGCCCTGACCGAGGCGATCGTGGCGGACAACCGGCTCCGCGGCGCCGTGCTGCAGGGCGGGGACCGCACCTACCTGCTCGACTACGCCGGCGGCGCGATGCGGTTCGCCGGCCTGTCGATGCTCCAGATCCAGGACGATCAGGGCCGGATCGTGAGCTCGGGGCACTTCCGCAATGAATACGACCGGCTCGAGCCGGCGCTGCCGCGCGCGCTCGCCGCCGCCCAGGGCGGTATCGCCCTCATCCAGGCGCGCACGCCCGAAGCGCCCATGCTCGCCTTCGCCCGCCTCGACTCGTTGCGGCTGGGCGGCAGGCGGTTCACGCTGGTCGGCGGCATCGCGCTCGACTCGACGTACCTCGCCGCGTTGAGCCCGGACTCCGAGCTCGCCGTCGCCGTGCGCCTGCCGACCGACAGCGCCCCCGAGTCCGCGGCAACGGGCGCGGTGGTGAGCGTCCCGCTGCCTTTCGTGCTGGAAAGCGATTCATCGGCGGTACTCCGTCCCGCGCACATCGTCGTTAGCCACTCACTCGGCTCCGTCGCCGCGCTGCGGCGCGGCGTCGACGTCGCATTCCTCGGCGCGGTGCTCCTGGCCGGCGCGATCGCACTGCTCCTCGCGGGCTGGTTGTCGCTGCGTATCAGCCGGCCGCTCACGGCGCTGGCCCACAAGACCGCGCAGATCGATATGGACCGGCTGGACGTCAGCTTCGACAGCGAGCGCGCCGACGAGATCGGCGCGCTCACACGGCTGCTCGGCTCGATGACCGAGCGGCTCCGCGCCGGAGCCACGAAGCTGCGCGAGGCGGAGCGCCGCATCGCCATGGGCGACCTCGCCCGCCAGGTGAACCACGACATCAAGAACGGCCTCACGCCCATCCGCAACGTGTTCCGGCACTTCACGGAGACCGCCGCAACCGAGCCCGAGCGACTCAGCGCCGTGTTTCGCGAGCGCCAGGGGACCATCGAGGCCGGGATCGCGTATCTCGAAAACCTCGCGGGCAACTACGCCCGCCTCTATCCCGCACCGGCGCACGAGCCGTGCGATGTGCGCCACGTGATCCGCGAAACCATCGGCCGGCTGGGTGCCGCCGGGACGCCCGAGCTGCGGGTGGAGCTGGCCGAAGACCTCCCGCTCGTCTGTACCGACCAGCTCGTGTTGCGGCGCATCCTCGAGAACCTCGTCGGCAACGCGGTGGACAGTCTCGATGGGCGCCCCGGTACTGTGACGATCTCGGCCGCGGCGGGGACGCCCGCGAACGGCCGGCCCAGCGTTCGCATCACCGTCGCCGACACGGGCAAGGGGATGACCAGGCCCGAGCTCGATCGAGCCTTCGACGACTTCTATTCCAGCAAGCCCGGCGGCACGGGGCTCGGTCTGTCGATCGTGCGCCGACTGGTGCTCGACGCCAACGGCGCGCTGCGCGTGGAGACGCAGCCGGGCGCAGGCAGCCGTTTCATCGTCGAGCTGCCGGGAGCCTGAGCATGACCGTGGTGCTCGTCGTCGACGACGTGGCCGCCATGGCAGACCAGTACGCCTACGACCTGAAACGCGTCGGCGGCTACGATACCCTCATCGCGGCGAGCGGTCGTGAGACGCTCGACCTGCTCGAGCGCGAGGCGGTCGACTGCGTGCTGCTCGACCTCGAGATGCCGGGCATGGACGGCTTCGAGGTGCTGCGGGGCATGGCGCGCCGCGAGGCCCCCCCGCCGGTGATCGTCTACACCGGCACGGGGAACTACGATCGCTGCGTCCAGGCGATCAAGCTCGGCGCGCAGGGCTTCATCGACAAGGCCGAGCCGATGGAGCGCGTCGTGCAGGAGGTCGAGAACGCGCTGGAGCGGGCGCGGCTCACCAGCCAGGTCACGGCGCTCGAGCGGCGGCTCGGCAGCGAAACGACTCTCGTGGGTGGGAGCGCGCCGATGCGACAGCTTGCGGATACCATCGCCCGCGTGGCCAGGATCCCGAGCCCCGTGCTGATCGCGGGCGAGAGTGGGTCCGGGAAGGAGCTCGTCGCCCACGACCTGCACCGGCTCGGCGCCCACCCGACCGGGCCGTTCGTGGCCCTCAACGCCGGCGCCCTCCCCGAAAACCTGGTCGAGGACGAGCTGTTTGGGCACGAGCGCGGTGCGTTCACGGGGGCCAACGCCCTCCGCAAGGGAGCTTTCGAAGCCGCATCCGGTGGAACGCTGTTCCTCGATGAGATCGGCGAGCTGCCGCTCGCGGCGCAAGCCAAGCTGCTCCGAGTCATCGAGCAGCGCCAGGTCACCCGGCTCGGCGGCAACCGTACCATCGCCGTGGACGCCCGCGTGGTGGCCGCCACCAACCGCGATCTCAATGCCGAGATCGCCGCCGGGCGGTTCCGCGAGGATCTGTATTATCGGCTCAACGTGCACACGGTCACCGTCCCACCACTGCGCGAGCGCCGCTCCGACATCCCCGCCCTGGTGGACCATCTGCTTGGCTTCACGTGCGCGCGTTTCGGGATGCGCCCCAAACGACTCGATCCAGCCGCGCTCGAGTGTCTCATGACGTACGACTGGCGCCGCAACAACGTGCGCGAGCTGCGCAATGCCGTCGAGCGCATGATCATCGCCGCCGACGGCGACGTGATCCGGCCCGACCACGTGCCGGCCGAGATCCGCGGCGCCGCGACGCCCGATGAGGAGCCGCCGGGCCCGGCGCCCACCAGCTTCCAGGACCTCAAGGCGGAGGCCGAGCGACAGATCATCGTCGCCGCGCTGGAGCGGAACGACTGGCACATCACGCGCACCGCGCGGGCGCTCGGCCTCGCCGATCACGCCAGTCTCCTGAAGATCATGCGGAGGCACGGGATCAGCCGCGAGACGTAGGGGCGCAGCATGCTGCGCTCCTACAGCGCGCCGCCTGAAGGTGTCCGGGTGCACACACGTTGGGCCCGAATCTCGTGTCCGCCCCAACACGCGACGGATCGCCCGCCTCTGCAAGTCATTGATCTCACAACTCATTGCCGACGACACACCGGTGGCCTCTCTCCTGCCTTAGGGGTGTGCGTTCACCCTAACCAGGAGGTCGTTATGCGGAAGCTGTTCCTCACCCTCGTCACGGGCAGCGTCGTCGCGGCGTGCGGTCACCAGAAGTCGCAGTCGTCCGAAGCGAGCGCCGCCGAAGTGTCCACCACACGGTCCGAGACATCGACTGTGGCGAACCCGACGGCGTCGCCGGTCACGGGACCGGTCTCGTTCACCGACGGCCAGACGGCGTTCACGGAGAAGCGCTACGGCGACGCCGAGCGGCTGTTCACCGCCTACACGAGCGACAAGCCGGACAACGTGTGGGGCTACTACATGCTGGGGCTCTCGGCCTGGAAGGCCGGCGATCGCGATGCGGCCGTGAACGCGTTCACGCTCGCGCTCGAGAAAGACTCGACCCATGTGAAGAGTCACATCAACCTGAGCCGCGTGCTGATCGAGCAGGGACGGGCGCAGGATGCCCTACCCCACGTCGAGACGGCGCTCGCCATCGACTCCACGTCGGGCGAGACGGTCCGCCTGTTGGGTCGCGTGAAACGCGAGCTGGGCGACTCGGCAGGCGCGATCGCCGCCTACAAGCGGGCGATCGTGCTCGACGAGCGCGACGTATGGTCGATGAACAACCTGGCGAAGCTGTACATCGGCCAGGGGAAGTACGATGAGGCGCTGGGGCCGCTGGCGCGCGCGGTCGAGATCGACTCCACCGTGCCCGCGTTCCAGAACAACCTCGGGCAAGCATTGGCGCGCAGCAGCCGGGTGGATCTGGGCAGCCTGGCGCGCAGCTTCGAAGAGCAGATCAAGACGTGGAAGTAGAGGACGGCGGTATGTGATCGGTAGGGGCGCAGCATGCTGCGCCCCTACGAAGTCTTCCACGCCGCGTAGGTCCAGATGAGGCCACCCGCGAGCACGGCAGCCGGTATGATCAACATGGCTTCGCCCAGCGTGCGCGCGTCCGAGATGACCCCGACCAGCGACGGCGAGGGCACGTCCCCCAACACGTGAATCGTGAAGATGCTCACCGCCACGGCCGTGGCCCGGATGCGTGGGTCGACCACGTTGACGATGGTCGAGTTGATCGGGCCGGTGGAAGCGAACAGACACAGCTCGGCGGCGACGATGGCGGTCCAATACACCGCCGGCGTCGCCGCGGTCAGGGCGAGGAGGGTGAGGGGCGCGGCGGCGAGCGTGGCCAGCCCCGACAGCCAGAGGTATGCCTGCCGCGAGCGGGACAGCAGCCGGTCGCCGAGCCAGCCGCCCCCGTACGTGCCGAGGAACCCGGTCGCGACGACGATGGCGCCGAACTGCACCGTCGCGTGAGCCTTGGAGATGCCGCGCGCGCGCTCGAGGAACGAAGGAGTCCAGAACGCCAGCGCACCGATGGCAAAGGTGTAGGCGGCGTAGCCGAGCACGGTGAGCACATAGGGCCGGTTGCGGACGAGGGCGGCATAGGCGGCAAGGGCGGCAGGGGCGACATGCGCGACAGGGGCGGGCGCGTCGGGGTCCTGCGCGCCTCGCGGCGGATCGTACAGCCGCAGCACGAGGGCGGCCAGCACCACCCCCGGCACACCCGCCACGAAGAACGCGCTGCGCCAGCCGAGATAGCGATCCGCGAGACCTCCGACGATGTATCCCAACGCGCTGCCCACGGGGATGGCGGCGAAGAACACCGCGAGCACCCGGCCACGCCGCTCGCGCGGGAAGTAGTCGGCGAGCAGGGCTGGCGAGATCGTGCCGTAGGCCGCCTCTCCGATTCCCACGGCGGCCCGGGCCAGGAACAAGGCGACGAAGCTGCGTGCGAAGCCCGCCAGCGCCGTAGCGAGGCTCCAGATCGCCACGCCCATACCGAGCAGCCGCGGGCGCGAGCGAGTATCGCCGAGCGAGCCGAACAGCGGCGCCGTAGCCATGTACACCACGAGGAATCCCGTCATGAGGGAGCCGAGCTGCGCATCCGAGAGCCGCAGCTCGGAGTGCTTCATACTTTCGGCGAGCGCGGCGACAATCCAGCGATCGAGATAGTTGAGCAGGTTGAGCCCGGTCAGGACGGCGAGCGCCGTCCCGCCACGCGCGACGACTCCCCGTCCTACAGGTGGCTCTTCAGCCACGCCGTAAACAGGCCGTACAGGTTCTCCCGCGTGGTGCCGCCGGCGATCGCATGTGTCTTGTTGGGATAGATGCGCATGTCGAACTGCTTGTTGGCGCCCTCGAGCCGCTCGACCAGCTGCACGCTGTTCTGAAAGTGGACGTTGTCGTCGCCGGTGCCGTGCACGAGGAGCAGGCTGCCCTTCAAGCTGTCCGCGTACGCAAGCGAAGCGCTTTCGTCATAGCCCGCCGGGTTCTCCGCGGGTGTGCGCATGTAGCGCTCGGTGTAGATCGTGTCGTAGAAGCGCCAGTCGGTCACGGGCGCCACCACGAGCGCGGCCTTGAACACCCCCGCCCCAAGAAACATGCTGCGCGACGCCATGTAGCCTCCGTAGCTCCAGCCCCAGATGCCGATGCGATCGGGGTCCACGTACGGCTGCCGGGAAAACCAGCGCGCCGCGGCGATCTGGTCGGCCGTCTCGTAGCGGCCGAGGTGCAGGTAGGTCATCTTCATGAAGCGCGCGCCGCGTCCGCCCGTGCCGCGATTGTCGACGCTCGCGACCAGGTAGCCGTCCTGCGCGAGCAGCTGGTGCCACAGGTAGTTGGGTCCGCCCCACGAGTCGGTCACCGTCTGGGAGCCGGGCCCGCCGTACACGTTCATGAGCAGCGGATAGCGGCGGGATGGATCGAACCCCTTCGGCTTGATGATCCAGGCGTTCAACTGCACGCCCTCGGCCGTGGGGATCGTGATGAACTCCGGCCGGTTGAGGCCCAGCGCCGCCACCTTGGCCGCGAGCTTCGCGTCGTCCGCCAGAGTGCGCAGCAGCGTGCCGTTCGCCCGCCGCAGCGTTTCGACCGGTGGAACGCCCGCCCGCGAGTAGGTGTCGACGTAGCGTGTGAAGGTCGGATCGAACTCCACGGCGTGCGTCCCCGGCTCCGTCGAAATCCGTGCCAAGCCCTTGCCGTCGAGCCCGATCCGCAGCAGCGGCCGGGTGAGCGGGCCGTCGATGGCGCCGGTGAAATACAGCACCTTGGCGTGCTCGTCCGCGCCGAGCAGCTCGAACACGTCCCACCCGCCCGGGGTGACGCGCCGCACCAGCGATCCATCGCGATTGAACAGGTAGACCTGGTCATAGCCGTCCCGCTCCGAGACCAACAGGAATTGCTTGCCCCCGGCGATCCAGTGGGGCTGGTTGGCATCGACCCACGCGGAGTCGCTGTCGGTCATGATCACGCGCGACGCGCCGGTCCGGGCATCCGCCAGCAGGAGGTCGAGACGGTTCTGATGACGGTTGAGCCGGGTGAGCCAGATCTCGTCGGGGGAGGCCGCGAAGTCCATGGCGGCGACGTAGATGTCTTTATCCGCCCCGAGGTCGATCCACGCGGTCCGGCCGGTGCCGAGCTCGGCGACGCCGATCCTTACCTCGGAGTTGGCCGTGCCGGTCTTGGGGTAATGCACCGGCACGAGCCGGGCGTACAGTGAGTCGAAATCCTCAAGGTAAAAGGGGCGGATCGTGCTCTGGTCCAGCCTCCAGAACGCGATGCGGCTGCCGTCCGGGCTCCAGCGGAACGCGTCGCGCAGGTCGAGCTCCTCCTCGTACACCCAGTCGGAGGTGCCGTTGATCACGTTCTCGCCACCGTCGGCGGTGAGCGCCGTCTCGGCGCCGGTCGCGAGGTCGGCCACGTAGATGTTGTTGTCGCGCACGAACGCCACCCGGCGACCGTCGGGCGAGAATTTGGCGAACTGCTGGTAGCCGGCCTTGGCGCTCACCGGCAGCAGTCGCCTGGCCACCAGGTCCCACACATAGAACGTGCCCTTGGTGTTCTGGCGCCACACGGGGACCGAATTGGTGAACACGAGCAGCTTCGACTCGTCGCCCGAGAAGCGGGACTCCTCGATGGCGACGGCGTGGCGGCCGCCGGCGGGCACCAGGTCGGCACCGCGTACCAGCAGCTGCTTCGCTCCCGTGACGGCGTCCACCCGATACAGATCGGTGTTGCCGGAGGCGTCTTCCTCGACCGTCGTGTAGGACTTGCCGTCCTTCATCCAGGAGAGCTCCACCAGGTCGCTCGCGAGCTCGCGGGAGCCCCAGATGGTATGGACCGCGAGCGACGGCGCCGGCACGCTCTGGGCGACGAGCGGTCCCGAGAGGACGACGACGCTAACGACGAAACGGGAGATCGTGCGGAAAATCATGCTGGCCACCGGCGGCTGGTTTGGATGTCCCAAACTTAGCCGCCGGTGGCCACCGTGCCACCTCGGCCGGCCTCAGCCCTCGAGACCGTCGTGGTTGTCGTCTTCGAACGCGTTGAAGGAGTTCTGGATATTGTTCGCCACCACGCTCTCATTCGCGCCGCCCTTGTTCGCCGATGCGGGATCGACCAGCGCCGTCTTGGCGGCATTCACATACCAACCCGAGATGTCTGCGCGCAGCGTCACGGTCAGGCCCTGCCCGTTCTGCACCGTCACCGGTGGGACCAGGCTCGCTTCCTCGCTCTGATCGAGATCGGACGTGAAGGTGAAGCTCGAGCGCGTGCCGGCCTGACTGTACGTGCCCGTCACGCGGATCGAGATGGCCGCAAAGTCGGGATTGGCCGCGATGAACGCCGCGTCCTCGCTGGAGCTTGGCTTATGGATCTCGAACTCGAGCGCGTTGAACGT
>DATNOR010000002.1:0-12241 GCA_035601235.1 Gemmatimonadales bacterium
GTCGCCGCGCACGGAGATGCGCCGCGCCGGATACCAGCGCACCCCGGCGTTGGGGGCGAGCGTGATCTTGGTGCCGAAGCGGTAGCCGCTGGTGTCCTGCGCCAGCGCGCTGCCGATCGCGACGCCGAGCGCGCCGCCGACGAACGGGGCGAAACGCCGCCAGCTCTTCCGCCCCGTGAGCACGAGCTGGAGCCCCGCATCGGCGAGCACGATGGGGTCGTTGAACGGTCCGGTCCGGCGCGACGTGGAGTCTTTCGTGTAGTCCTGGGCGAAGCGCGACGTCCGGGCGTACGCCAGACCCAGCGACGCGCCCACCGCGCCGAACGACACTTCGTAGCGCAGCCCCCCGGTCAGGCCGTCCGACGGACCCACCCCGACGTCGCCGCGGCTCCCCCCCAGGTGCCCGACACTTAGGGCCCATACGGCGCCGCGGGGGATGTCGTGGTACGGGGAGTGACCGGGCTCGTAGCCCACCTGGGCGGAAGCGGCGTTCCATGACGCCAAGACGCCAAGCCACAAGAGCGCGCCGGCTCGGAGGATGGTACGCGTCGAACGTGCAACGTGGCGTCGTGGCGTCATGCAACGGCCTTTCATCTAGTCCGTCTCCCGCAGATCCCGCCCCGTCATTTCACGCGGCGGTTCGATGTCGAGCATGCGGAGCACCGTGGGACCCACATCGCACAGGGCACCGCCGTGCCGCAGCGGCCCCGGCACGTCGTCGCGCACGATGAGGAAAGGGACGGGATTCGTCGTGTGCGCCGTGTGCGGGCCGCCCGTGGTGGGATCGATCATCAGCTCGCAGTTGCCGTGGTCGGCGGTCACGAGCAGCGTGGCCCCGCGCCGCTCGGCGCTCCGGACGACGCGGTCGAGGCAACGATCCACCGTCTCCACGGCCGCGACGGCCGCCGGTAGTACCCCGGAATGGCCCACCATGTCTCCGTTGGCGTAGTTGCAGAGAATGAAGTCGTGCTGCCCCGCCTCGATCGCCTTGCAGAGCACGTCGGTCACGCCCGGCGCGCTCATTTCGGGCATCAGGTCGTAGGTCGCGACCTTCTGGGACGGAACAAGCAGCCGCTCTTCTCCCGGGTACGGCCTCTCGAGGCCGCCGTTGAAGAAATAGGTGACGTGCGCGTACTTCTCGGTCTCCGCGGTGCGAAACATAGTCTTGCCGCGCTCCGACACCACCTGCGCCACGATTTCCGAGAGCACCATCGGCCCGAATACCATGGGGAAAGGGAACGTCCTGTCGTATTGCGTCAGCGTCACGAGGTCGACTTTGGGCCGCACGCCGGTATCAAACCCGTCGAAGCCGTCCACCGCCAGCGCGCGCACCATCTGGCGCATGCGGTCGGCGCGGAAATTGAAGCAGAAGACGCCGTCGCCCGAGCGGATGCGCGGCGTCCCGGTAATCACGCGCGGCTTGACGAACTCGTCGGTCTCGCCGGCCCGGTAGGCGGCCCGAATAGCGCTCAGTGCATCGGGAGCGGGCGCTCCCACGCCGTGCACCATCGCGTCGTACGCGAGTTTGGTGCGCTCCCACCGATTGTCGCGGTCCATCGCGTAGTAGCGACCGACGACGGTGGAGATCACAGGGGTTCGGGGGTCGGGGCTCAGGGGTCGGGCCCCGCCACCCCCGATCCCTTCGAGCAGATCTTCCATGAACCCCAGGGCCGACTGCGGCCCCGTATCGCGGCCGTCGAGCCAGGCGTGGATGGCCACGGGCAGCTCGTGGCGCCGGCCGAGCGTCACGGCCGCGAGGAGATGTTGATCGAGGGCGTGCACGCCGCCGCTGCCGATGAGGCCGAGCAAATGCAGCGTGCCGCCGCGCTGCGTCACGCGGCCGCACAGCTCCACCAGCGGCGGCAGGCGGAAGAAATCGCCCGACTGAATGGCCTGCGAGATCCGTACGATATCCTGCGGGACGACGCGACCGGCGCCGAGGTTCAAGTGACCCACTTCACTGTTGCCCATCTGGCCGTCGGGAAGTCCCACGGCGAGTCCGGACGCGTTGAGGAGCGTGCGCGGCGCCCGGCTCCAGAGGCGATGCCAGACGGGAGTGTCGCCGAGCTCGACGGCGTTGCCCTCGCGGCCGGGACGAAAGCCCCAGCCGTCGAGCACGATCAGGACGACCGGGGTGCGCGGCCCACGCGTCTTTGCCATATTGGAGGGGATGCAATCTAGCCGGGCCCTCCGCGCCCTTCCAGTTGTGTTCTCGCTCGCGCTCAGCCCGTCGCTCGCCGCCCAAGCGCGTTTCCGCGTCACTACCGACGGGGCCTGGTTCTTCCAGGAACCCGGGGGCAAGCGTCTCGCGCGCCTGGCGCGCGGCGCGATCGTCGTGGGTGGCGAATCACAGGACACGTGGCAGGGCGTGACGCTCGAGGGCTGGATCTTCGCGACCTCGGTCGGACCGACGCCGCGCGCCGGGTACGACCTCGCCGTCACCCGCGCTCCCGAGGAGAACCTGCGGTCGGCACCGGCCGGCGCCCTGATCGGCAAGCTGCCCCAGGGGTTCCTGCTCAACAAGGTGGCCGAGGGGACGTCCGGGAACTGGGTCCACGTGCTGCGCCCGGGCTGGGTGGAGAAGTCCGCGGTGGAGAGCCTCGCGCAAGTTGCGACCTCGGATACCGGCTCGGGTGGACCAACCCCGGGGCCACGCCCCGGGGTCGGTCCCCCCGATACCAACTCCAGTCCCTCCGCCCCGGTGGATCCGTCGCGCGTCGAATCGGCGCGCCGCACGGTGCTGTATCGCGCGCCCGAGGGCGCGCCGGCGGGAACGTTGGCGCCGTCCGCGCCGCTGCGCGTGCTGGGGCGCTCGGGGGACTGGACGCGCGTCGAGCTCGAGGGCTGGGTGAAGAGCGCGGACCTGGAGATCGCGCCGCCCGGCGTCCTGATGGGGATCACGGCGGCCGAGCTCCGTACCGACCCGCAGCGCTACGCGGGACAGGTGCTGCGCTGGACGCTCCAGTACATCGCCGAGCAGCAGGCGGACGAGCTGCGTCCCGAGATCCCCAGCGGGTCGCGCTACTTCCTCGCGCGCGGGCCGCTGCCCGAGCACGGGTTCGTGTACGTGATCGTGCCCGAGGCCAAGCGCCCCCAGCTCGAGAGCCTTGCGCCGCTCGCCACCATCCAGGTCACGGCGCGCGTGCGCACCGGCCGCACCCGGTTCCTCGGCAATCCGGTGCTCGACCTCATCAGCCTTGAGACCCTGCCATGAACGACATCCTGCGCGATCGGCTGCTGCGGAAGCTCGACACCCTGCCCGACGACAAGGCGTACCAGGTGCTCGACTACGTCGAGTTCCTCGAGTCGAAGTACGCGGAGCGGCAGGCCGGCGCCCCGGCGTTCCAACGAGCCGCCGAGACGCTCGAGGACACGCTGCGCGCCGGCCGCGTTCCGGTGAACATCATCCGGGGGACGATGGACGCGGTCGGGAAAGCGGGCAAGCTGCTCGAGAAGGTGGCCGCGGCGGGGAAGGCAGCGGTGGAGGAAGCCTCGAAGAAGGTCGCCGACAAAGAGAAGGTTGAGGAAACGCCACCCGGCCAGTAACTTTCGCCATGGGAACCTTCCGTCCGGCCGTCGCCCTCACGTTCGACGACGTGCTGCTAGTGCCGCGGCACTCGAGCGTCCATCCGCGTAACGTCGACACCCGCTCCCGCTTCACCCGCAAGCTCTCCCTGCACATTCCGCTCGTCGCCGCTGCAATGGACACCGTCACCGAATCGGAGATGGCGATCGCCATGGCGCGCGAGGGCGGCATCGGCGTCATCCACAAGAACATGCCGGTCGACCGCCAGGCCGCCGAGGTGGACCGGGTGAAGCGCAGCGAGTCGGGGATGATCCTGCACCCCATCACCCTCGGCCCCGACCGCCCGCTGCGCGAAGCGGTGCACTTGATGGAGCGGTTCCGCATCTCCGGCGTGCCCATCGTGGACGACGCCGGCCGCCTGGTGGGCATCATCACCAACCGCGACCTGCAGTTCGAGCGCCAGCTCGACCGCCCGATCCGCGACGCCATGACGAAGGACCGGCTCGTGACCGCGCCGCTGGGGACCACGCTCGATGAAGCCGAGAAGACCCTCGCCAAACACCGCATCGAGAAGCTCCCGGTCGTGGACGACAAGGGCGTGCTGAAGGGGCTCATCACCATCAAGGACATCTTCAAGCGCCGCCAGTTCCCCAACGCCAACAAGGATCAGCACGGTCGCCTATGCGTCGCCGCCGCGGTGGGGGGCGCTCCCGACGCCCTGACACGGGCCCGCGCCCTCGTCGACGCGGGGTGCGACGTGATCGTGGTGGACTCGGCGCACGGGCACTCGGAAGGCGTGCTCAAGACGGTCGAATGCCTGCGCGAGACGTTCCCCGACGCGCAGCTCGTGGGCGGCAACGTTGCGACCGAGGCGGGGGCACGGGCGTTGGTCGAGCGCGGCGTGGACGCGGTAAAGGTAGGCGTGGGTCCCGGCTCGATCTGCACCACCAGGGTCGTGACCGGCGTCGGCGTTCCCCAGATCACTGCGATCCTCGACGCGGTGCGGGGCGCGGGCGAAAACGTGCCTGTGATCGCCGACGGCGGGATCAAGTACTCGGGCGACGTGGTGAAGGCCCTGGCCGCGGGCGCCGAGAGCGTGATGATGGGCTCGATGCTCGCTGGCACCGAAGAGAGTCCAGGCGAATCGTTCCTGCTCGAGGGCCGGCGCTTCAAGGTGATCCGCGGCATGGGGAGCCTCGGGGCCATGGAAGAGGGCTCTGCCGACCGCTACTTCCAGGAGGGAGAGGTCTCGCCCTCGAAGCTCGTGCCCGAAGGGATCGAGGGCCGGGTGCCTTACAAGGGCCCCGTGGCCGACGTGATCTTCCAGATGGCCGGGGGGCTACGCAGCGGCATGGGGTACTGCGGCGTGTGCGATATCAAGGCGCTCCGCGGCGAGACAGAATTCATCCAGGTGACCACCGCGGGGCTGCGCGAGTCGCACCCACACGACGTCGTGATCACGCGAGAAGCTCCCAACTACTCCTTGTAAGGCCCAGTCCGGCGTTGTTGCGTTGACGCAGCAACAGTGTCCGGTCTGAGCGCGCGGTCCGCGCGGCGTGCGCCTTGCGGGCGCGTGTACGTGCCATGAGCCCTTCCTGCCGTCGGGCGAATGTCGCGCTGATCGCCAGTCTCTTGGGCCGGTCGCTGCCTGGCCAAGGTCCGCCGGACAGCATCAAGCAGCAATCCGTCATCGACGCCGCGACGGCCGTGCGGGAGCGTGGCGCCCGCAGTGTCACCGACATCCTCACGAGCCGGGTCCCCGGCCTCCTCGTCGTCCCGGCCTCCGGTGTGAACGGCATGGGGGCGCGGATTCGACTGCGCGGCGTGCAAAGTCTGGTGGCCGACCGGGCGCCTCTCGTGCTGGTGGACGGCATGCGCGTGGAGGCGGCGGAGGACGCGTTCTCGCCCACGTCGACGCTGAACAATTCTGTGTACGTCTACCGCTATCAGGGGCCGCTCCCTCCCGGCCCCCTCCGGTTGGACGACTTGAACCCCGACGATATCGAGTCGATCGACGTCCTGCCGGGCGCGGCTTCCGGGGCGATCTACGGCCCCGGAGCCGAGGCCGGGGTGATCCTGATCCACACTAGGCGGGGTCGTGCCGGCCCACCGCGCTGGGAAGGCTACGTTGAAGGGGGCGTGAGCGCGGCAACGACGCACTGGCCGGCCAACTTCGGCGGCGTCGACAGCGACAATCCCGACCCTCGGTACCAGCACGGAGCCTGCAGCCTCTGGAACGAGGCGAACGGATTCTGCCGCCAGGACTTCGTGCAACAGTTCAATCCGCTCGAGCAACGGAGCCCGTTCCGCGCGGCCCTGCGGCGGCAGTACGGGCTGAGCGTGTCGGGCGGGACCACGTGGGGCGACTATCGCGTGTCCGGGACGTTCGCAGGAGATGCCGGTCCGTATTCCTCGAGCGTCACGTCACCCGACCCCAACTACTACCGTCGCTTGAGCGGCCGCCTGAGCGGTCGCCTGCGCCCCTGGCCCACGCTCGAGCTCGCCCTGAACGCCGCCCGCTTGTCGGACGACCTGCGCCTCCCGCCGGACCTGCCGCAACAGGTTGCCGTCGGGCCGAGCGACAGCGCTGGCTTCGATTGGAGTCCGATATTTCGACTGCGGAACACGCAGACAGTTGGGCGGTGGACGACGATGATCGCGGCGCGCTGGACGCCGCTGTCGTGGATTGCATTTCACGGGCTTGCTGGGTTCGATGCGGTCGACCAGAGCGACACCGCGCTGTGGCCCTACGTCGCCAGCACGCCCTCGCTCTTGGGGTCGTTGAGCCAAGGCGCGCTGTGGTCACGGCACCGGACCCTGGAGCTGTCGGCCGCCGCGACCGGGGCCCTTTCCGCGTTGGTGTCTTCGACGACCACGTTCGGTGTGCAACAACTGCGCGACAGCCTGCGGCAGGAATGGTCCAGGCAGATCGATCAGGGAACCGGGTTCGGCGGCGGATCCGTCCCGGGCGCCAGCCAGTGGCGCTGGGGCAATTCATTCGGCTACTACATCGACGAACGGCTCGCGCTGGGCCGCAGGGTGGCCGTGAGCGCGGCGGTGCGCCACGACCACTTCAAAGAGCTGCAGCGCGGCGCAACCTACCCTAGCTTCACGGCCACCTGGGTTGCACATGCTGCGTCCGACTCCGCTCCCCTGGGTCGACTCGCATTCCGCGCGGCGTACGGGTCGGCGGGGCCGCGGCCGTTCGAGGGGCAACCCGAGGTGTTCGTGCCTATCGGCACGCCCATTCCGCACGTCGATCCCGAGCGCACCACGTCCACCGAGCTCGGTGCCGACGCGACGCTGTTCGGGGGCCGGGTGGGCGCCCAGGTGACCTACTACACGATGCGCTCTCACTCGTTTCACACGACGCTGTCCGTGCCGTCGGGCTACCCGGGAATCGACTACAACCCCGGCACGATCCGCAACCGCGGGATCGACGCCACCATCACAGGAAAGGTGTTCACCGGTCCTGTGGCCGGTTGGGACGTCACGCTCTCGCTGTGGGGGAACCAGAACCGGCTGGTCAAGATCGACCGGTCGCCAATCTTCTTCGGGCAGGAACGTGCGGTGCTCGGGTATCCCACAGCGGGGTATTGGGCGTACCCGATACGCAGCTTCGCCGACGGGAACGGGGACGGCATCATCACGCCGTCGGAAGTTGTAGTGGGACCCGAACCCGTGTGGGTGGGTACGCCGTATCCGACGCAGGGCGCGATGCTCACCTCGGAGTGGAGCTTGGGCGGCTCGTTTCGAGCGTCGCTGACGCTCGATTACCGCGCGGGGCAGCGCCTGTTCAATGAAGCCGCCTTCTACCGCTGCCGCTACGGTACCTGCCGGGCCGCCGTCGATCCCCGGACGCTGCTCGCCGAGCAAGCGAGCGCAGTCATCATCTTCCAGCCCACGACGGGCTACTTCGAAGACGCCGACTACCTCAAGCTGCGGGAGATTTCGCTGTCGTTTTCCACCCCGCCCAAGCTGGCGGCGGTGCTGCACGCGCACTCGGCGACCCTCACCCTGGCCGGTCGCAATCTCGCGACGTGGACCGGGTACTCGGGCGGCGATCCCGAGTCCGGGAGCTACGGCACGATCGTACCCGGGTGGCCGAGGATCATCGCCGACGGCGGCTCACTGCCGGTGCCGCACTCGTGGACGCTGCGCCTCCAGCTCGCATATTGACTTGACAGGCCCACCGTCCCGGCCTACTCTAGCCGCCGTCTCGCCGTCCACCCGCTGTCCGCTCGAACCATCCGAGGATCCATGAACCTGCTCCGACGGAAGAGCGTCACCGAGCTGCAGCAGGAGGCCCAGACCGATCACAGCCTCAAACGGGCACTCGGTGCCCTCAACCTCACGATGCTGGGCATCGGCGCCATCATCGGCACGGGCATCTTCGTGCTGACGGGAACCGTGGCGGCGCAGAACGCGGGCCCGGCGGTCGTGTTGTCGTTCGTGCTGGCGGGAATCGCGTCGATCTTTGCGGCGCTCTGCTACTCGGAGTTCGCGTCGCTCGTGCCGATGGCCGGGAGCGCCTACACCTACGGCTACGCCACGCTGGGCGAGATCTTCGCGTGGATCATCGGGTGGGACCTGGTGCTCGAGTACGCACTCGGCGCCGTGACGGTGGCGATCGGCTGGTCGGGCTATGTCGTCAGCTTCTTGCGGGACATCGGCATCAACATGCCGTGCTCCCTGGCGGCCGCGCGCGGGCTGGTCGCCCCACAGTGCACCGAGCCCGCCGTCTTCAACCTCCCGGCGGTGATCATCATCGCGATCGTCACGGCGTTGTTGGTAATCGGCATCAAGGAGTCGGCGAACGTCAACAACGTCATCGTGTTCATCAAGGTGGCCGTCGTCCTGCTCTTCATCGTGGCGGCGGTGCGCGCCGTGAACCCGGCCAACTGGCATCCCTTCATTCCGCCCAACACGGGCGACCGGGGCGCGTTCGGCTGGACCGGCGTGATGGCGGGCGCCGGCCTGGTGTTCTTCGCGTACATCGGGTTCGATGCCGTCAGTACAGCCGCGCAGGAAGCGAAGAATCCGCAGAAGGACATGCCGATCGGCATCATCGGCTCGCTGCTGATCTGCACGGTGCTGTACATCCTCGTCTCGGGCATCGCGACGGGCGTGATGAGCTACAAGGACCTGAACGTCCCCGACCCGATCGCCGTCGCGGCGGATCACGCCGGTCTCGGTTGGATGTCATCGCTCATCAAGCTCGGCGCCATCGCCGGCCTCTCGTCCGTGATCCTGGTCATGCTGCTCGGTCAGTCCCGCGTGTTCTACTCGATGGCGCGAGACGGCCTGCTGCCGCAGTTCGTCAACAAGGTCCACCCGAAGTTCCAGACGCCGTACATCACCTCGATTGTCACGGGTATCGTCGTGGCGATCGTGGCGTCGCTGCTCACGGTTCGGGAGGCGGGGAACCTCGTCTCGATCGGGACACTGCTGGCGTTTGTGATCGTGTCCATCGGCGTGATGGTGCTGCGGGTGCGCGAGCCCAACCTGCCGCGGGCGTTCACGACCCCGGCGGTGTTCATCGTGGCCCCGCTGGGCGCGATCTCGGCCGCGTACCTGATGATCTCGCTGCCCTGGACGACCTGGCGGCGGCTCATCGTCTGGTTCGTGGTCGGCATGGTGCTGTACTTCGTGTACGGCATGAGTCACTCGAAGCTCGCTTCGAGAGACGCCAAGTAAAGGCGTCACCTCCTTCGATTCCTCTCATGCGTCGACTGAGGTGGTTCGGCTTCTGGACATTGCTCGGCGTCGTGTCGAGCGCGCAGCTCCATTTCGCCAATCAGCGATTCGCCGCCCATCCTCCCTCCTGGTGGCAGGCCCTCGCCACCGGTCTGCCGCACTGGTACCTGTGGGGTCTGCTGGCGCTTGTAGTCGCGTGGCTGGGGCGCCGCTTCCAGGTCGACCGGGCCAACTTCGACCGCCACTTCTTCATCCATCTGGGGGCGAGCCTCGACCTCGCTCTCCTGCAGCTCGTGGCCGCCGTGGGCGTACAGGACCTGCTCCACGCCGCGGCGGGCGAGCCGTTCGCGTACGCGCAGCAGCTGGTGGACAACTTCACGCTGTTCTATCACTGGAACGTGCTGATCTACTGGGCGATTCTCGCGGTGGTGCACGCGCTCGACTACCACGCCGACCTCGAGCGGCAGCGCGTGCACGCGGCGGAGCTCGACGTCCGGCAGCCCACCGAGCGGCTGCTCGTCGCCGACAATGGGCGCAGCTTCTTCGTGCGGACGAGCGACGTCGACTGGATGGAGGCGGCCAGGAACTATGTCCGTCTCCACGTCGGTCACCGCACCCACCTGCTCCGCGCCACGCTCGGCGCGCTCGAGCAGCGGCTCGATCCGGAACGGTTTCGCCGCGTCAGTCGATCGGCCCTGGTCAACGTTGACCGGGTGCGCGAAGTGCAGCCATGGTTTCACGGTGACGCGGTCGTGATCCTCGACGGCGGCGCGCAGGTCACTCTTAGCCGTCGCTACCGCGCCAACCTCCTCGGCAGCCAGGTCTCCTGAGGCCGCGCCCCAGGCAGCACGCGCGCGCGATACATTGACACCTTGGGCGATGATATGGTACTACTCGACGACGTGTCAGGAGCTATCATGCGCGACGAAATGGGAACCTTCCGCGTCGACGTCCAGGTCGAGAACCCGGCCCGTGCGGGTGAGACGCGGACGCTGCACTCCGTCCTCGTGGACACGGGCGCGGAGCTCTCCTGGGTGCCCGCCGCCGTGCTCGAATCCCTCGGCGTTGAGCGCAACAACCAATGGCGCTTCCGCCAGGCGGACGGCAGCATTCTCGAGCGCTGGACCGGCACGGTGGTGGTGGCTGTCGGCGGCAGACGGGTCGGGGACGAAGTAGTCTTCGGAGAGCCGGGCGATCTCGCCTTGCTGGGTTCGCGCACGCTCGAAGGGCTGAATTTCCGCGTGGAACCTGTCACCAAACGGTTGGTAGACGCTGGCCCCGCGCCCGCCGCGGCGGCGGCGTAATCCCTGGTTCCCCCTCTCCGGAACGGAGAGGGGGACAGGGGGTGAGGACCGGGACCACGAGGGGACCGGGGGGTTGAGGACCGAGTCCGACCCCCGGACCTTGAGTCCCTCTCGTCCCGGCTGGAGTCCCGCCCATCCCACATCGCTGTATGCGTGAACCGGTTTTCCCCACTTTGCTGGATGACCCTGTTCGCCACCAAGCCGATCGCCGTCCTCCGCGCCGAGGCGGAAGCGAGCGGTGAGCACGCCCTGACGCGGGCCCTCGGGCCCATCAATCTCGTCACGCTCGGCATCGGCGCCGTCATCGGTGCGGGCATCTTCGTGATCACAGGACAGGTGGCCGCGCTGTACGCCGGTCCCGCGGTGCCCCTGTCGATGGTTCTGGTGGGCGTCGCGTGCGCGTTTGCCGGCCTGTGTTACGCCGAGATGGCGAGCGCCGTGCCCGTGGCGGGGAGCGCCTACACGTACTCGTACGCCACCATGGGCGAGCTCGCGGCCTGGATCATCGGGTGGGACCTGGTGCTCGAATACGCGGCCGGCGCCGCGACCGTGGGCGTCGGCTGGTCGGGTCACTTCGTGTCCCTGCTCGGGCTGTTCGGGCTCCACATTCCCCCGAGCCTCACGGCCCCGCCCACACAGTTGTGCACGGCCGCGCAGGTGACCGCCCACGCCACGGGATGCGCTCATCCAGGGCTGAACCTGACCGGCGCGATCATCAATCTCCCGGCGGTCTTCATCGTCGCGGTGATGTCCGCCGTGCTCGTCATCGGGATCAGGGAGTCGGCGCGGGTGAACAGCGCCATCGTGATCCTCAAGGTCGCGATCGTCCTGTTGGTCGTGCTCGTCGGCCTGCCGCACGTCACACGTGTCAACTGGACACCGTTCATCCCCCCGAACAGCGGCGAGTGGGGCACCTACGGCTGGTCGGGCGTGCTGCGGGGCGCGGGCCTGGTGTTCTTCTCCTACATCGGGTTCGACACGGTCTCGACCGCGGCGCAGGAGACGAAGAACCCCCAGCGCGACATGCCCATCGGCATCCTCGGCTCGCTCGCGATTTGCACCCTGCTGTACATCGTGGTGTCGGCCGTGCTGGTGGGGATGGTGCCCTACGGTGCGCTCAACCTCCCGGCGCCGATGGCGTATGCGATGGAGCGGATCGGCGCGCCGTGGTGGATTCGCGTGTCGATCGACGTCGGCGCCGTCCTGGGCATCGCGTCCGTGATCCTCGTGATGCTGCTGGGGCAGTCCCGCGTCTTCTACTCGATGTCGCGCGACGGCCTGCTCGGGACCTGGGCCGGCAAGGTCCATCCCCGTTTCCGCACGCCCTACCTGTCCACGATCTACACCGGCATCGCGGTCTGCTTTGCTACAGGACTGCTGCCGCTGCAGCTGCTGGGCACCTGGGTCAACATCGGCACGCTGCTCGCGTTCGTGCTGGTGTGCGCCGGCGTGTGGATCTTGCGGTACACGCGCCCCGACCTCGAGCGGCCGTTCCGGACACCGCTCGTTCCATTAGTCCCGATCCTCGGCATCCTCTCCTGTCTGGGTCTCATGCTGACACTGCCGCTCGACACGTGGATCCGCTTGGCGGTGTGGTTGGTGATCGGATTCGGGATCTACTTCGGGTACAGCCGAAAGCACAGCGCGCTGCGGCCCTAGACGCCCCGGGCGACGCCCGGTAGCTTGCGCCCATGACGCGGCGCTTGGCGGTGCG
>DATNOR010000003.1:0-3002 GCA_035601235.1 Gemmatimonadales bacterium
CCCTCGATCACGTTCAATCCCTGGAACAGCGCGGGGTCGTCGCGGCACGCCTGCTTCCAGCCGCTCCGCGCCAGCCGCTTGGCATAGGGGAACGTCGCGTTCGTGAGCGCCAGGGTGGACGTGCGCGGCACGCCGCCCGGCATGTTCGCCACCGCGTAATGGATGATCCCATCCACTACGTACACCGGACTCTCGTGCGTGGTCGGCTTGCTGGTCTCGATGCACCCGCCCTGATCCACCGCGACATCGACGATCACCGAGCCCGGCTTCATCAGTTTGAGATCTTCCCGCCGCACCAGCTTGGGCGCCTTGGCGCCGGGCAACAGCACCGCACCGATCACCAGATCGGCCTTGCGCAGCTGCTCCAGCAGGTTGTGACGGTTCGAGTAGAGGAGATCGACATTGGGCGGGAGCACATCGGAGAGATAGCGCAGGCGGTCGAGCGAGAGATCGAGCAGCGTGACGTGGGCGGCCAGACCGGCCGCCATTCGCGCCGCGTTGGTCCCGACCACTCCCCCGCCGATGATCAGGACTTCCGCCGGCAGTACGCCGGGCACTCCACCGAGCAGTATCCCGCTGCCGCCATAGACTTTCTCGAGGTATTTCGCCCCCTCCTGCACCGCCATCCGCCCCGCCACCTCGCTCATCGGCGTGAGCAGCGGCAACTCGCCCGATCCGAGCTGCACCGTCTCGTACGCGATCGCAATGATGCCCGACTTGATCACCGCCCGCGTGAGCGACTCGGAGGCGGCGAAATGGAAGTAGGTGAACACCACCTGGCCCTTGCGCATGCACGGCCACTCGGGCTCGATCGGCTCCTTGACCTTCACCACCATCTCGGCCCGGGCCCACACGTCCGCGGCCTTGGGCACGAGCGTGGCGCCCACCGCGCCATACGTCTCATCGGCGAACCCGGACCCGAGTCCGGCCCCCTGCTCCACCAGCACCGTGTGCCCGTCGCCCACCAACGACTCGACCCCCGCGGGCACGAACGCCACACGGTTCTCGGCCGTCTTGATCTCTCTAGGGACGCCAACGATCATGTGAACTCCGGCCTAACGCCTTTCCGCGACGTCGTTCCGTGACGATTCTCCGTGACGTCTCTCAGTCTTTGCCTAGCCAAACCACCGTCTGTCTGTCGGGGGCGAAGAACTCCGCCGCCACGTCGGCGGCCTCTTTCTCCGTCAGCCCCGCCACCGCCGCCACCACTTCATCGAGACTGCGATACGACTCGCCAAAAATGGGAAAGCTCGCCAAACGATACATCCGGGCGGTGGGACTCTCCAGCGACAACATCAGCTGCCCCTGCGTCTGCTGTTTCGCCTCGGCGAGCGCCCCGCCGGCGAGCGCCTCGCGCGCGAGCTTGGCGTACTCCTTGCGAATCGCCGCCGCGGCCTGGCTCGCCGTCTTGGGCTGCGTACCGACATACACTCCCGCCACACCCATATCGCGGTAGAAGCTCGTAAACGCATAAATCGCGTACGCGAGCCCCAGCTCCTCCCGAATTCGCTGGAACAGCCGGCTCGACATGCCGCCCCCGAACACGTTACCGAGCACCAGCAGCGCATATTTGCGGGGATCGGCGTAGCGAACGGTGTCGGTGGCGAATACGATGTGGGTCTGGGCGGTATCCTTGGCCTGGCGGGTTTCGGCGCCGCGGACGGCGGGCGGAACCTTTGCCGGGTGAGGCGTTGCCGATTGAGCGTTGCCGGATACGGCGTTGCCGGGTGAGGCGTCGAACCAGCCTTGCCGGCCCAGCTCTTCGAGCAGCGCGTCGTGCGTAAGGTTGCCCGCGGCGGCGATGACGCAATTGGCCGGAAAGTACGCCCGCCCATGCAGCTGCTTCAGGTCGCCGGTCGAAATGGCGCTGACCGTATCGCGCGTGCCCAGGATCGAATAGCCGTAGGGATGCTCGGGCCACAAGGTCCGGTAGCAGAGATCGTATACCTGGTCGTCCGGCGTGTCCTCGACGGTGTTGATCTCCTCGAGCACCACGTTGCGCTCGAGTTCCAAGTCATTGCTGCGGAGCACCGGGTTGCGCACCAGGTCGGTGAGCACGTCGAGCGCACGCGGCAAGTCGGTGTCGAGCACCCGCGCCTGGAACGCGGTGGTGTCGCGCGAGGTGTACGCGTCGAGCGAGCCGCCGCGCGACTCGAGCGCCAGCGCGATCTCCTGCGCGCTGCGACGCTCCGTGCCCTTGAACACCATGTGCTCGAGCAGGTGCGACACGCCCATCTTGGGGCGGGGCTCGTGGGCGCTGGCGCTCCGCACCCAGATACCCACCGCCGCCGAGCGGACGCTGGGAACCCGCTCGGAGAGCACGATCACGCCGGTGGGCGCGGTGGTCTGAAGGATGTCCCGGTCGAGCCGGACCGTCTCCATCAGTGCGAGCGCGCCGGTGCCGCCTCGGGCTTGTCCATCAGCGCCTTGCGGGAGAGCCGCATGCGACCGCGCTCGTCCACCTCGAGCAGCTTCACGCGCACGTGGTCCCCTTTCTTCACCACGTCCTCCGTGCGCTCCGTGCGCCCGTGCTGCAGCTCGGAGATGTGCAGCAGCCCCTCTACGCCGGGCAGGATCTCCACGAACGCGCCGAAGGCAGTCGTGCTCTTCACCACGCCCTCGTACACCTTGCCCACCTCGGGCTCCTGCACCAGCGCCTGCACCATGTCGCGCGCCCGCTCGCCGCCTTCGCCGACCGCGGAGATCGTGACCATGCCGTTGTCGTCCACGTTGATCTCGGCGCCGGTCTGCTCCTGGATACCGCGGATGGTCTTGCCCTTGGGCCCGATCAGGTCACCGATCTTGTCGGGACGGATCTGGATCGTGATGATGCGCGGCGCGTACTTGGACAGCTCCGAGCGCGGCTTCGGCATCGCCTGGTCCATGATGTCGAGGATGTGCAGCCGGGCCTGCTTCGCCTTCTCGAGCGCCTGGCTGATGATCTGGAAATCGAGACCCTCGATCTTGATGTCCATCTGGATCGAGCTGACTCCCTGGCGCGT
>DATNOR010000004.1:0-8274 GCA_035601235.1 Gemmatimonadales bacterium
GTGACGACCGCCCAGACGATGGCGATCGAGGCGGCGAGACGCCGCACCAACCACGCCGCCACCTAGCGCTCCACGCGGTCTCGATCCGTCAGGCGATCAGCGGGAATGCGCCACGTGCGGACCAGCGCGAGCCACGAGTCCGGGCGGATCCGCACGTCCACGATGCGCTTGTGCACGGCCGCGTAGTTTTCGGTCGCGAAGAGAAAAATCGCGGGCGCGTCCTGGTTCAGGAGCTCGATCGCGGCGCGCCACGTGCGCTTGGCCTCGTCCCGGCTCGACGCCGAGGCCACCGCCCGGTCGAGCAACCGCTCGAACGCGGGGTTTTCGTAGCGGCCGTAGTTGGAGCGTCCGAACCCCGCCCGTGTCCAGGACTCGGGGATGCCCGACGACGGCGTCGGATCCGTATTCCACACGTTGATCAGGGCGTCGAATCGTCCCGCCCGCGCCCGCTCGTTGAACACGCTGAAGTCCACCTCGTCGAGCTGGACGTCGATCCCCATGGTACGAAACTGTTCTTGCAAGAAGCGCGCGTACTGGCGGCGCACCGCGCTGGTGGTGGGGACGAGCAACCGGAATGCGAGCGGATGTCCGTCGCGATCGCGGATCCCGTCGCCGTCCGAGTCGACCCAGCCCAGCCGCGTGAGGCTGCGGGCGGCGCGGGCGCTGTCGTGCGCGAGCTCACGGGTCTCGGGGTCCCAGATCCAGAAGAGCTGCGACATGGGGCCCGGCGGGACCTTGGCCATGTCGCCGAACACGTTGTGTAACACGCTGCCGCGATCGACGGCCATCACCAGGGCGCGCCGCAGCTCGCGGTCGCTGAACAGCGGGTGCGGCTTGGTGGTGTCGCCCGGCGCGGCGAAGTTGAACCCGACGTAGCCGTACGCCGCGCCCTTGTACGGGTACATGGCGAGCTGGGTGTCCGCCCGCGCCCGGTCGCGGTTGTCGGGCGTGACCAGCACCTCCACAGCGTCGGCGTCATGCGCGATCAACTGCGTCACGGCGACCTGCTGGTCGGCCGTGAAGCGCCAGATCAGGCGCCGGAGGTTGGGGCGGCCGAGGAAGAACGTGGAATCGGCCGCGAGCTCGAGGCTTTCGCCCGCCCGCCACGCGACGAAACGGTACGGTCCATCGCCCACCGGTGCGCGTCCGAACGCGGCGCTGCGCCACTGGCCACGCGGCACCTCGCGCAGCAGGTGGGACGGCAGGATGCGCATGTGATACACCGCAGCGTAGAACATCTCGGGAAAGCGGTGCCGGAACCGGAACACCACGGTGAGCGAGTCGCGCGTGGTGACCGCCGCGATGTGCCGCAGCGAAGGCCGGAAGGGCGAGCTCACCAGCGAGTCCGTGTAGATGTCGTACGTGAACGCCACGTCCGCCGCGGTGACCGCGCGGCCGTCCTGCCAGCGGGCACGGGGATCGAGGTGAAATACCAGCGTGGTGGGCGTATCCCATTCCCAGCGCTCGGCGAGCAGCGGCTGAAAGTCTTCGTCGCCGATCGTGTTCCCCGACGGCCCGAGGTCGGCCAGTTTCAAGAAGAGTTGATCGGTCACATCGCGGGTGATCGAGCGATCGCTGACGGCGGGCAGCAGGACGTCGGGCTCGCCCCCGGTTGCGATGACGAGTGTGCCGCAGTAGTCGCCCGTGCAGCCGCCCTTGCGGGCGCAAGCGGCGACGAGCAGCAGCCCCGCGAGCGCGGCGGCAGCGGTCAGCCGGGAGGACGGTCGGGTGGTCGCCATGGCGCCCTAAGATTCCACTGGCTCGTCAGCGACGCCAGGTCCAGACGGAGTCGAGAAACCGGGCGGTGGAGGCCGGTGGAGGGTGGTGCAGGGCGGTGGAGGTGATATCGTCGCCCCAGGCGGCAACGATGGCCTGGGCCACGTCAGCGAACGAAACAGGGCGTCGGAGCACGGCGGCGAGGGTCGTGTCGGCACTTGCGGCTTGAGGCTCGCGGCTCACGGCTGCGATGAGGTCCTGCGACCCGCCCAGCAAGATGGATCCGTGTTGCAGGAACGCCCCACCCCGGCGCACCTGGGCAGAGCCGACCAGCTTGCGTACACCGACGACGAGTTCGCCGCCGGCAGGTTGGGAGAAGCAGACGGTTGGGCGGACGGGCGGTCGGGCGGTCGGCCGGTCGGGCGCGAGCGCGACGTCGGCGCCCAGGAATCGCAGCGCCGTCAGGAGTCGCTGATGGATCGCCCCGTACGCTTGCCGCAACGAGCCGAACGTCACGATCGGGGCCGCGACCGCGTAGGTGAGCTCGTGCTCGTGCCACACGGAGCCACCGCCCGTTGGCCGCCGCACGACGTCCACGCCCAGGCGCGCGATCGCCGGGCGGTCATAGCCGGCCGCGGCCTCGTTGCGGCCCAGCGAGAGGCACGGTGGGTCGAACCGGTAGAGCCGCAGGAATGCCTCGCCCATCCGGTCGGCGCGCTCCAGGAGTGCCACGTCGACGGCCATGTTCTGGGGGCCCGAGCGCCCCTGCGGCTCGAGCAGCAGCTGCCACCGAACGGCGGTCGAGCCCCCGCGCGCGCGACCGCTGTCAGTCAGCGGCAAGGGCATAGGCTTCCACCGGTGGACACACGCACACCAGGTTCCGGTCGCCGTAGGCGCCGTCCACCCGGCCCACCGAGGGCCACACCTTGTGCTGCCGTGTCCACGCCGCGGGGAACGCCGCGCGCTCGCGCGAATAGGGGCGCTCCCAGCCGTCGGCAATCACGTCTTCCAGCGTGTGGGGCGCGTTGGTGAGCAGGTTGCCCCCGCGCGGTTGGGTCCCCTGCTCGACCTCGCGGATCTCTTCACGGATGGCGATCAGCGCATCGCAGAAACGGTCCAGCTCCTCCTTCGATTCGCTCTCGGTCGGCTCGATCATCAGGGTCCCGGGGACGGGGAAGGAGACCGTGGGGGGGTGAAAGCCGTAATCGATGATCCGTTTGGCGATGTCTTCCACTTCGATCCCGGCCGACGCCTTGAACGGGCGGCAGTCGATGATGCACTCGTGCGCGATCAGGCCGTGCGCCCCTGTGTAGAGCAGCGGATAGGCCTTGGCGAGCCGGCGCGCGACGTAGTTGGCGTTGAGGATCGCTATCTTGGTCGCCTCGACGAGCCCCTCGCGCCCCATGAGGGCGATGTAGGCCCAGGAGATCGGGAGGATCCACGCGCTGCCCCACGGTGCCGCCGCCACCGTGCCGCACGGCTGCTGCTGGCGCAGCGGCACGACGGGGTGGTCGGGCAGAAATGGCGCGAGGTGCGGGGCGACGCAGATCGGCCCCATCCCCGGGCCGCCGCCGCCGTGCGGGATGCAGAACGTCTTGTGGAGGTTCAGGTGGCACACGTCGGCGCCGATGTCGGCGGGGCGGACCAGGCCCACCTGGGCGTTCATGTTCGCGCCGTCCATATACACCTGGCCGCCCTGCGCGTGCACGATGTCGCAGATCTCGCGAATCGACGTCTCGAAGACGCCATGGGTCGACGGGTAGGTCACCATCAGCGCGGCGAGCGTGTCCCGGTGCTCGGCGGCCTTGGCGCGCAGGTCGGCCAGGTCGATGTTGCCCCGCTCGTCGGAGCGCACCGGCACGACCCGCAGACCGGCCAGCACGGCGCTCGCGGGATTGGTGCCGTGGGCCGAGGTGGGGATGAGGCACGTGGTGCGGTGGCCCTCGCCGCGGGACCGGTGATACGCTCGGATCACCAGCAGCCCGGTAAACTCGCCCTGCGCACCGGAGTTGGGCTGCAGCGACACCTTCGGGAACCCCGTGATCTCCGCCAGCATGTCCTCGAGCTGGCGGAACAGGATGCGGTAGCCGGTAGCCTGCTCGCGCGGCGCGAAGGGGTGCAGGCGGTTGAACTCGCGCCACGAGAGGGGAACCATCTCGGTGGTGCCGTTGAGCTTCATCGTGCACGAGCCGAGCGGGATCATCGCCGACGTGAGCGAGAGGTCGCGCGCCTCGAGCCGCTTGATGTAGCGCAGCATCTCCGTCTCGGAGCGGTAGCGGTGGAATACTGGATGGGTCAGATAGGGTGACGTGCGGCGCAGCGTCTCGGGGATAGCGGCGTCGGCCTTGGCGCCCAGGTCCTCGACCATGAACGGCAGCACCTCGTTGAGCGAGAAGGCGGTGACCAGGTCGGCGAGGTCGCCCAGGGTCGTCGCTTCGTCGAGCGAGATGCCGACGTGCGTGGGAGAGGCGACCCGCAGGTTGATGCGGCGGGCGCGCGCGGCGTCGATCAGGCGCGGCAGTGCCCACGACTCGACCTCGACGCTCAGCGTATCGAAGAACGAGGAGTGGACCACGCGGTAGCCCAGCCGCGTGAGCGCCTGGCCGAGCAGCACCGCCAGTGTGTGGACGCGCTCGGCGATGCGTCGCAAGCCCTCAGGGCCGTGATACACGGCGTACATGCTCGCCATCACCGCGAGCAGCACCTGCGCCGTACAGATGTTCGACGTCGCCTTCTCGCGGCGGATGTGCTGCTCTCGGGTCTGCAGCGCCATGCGCAGTGCCGGGCGGTCGGCCGCGTCCTTCGACACGCCGATGATGCGGCCGGGGACGTGGCGCTTGTGCTCCTCGCGGGTCGCGAAGAACGCCGCGTGCGGCCCGCCGTAGCCCATCGGAACGCCGAACCGCTGGGAGCTTCCCACGGCGATGTCGGCCCCCCACTCGCCGGGCGGCGTCAGCAGCGTCAGCGCGAGCAGGTCCGTCGCCGCGGTCACGAGCGCGCCTGCGGCATGGGCGCGCTCGCAGAACGCGCGATAGTCTTCGATCTTGCCATCCGTGGTGGGATACTGCAGCAGCGCGCCGATTACGCCCGGCCGGAAATCGAACGCGTGGGGATCGGCAACCACGGTCTGCACGCCCCGCGCCTCGGCCCGCGTGCGCACCACGGCGATGGTCTGTGGATGACACCCTTCGGCGATCAGGAACAGGGGGGTGGTCCCCGCGGGCACGGCCACGACGGCTTCGGTCAGGTGCATCGCCTCCGCCGCGGCCGTGGCCTCATCGAGCAGGGAGGCGTTCGCGATCGGCAGGGCGGTCAAATCGGAGACCATCGTCTGGAAGTTCAGCAGCGCTTCCAGCCGACCTTGTGCGATCTCGGGCTGGTAGGGCGTGTACGCCGTGTACCAGCCCGGGTTCTCGACGATGTTGCGCTGGATCACCTGCGGAGTGAACGAGTGGTAGTACCCCATCCCGATGTAGGAGCGGAACAGTTGATTCTGAGCGGCCACGCCCCGCAGCGCCTGGAGCACCTCGCGCTCGGTACGCCCGGGCGGCAGGGCCAGCGGCCCCCGCAGGCGGATGTCGGCGGGCACGACGGCATCGATGAACGCGTCGAGCGACTCGTACCCGAGCGTCGCCAGCATACCCCGCGTCTCGTCCGGACTGGGGCCGATGTGACGCGTCACGAAACGGTCGGCGGGGGCGAGGGAAGCGCGCACGGTGGACATGGATGCAGGACCCGGATGGCGGCTCACGAGAGCGTGTGCGCCTGGCCCGGCCTGAGCACCACGGCGTCGACCTTGGGGAGGCGATCGGCGGAGATGTCGGCCGCGGGGTTACCCGTCAGGAACGGATCGACGACCACGCGCCGCCCGTCGGCTTCGAGCGTGAAGCAAGCATGGCCGTGGAAGGTAATGGTGACCATCCGTGCGGCTTCATTCTCCAATGTGCTTCTTGTACGCCTCGCTGGTCAGCAGTTGCTCGATGTCCCCCGGGTTCTTCACCTTCAGCTTGATCATCCACCCCGCGCCGTAGGGATCGCGGTTCACGAGCGCCGGATTGCCTTCGAGGGCCGCGTTCACTTCGGTGACCGTGCCGGCCACCGGCGCGTACAGGTCCGACACGGCCTTCACCGCCTCGATCGTGCCGAAG
Source organism: Gemmatimonadales bacterium (assembly GCA_035601235.1). Taxonomy (GTDB): domain Bacteria; phylum Gemmatimonadota; class Gemmatimonadetes; order Gemmatimonadales; family GWC2-71-9; genus AG41. Next base: position 5,865 of record DATNOR010000004.1, read on the forward strand.
ACGTCCCGCCGCCCGAACGTCGCGCCTACCTTGGGGAGGTCCACGTAGACGACGTCGCCGAGCTCTCCCTGCGCGTAATCGGTGATGCCGATGTGCACGATCGCACCGTCGCCCGAGCGTTTGACGTACTCATGATCTTCACTGTAACGCAGGTCGGACGGGACGTTCGCCATGCGGGGTCGCTCGCTCGCGGGGCGTGGGAGGTCGGGGCGAAGGTTACCGGAGCGCGAAACCCCTGTCAACCCAATGGGTTGCCCGACGGAAACAGATCCGGTCGCGGCGCCAGACCGGCGGCGCCGGGCTCCATGAGACGCAGCCGCTGGTAACCCCAGGGGCGCAGATCGAGCCGCACCGCCACCGGGTCGGGGTCGTCGGACAGGTACGCGAGCACCCCGGGTCGACCGGCGTGTGTCCAGGCCTGCTCGGCGGCGGCGGCGGCGGCATGCACGGCGACGATCGCGTCGGGCCGCTCGTCCGCCCGCTCCAGCGCCTTCTCGAGCGCCGCGGAGCTGTCGGTCACGCGGCGCACGGCGAGTCCGGCATCGCTGTAGCGGGCGGCGATCGCGGTCAGCGATGGATGCTTCGCGTCCGACGGCGGGGCGACGAGCAGCAGTGACCGAGCGGGGCGGCCGAGCGCAGCCGCCGCGGCGCGGCGGCGCAGCTCGTCGAACACGCTGCGGGCCTTCCGCTCCAGGGTCTTGAGCGAGCGCTCGTTCTCGATCGTGTAGTGGCTCTGCACCCGTTTGCGCTCGGCCGGCATCTGCGCGGCGATCATCCGGTCCGCCTCTTCATTCGAGAGGCCCCGCATGGCGCGCAGCCGGGTGCGCCGCAGCGCGACGCTCGCATCCACCAGCACCACCGCGTCGAACTGCGCCGGGTCGAGCACCTCGAACAGCAGCGGAATGTCGTTCACGACCAGGACGTCGCCGCGCTCGGCGGCTTCGCGCACCAGCTCGTCGCGGCGGCGGCGCACGGCCGGGTGCACGATGCTGTTGAGGGCGTCGAGCGCCGCCTGGTCGCCCATCACCTTGCCGCGCAGGGCTGCCCGGTCGAGCGATCCATCGGGCGCGAGCACATCAGCGCCGAAACGCTGCACGATCGCCGCCAGCACCACGCCGCCGGGCGCCTGGGCCTGGCGCGCCAGCTCGTCGGCGTCGATGATCGTCGCGCCCCAGCGACGGAACAGATCGACGACGGTCGATTTTCCCGCGGCGATGTTGCCGGTGAGAGCGACGTTTAGCATCGAACGCGGAACGCGGAAGTCGGAACGCGGAACAGAGCGGGGAAGGCACCGGTTCCGCGTTCCGCGTTCCGCGTTCCGCGTTCAGAGCAGCGCCGTCTGATCCTCATCCGCTCTCGGAACTCTGTGGCAATGCCGGCATCTCGCCTCGTACGACTCCCGTCCTCCTACCATGATCGTGGGGCTTTCCCACAGCGCGGGCTTGCCGTCGACGAGACGCTGGTTGCGACTGGCCGGGCCTCCGCACACCACGCAGATCGCCTGCAGCTTATCGACGATCTCGGCGATCGCCAGCAGCGTGGGCATCGGCCCGAAGGGGAGGCCGCGAAAATCCATGTCGATCCCCGCGAGCACGATGCGGACGCCCCGGTCCGCCAGGCCGTTGGCGGCAGCCACGATCCCGTCGTCCAGGAATTGCACTTCGTCCACCGCCACCACTTCGGTGTCGGGTCGCAGCGCGCGCATCACCGCTTCGCCCGAGTCGACGGGCTCGGCCTCGACGAGCCCGCCGTCGTGCGTGCTCACCGTGTACAAGCCGGCGTAACGCGCGTCCAGGTGCGACTTGAAGACCTGAACGCGCTTCTTGGCGATCACGGCGCGCCGCACCCGACGCACCAGCTCCTCGCTCTTGCCGGAGAACATCACGCCGGCGATCACCTCGATCCAGCCGGGGCGGGTACCGTGAAACAGGACAGACTCCAGGGGACAGGGATCGGTTGACAGGGTCGTTGCCAGACGCCAAGCCGCAAGCGGTCATAAGATACCAGGTGCCAGTATGGCAACGACTTTACCTGGAACTGGCGACCGCTCGCGGCTTGGCGTCTGGAAGCACCCGAAGAGCTTCTGGCAACGGGGGTGGGTGGGTCGCGGAAGTGCCCGTCTCTTGCGGTTTTCAGGGGTGGGGCCTCATATTGTGGCGGTTTCATGCGGGTTTTCGGGTGCCCACCCGCGAAACGGGCGGAACCCCAAGGGTTTTTGCGTACCCTAGACCCTCACCTAAGGAGACACCGTGAACAAAGCCGAGCTGACCGCGGCACTGGCCATGCGCACCAAGATGTCGAAGGCCGACGCCGGCCGGACGATCGAAGCTCTGTTCGACGACAAGGGGATCATCGCCGGCGAGCTCAAGAAGGGCGCCAAGGTGCAGATCACCGGCTTCGGCAACTTCGA
>DATNOR010000005.1:0-2076 GCA_035601235.1 Gemmatimonadales bacterium
AGCGAGGCTCCAGACCAGCACGGCGATCGCGAGTCCCGCGCGCACGCCGATCCGGTCCATGACCCGGCCCATGACGAGCAGCCCCAGGCCGTAGGCGACGCTGAACCAGGAGACGATGGCGGCGTAGTCGGTCTCGGTCCAATGGAGCTCGCGTGTGAGCGTCGGCGCGAGTAGCCCTAGTACCTGGCGATCGACGTAGTTGACTGTCGTGGCGCCGAACAGCAGCGCCACGACGGTCCAGCGATGCCCCCATCGCGGTTCAGACACCGCTCGCCACGCTGAAGCCCCCGTCCACCGGGATGACGGCGCCGGTCACGAACGCCGCCGCGTCGCTGCACAGCCATTGTACGGCGCCCACGACCTCTTCGGGCTTGCCGAAGCGACCCATGGGCGTGTGGGAGATGATGGCGCGAGCCCGCTCCGTGTGGCTGCCGTCCGGCTTGAGGAGCACGGCGCGGTTCTGTTCCGTCACGAAGAAGCCCGGCGCGACGGCATTCACGCGCAGTCCGTCGCCGTAGCGCCGTGCCAGCTCGACGGCGAGCCAGCGCGTGACGCTCTCGATCCCGGCTTTGGCGACCGAGTATCCCAGCACGCCACTCAAGACACGGCGCGCCGCCATCGACGAGACGTTCACGATCGAGCCCGAGCCCTGACGGCCCATCGCCTCCCCGAACGCGAGCGACGGGATGAGCGAGCCGTGCAGGTTGAGCCGCAGCACTTCGTCGAATGCGTCCAGCGGCACGTCGAACACAGGCCGGTCGTCGCTGCGGGCGCGCGCGACGTTGCCTCCCGCGGCGTTGACGAGGATGTCCACCCGGCCGCGGGTCTCGAGCAGGTCGTCCCTGGCCGAGCGGACCTTGACCTGATCCAGGACGTCCGCGACGAGAGCGATGGCGTCGCCTCCCCCATCGCGGATCTCCGCGACCTTCGCTTCGGCGGCGGCGCGGCGCCGGCCCAGGATCGCGACGGCCGCGCCCGCGCGCGCGAGCCCCGCGGCGATGACGCCCCCGAGCACGCCGTAACCGCCCGTGACGACCGCGACACGACCGGCGAGACCGAACGGCGACTCGCTCATTTGTGCCCGCCGCGCGCCAGTTCGTCGAGCCATGCCGTGGAGCGCTCCTCGTAAAGCAGCATCTCCACGGGTGTTGCCAGGTGGTTGTGGGGCGACTCCACCATGGGCACGGCTTCCTTGGGCCCCGGCAGCTGGTTGAAGGCAGCCCAGATCCCGGCCGGCGGCGACGTCTCGTCGATGAATCCCATCGAAACCAGCGCTCGGGCCCGGATGCGCGGCGCGAAGTTGACTGCGTCGAAGTACGCGGCCGTTCGTCCCACCTCCGGCCGCTCGACGTCCCAGTTGGGGTACGGCGCCGCCCGGCCGTGCAGCGGTCCCAGCAAGTCGCAGCCGGCGGGCACGTGCGCGATGAGCGCGGTGACGAGGGTGTCGAGCCCGGCGAGGGCGAAGCCCTGCTGGCCCCCCATGCTCGTCCCCATCACCACGAGGGTCTTGCCGTTCCAGTCGGCGCGGCTCGCCAGGTACTCGGCCGCGCGGTAATCGCCCAGGTACATCGGCAGGAAGTAGCTCTCGTCGCGGCTGTGTCGCCCGATAAGGCGGTAGTTCTTGATCAGCTGGGGGAGGGCGTCGTAGAACGCCTGCGGCATGTCGGCGGGCACGTCGTGGGGCTCGACGTCGAGCGCGAGCCAGCCGCGCGCGGCGTACTCGGTCACCCACTCTCGCTCGAGCGGGTAGGGCGGGCTCGCCCATTGGAGAATGAGCAGTGCCGGGAGCGTACCGGCTGCCGCACCGGAGGGGCGGGCGAGCTGCCCGTAGACATGGGCGCCGCCCACGTTGTTCATCCGAATCGTGAAGAACTCGACGCCCGGTCTCCCGCTCTCGCCCGGCGTGAGGACCGTGTCGAGCGGGATGGAATCGAGGCGGCGCAGCTCAGCCGCCCAAAACGCTTCGAAGTCCGGCGGGCGGGGGTCGGAAGGCCTGATCTGTCTCGGAGCGACCGCCGCGCCGAGCAGCACCCTGCCGACCTCGGCCTTGCTCGCGCCGTGGAAGCCGGTCGTCCC
>DATNOR010000006.1:0-37085 GCA_035601235.1 Gemmatimonadales bacterium
CGGTCTGCGATGGCCCGGCCGATAGGCGAGATGGCCAGCAGGACCAGCGTGCCACCACCGAAGAGGAAGACGATCGCGAGAACGCCTTCGATATCCATGATCAGCGGGGCGGCGCGAGACGCTCCGGATCTCGCTCTCGCGCCAGCAGGCGCTCGGTGAAATCCAGACGCTCTTCGACTTCGGCCAGGCGCCGCTTGAGCTCGTCAACCTCGGCGAGCACGCTCTCCGCCGCTTGCGGCACGGCGCCGTGCTTGGCCGCCTGAACGGCCAGCCATTGCTGGTCAGTCTTGGACCACCCGCGGATCCACTCCCCGAGGGCTTTCCCCATCGGCCCCCTCAGAACGAGCGTGGTCCCGATGACGAGCACGATGGCGATCATGGCCACTGCGGGTATCCACTGCTGCTCCATACGACCGTTCCTCCTTTGTGAACTTACCAACCTAGTCGCCGACCGCCAGCACCTTGCGGAGGAACTGCCCGGTGAAGGAGCCCCTCACCCGGGCCACGTCCTCCGGCGCCCCCGCGGCCACGACGGCACCGCCCGCGGCCCCCCCCTCGGGTCCGAGGTCGATCACCCAGTCGGCCGTCTTCACGACGTCCAGGTTGTGTTCGATCACCACGACGGTGTTCCCCTTGTCCACGAGCCGGTGCAACACCTCAAGCAGCAGACGCACGTCTTCGAAGTGCAGGCCGGTGGTCGGCTCGTCCAGGATGTAGAGGGTACGGCCCGTGTCGCGCTTGGCCAGCTCGGTGGCGAGCTTGACCCGCTGCGCCTCGCCACCGGAGAGCGTCGTCGCCGACTGGCCGAGGTGGATATAGCCCAACCCTACGTCGTTCAAGAGCTCGAGTTTCGTGCGGATGCGCGGCTGGTTCTCGAAGAAGTCCAGCGCCTCGGCCACCGACATGTCCAGCACGTCCGCGATCGACTTTCCTTTATATCGGACCTCGAGCGTCTCGCGGTTGTAGCGCCGCCCCTTGCACACCTCGCAGGGGACGTACACGTCCGGCAGGAAGTGCATCTCGACTTTCACCAGACCGTCGCCCTGGCACGCCTCGCAGCGCCCGCCTTTCACGTTGAACGAGAACCGGCCCGGCCCGTACCCCCGGATCTTGGACTCCGGGAGATAGGTGAACAGCTCGCGGATGGGTGTGAACAGCCCGGTGTAGGTCGCCGGGTTGGACCGCGGCGTCCGGCCGATCGGGGCCTGGTCGATGTCGATCACTTTGTCGATGTGATCGAGCCCCTCGATGCGATCGTGCGCACCGGGCATCACCTTGGCGCGGTAGAAGTGGCGGGCGAGTGCGCGATACAGGATGTCGGTCACGAGCGTGGACTTGCCCGAGCCCGATACGCCCGTCACCGCCACGAACAGGCCAAGCGGAAACTCCACGGTGAGGTTCCGGAGGTTGTGCTGACGAGCCCCGATCACCCCGAGCTTGCGCTCGGGGTCAGGTAGGCGACGTCGGGGCGGCAACGGGATCCGCAGCTCGCCCCGGAGGTAGCGCCCGGTGAGCGAGTCGGCGTGCTGCAGCACCGCGTCGAGCGTGCCCTCCACGACCACTTCGCCGCCGTGGCGGCCGGCGCGCGGTCCCAGATCCACAACGTGGTCGGCCGCGCGGATCGTCTCCTCGTCATGCTCCACGACGAGCACCGTGTTTCCGATGTCGCGCAGCTCCTTGAGCGTCGCCAGCAGGCGCGCATTGTCGCGCTGGTGCAGGCCGATCGACGGCTCGTCGAGGATATAGAGGACCCCGACCAGCCGGCTGCCGATCTGAGTCGCGAGCCGGATGCGCTGCGCCTCACCCCCCGAAAGGGAGTCCGCGGAACGGCCGAGGGTGAGGTAGTCCAGGCCCACGTTGCGCAGGAACCGCAGCCGGTCATTCACTTCCTTGAGGATCGGCCGGGCGATCTCGGGGTCCAGGCCGGGGCGGCCGTTGCGGCGCAGCGGGATGCTCTCGAAAAACGCCAGTGCATCGGACACCGGCAGGTCCACCACGTCGCCGATGTTCTTGCCGTGCAGCAGCACCGACAGGCTCTCCGGACGGAGCCGCTTGCCGTGGCAGGTCGGGCACGGCTGCTCGACCATGAACTCCTCGAGCTGCTCCCGCACGCTATCGGACGCGGTCTCGCGGTAGCGACGCTCGACGTGTTTCAAGACTCCGTCCCAGCCCGATTCATACTGCCCATGCCAGCGCTCGCTGTCGTACTGGAACGTCAGCGTCTTTCCCGGCGCGCCCGACAGGACGACCTTCTTCGCCTGCGCCGGCAGGTCTTTCCACGGGGCGTTGAGGTCAAACTTGAACGCGCGGGCCAGGCTCGGCAGGATGACCTTGCGGATGTAGCCGCTGGGCTCGCCCCAGGGCAGGATGACCCCTTCCAGGATCGACAGGCTCGGGTCGCCGAGCACGAGGTCCGGGTTCACTTCGCGGCGCGTGCCCAGGCCCGAGCAGTCGGGGCACGCCCCGAACGGCGAGTTGAACGAGAACTGCCGCGGCTCGAGCTCGGGAAGCGACAGCCCGCACGTGGGACAGGCGTAGCGCTCCGAGAAGAGCGTGGACTTGGAGCCCTGAACGATCTCCACCGTCCCGTCGGCCGCCTTGAGCGCGATCTCGATCGAGTCGGCCAGCCGCGAGCGATCGGCCTTGCGCACCACCAGCCGGTCCACGACGACGGCGACGTCGTGATTCTGGCGGCGGTGGAGCTTCGGCACGTCGCTCAAGTCGTACGTCTCCCCATCCACGCGCACCCGGACGAATCCCTGCTTCTTCGCCGCCTCGAAGACGTCGCGAAACTCGCCTTTCCGGCCGCGCACCAGGGGCGCCAGCACCTCGAGCTTCGTCCCCTCGGGCCAGGCGAGCACGAGGTCGGTGATCTGGGACGCGTTCTGCCGCTCGATCGGTGAGCCGTCTTTGGGACAGTGGGGGGTACCGAGCCGGGCCCACAACAGGCGGAGATAATCGTACACTTCAGTGATCGTGCCCACCGTCGAGCGCGGGTTGTGGCCGGCGCTCTTCTGCTCGATCGAGATCGCGGGGGAGAGCCCCTCGATCGCGTCCACATCGGGCTTTTCCATCAGTCCGAGAAACTGACGGGCGTAGGCGGACAACGACTCGACGTAGCGGCGCTGTCCCTCGGCGTAAATCGTGTCGAACGCGAGGGACGACTTGCCGGATCCGGACAACCCGGTGATCACCGTGAGGCTGTCGCGCGGGATCTCGACCGTGATGTTCTTGAGGTTGTGCTCGCGCGCGCCACGGACGATCAGCGAATCGCTGGACATAGACTCGTAGGCTAGAAGGCAAGCGGGTTCCCGGTCAACTCTCCGGGGAGGACGGGGGAGGTTGTGGAGGTTGGAGGAGGTTTGGGGAAGTTGCTCCGCAGACGTTCCAACCTCCCCTAACCTCCCCAACCTCCCCCAACCTGCGTCAGCCTTGCCTAACCCCGCCCGCTGTCCTACGTTAGCCCTCCCTATGAACCCCACGGCCCTCGTCGTGCTGACGACGCTCGCGAGCGAAGCCGACGCCCGGGCCCTGGTCACAGCCCTCCTGGCCGACCGCCTGATAGCTTGCGGAACACTCCTGCCCGGGGGTCGCTCGCTGTACCGCTGGCAGGGGAAGATGACGGAGGAGGCCGAGGTGGTCGTCTTGCTGAAGACCGACCGATCGCGCTGGGATGCCCTGTGCGGCGCCGTGCGGCAACGGCATCCGTACGCGGTGCCGGAGCTGCTCGGGCTGCGGGTGGAGCGCGGGCTGGATCAGTATCTGTCCTGGCTCACGCAGGAGGTGGTGGGTGATCCGCAAGCGTGAGCCGCGCTGGCAATCGGCGGCCGATCGCGCCCGGGTGGCGGCCGAGCTGATCGAGGAAGCGGCATCGTTAACGGACGAGAGCACGATCGCCTCGCCCGCCGATGTCGCGCGGGCGGGCCTGCCGCCGCCGATCAGCGCCGAGCTGCCGCCGTCCGCGGCGCCGGGCGGCGAGGCAGGAGCGGTGCCGGATGCCGCGCTGGCGGCGCCCACGCTGGATGATGCGCTCGCCCGCGACCCGGACAACGTCGCCCTACTGGTCGAGCGCGCGGCACGGCTCGGGGCCGCCCAGCACTACCGCGCAGCCCAGCTCGATTACGAGCAGGCGCTGCGGGTCGACCCGGCGCACGGTGAGGCCCTCACCGGCCTGGGTGTGCTGCTGTCGCGCCGCGGGCTCTGGAGCGACGCCCTGCCGCCGCTGCGGCGTGCCACGGAGGTCGATCCCGGCCGCGCGGCAGCATGGTATTACCTCGGCGAGGCGCTCAATCACGTTGACGACCTCATGGGCGCCCAGGCCGCCTACGAGCGGGCGGTGGAGCTCGAGCCCCGCAACGCGCGGGCGCTGCACCGCCTCGGCATCGTATTCGATCGCCTGAACCGGCCCGCCGAAGCGACGCGCATGTATCGCCGCTCCCGGGAGGCCGCCGCCCGGTGATTCACGTGGTCGTGGACGACCTCGCGTTCCGCTCCGCCGACGCGATCGTCCGTCCCGCCACCACCCGTCTCGACCCTACCACCCCGGCGGTGCGGCGGCTCGAGACGGTGGGCGGAGCCGAGTTCTCGAGCCACCTGCGGCTCCAGAAGGAGCTCCCGGTGGGCGCGGCGGTGGTGACGGCGGGTGGCGGCGACCTCCCGGCGGACTTCGTGATCCACGCCGTCATCCGCAGCGACACCGAGCCGATCACGCGTGACGGGGTCGCGCGCGCGTGGCGCTCCGCGCTGCAGCAGGTGCAGGAATGGGAGTTCGGCACGGTCACCGCGCCACCGATCGGCACCGGCGCCGGCAACCTGTCGGTCGAGGACGCGGCCGAGATCATGGTGCCGATCCTCAAAGTCCACCTTGGCAGCGCGGCCTTCCCTTCCGAGGTTTCTTTCGTGGTGGAGACGCCGGCGGAGCGGGACGCGTTCGAGGCGGTGCTGCGCCGCAGCGAGGCAGGCCAGTCGTGAGCCGGCGCACGCTGGCCGCGGTGATCCTGGGCGCCTGGATCGTGTCGCTCGGGTGGCTCGTGAAGCGCGAAGTCTTCCAGCCGACGGGCGCGCGCCTGGCGGAGGCCGCGCTGCGCGTGCCGCCCGGCGCCGCGTACTACCGCCTCGCCGTCGCCGAGCGTCAGGTCGGGTTCGCTTCGTCCACCATCGATACCTCCGGCACGAGCATCCGGGTGACCGATGTGCTCGTGCTGCAGGTCCCGGCTGTGGGCACGCTGCACCGCACCACGGCGATGAGCCGGGCCGCGTTCTCCCGCACCCTGCGGTTCGAGGGCGTGGAGGCCAAGTTCGACGGCGACCTGGGCCGGCTCGCCGCGCGTGGCCTCGTGAGCGGTGACACGGTGCTCGCGGTCAGCCTGGAGTCGCCGACAGACTCCGAAACGACCCGCACGCCCCTGCTCCGGCCGGTGGTGCTCCCTACGCTGCTGCCGCTGCGCCTCGCGTTCGGTGGCGAGCTCAAGCCGGGGAAGTCCTACGCGAGCGCCGTGTTCGACCCCATGCTGCTCACCCAGCGACCCGTCGACGTGACGGTCGCGGCGGAGTCCACCTTGGTAGTGCCGGACAGTGCAGGCTTCGATTCGACGACCATGGCCTGGGTGGCAGTGCACTTCGACACGGTCCGCGCCTTCCGTATCGAGGAGCGATCGGGCGGCAGCCCGACGACGGCCTGGATCGACGCCCAGGGACACATCGTCCGGGCGGCAAACGCGGCGGGCTTCTCGATGGAGCGCACCGCGTTCGAGCTGGCGTACGTGAACTTCCGGCATCGCGACACGGCGCGCGTCGTCCGGGCGAGCGCCAATCCCGGACCCGGAGAGGTGGTGGCGACTACTGCGCTCGTCGCGGACGCGCCGCCCCTCCCCCGCCGCGACACGCTGTCGATCTTGCGAGCCCGACTCTCCGGGGGTGCGCCCGCGGGGCCGGACTTCACGACGGGACGGCAGGGGCTGGTGGGAGACACGCTCGTGGTGCGGCGCCAGGCGGGGGCCGAGCTCACGGCGGCCTACCGGCTCCCGGCGCGTGAGCGCGGGCTCGCGCCGTTCCTCGCGCCCGAGCCGTGGATCGAAAGCGACGACGCGCGCATCCGGGCTCAGGCCCGCCAGATCGTCGGTCGCGAGGACGACCCGGCCCACGCCGCCCGCCTGATCCACGATTGGGTGGCCAAGCAGGTCGCGGCGCGGGTGGTCGGGGGCGCGCCCGGAGCGGTGCGCGTGCTCGAGACGCGGAGTGGCGACTGCAACGAGCGCACCGTGCTGTACGTGGCGCTGGCGCGGGCCGTCGGGCTCCCCGCCCGGGCCGTCGCCGGCCTGCTCTACCGCGCCGGGCGGTTCTACTATCATGCGTGGCCCGAGGTGTACCTCGGCGACTGGGTCGCGGTGGACCCCACGCTCGACCAGTTCCCCGCCGACGCGGCGCACGTGCGATTCGTGATCGGCGGGCTCGCCCGTCAGGTCGAGCTGGTGCGTTTGATCGGGAGTCTCAAGCTCGAGGTGCTATGATCCGGCTCGAGAACCTCACCAAGCACTACGGCAGCTTCGTCGCGGTGGACGACGTGTCACTGGAGGTGTCGCGCGGCCTGCTGTACGGATTTCTCGGGCCCAACGGCGCGGGGAAGACCACCACGCTGCGCATGATCGCCGGCATCCTGCGACCCACCGACGGCCGGGTCCTGTTGGGCGGTGACGACGTGCACCGCAATCCGATCGCCGCCAAACAGCGACTCGGCTTCATCCCGGACCGGCCGTTCGTGTACGACAAGCTCACCGGTGCCGAGTTCCTGCGGTTCGTCGCGGCCCTGTACGGCCAGGAGGGCGACGCCGTCGAGCGGCGGGTCGCCGAGCTGCTCGAGGTGTTCGAGCTGGCGAGCTGGAAGGACGAGCTGGTGGAGGCATACAGCCACGGGATGCGCCAGAAGTTGATCATCTCGAGCGCGCTGATCCATCGGCCCGAGTACATCGTGGTGGACGAGCCGATGGTGGGGCTCGACCCCAAGGCGGCGCGCCTGCTGAAGGACATCTTCCGCCAGTTCGCGAGTCGGGGCGGCACGGTCCTCATGAGTACTCACACGCTCGAAGTGGCCGAGGCAATGTGCGACCGCGTCGCCATCATCCAGCACGGCAAGATCGTGGCCGAGGGGACCGTGGACGATCTGCGGCGGCAGCACCGCGCCGGCGACGCTAGCCTGGAGGAGCTGTTCCTCAAGCTCACGGGCGGCGCCCAGGTGCGCGAGCTGGCGGAGGTGCTGGGCCACGCGGGGGGCGACGGCGCCTCGTGACCCAGCCGTCGCTGTGGCGGGTGCTCGAGCCCAAGTGGCGGACCGCTCTCCAGCGGATCCGCGAGGAGCGCTCGCGCGGCGGTTCGGGCAAGCTGCTGCTGCTGGTGTCCGTGGGGACGCTGTTTTGGCTGGCCGTGTTTTGGGTGCTGTACGTGATCCTGCGCTACTTCCGCGGCGTCGAGGAGCTGGGACCGCTGCTCGCGGGCAAGCTGCTGGGCCTGGTGCTGTTGTCGTTCATCGCGATCCTGGTGCTCTCCAACGTCATTACCGCCTTGTCGAGCTTTTTCCTGGCGAAGGACCTGGACCTGCTCGTGTCCGCGCCGGTAGACTGGCTGCGGATCTACCTGGCGAAGCTCGGCGAGACGCTGCTGCACTCGTCGTGGATGGTGGCGCTGATGGCCGTGCCGATTCTCACGGCGTACGGCGTGATCTACCACGGTGGTCCGCTGTTCGCGCCGTTTGCGGTGCTCGCGCTGTTCCCGATGCTGTTAGTTCCCGCGGTGGCGGGGTCGGCCCTCACCCTCGTGCTCGTGAACGTGTTCCCGGCGCGCCGTGCGCGCGACCTGCTGTCGATCGTGGCACTGGGCGCGGCCGGCGGCCTGATTCTGCTGCTGCGGGTGATCCGCCCGGAGCGGCTCGCGTCGCCCGAAGGATTCCGCAACCTGCTCGACTTCATCGCGGTGTTGCGCACGCCGACGTCACCGTTCCTCCCGAGCGAGTGGGCCACGAAGGCGATCATGACATTCCTGCGCGGCGAGGTGGATCCGTTGCCGCTCGTGCTGCTCTGGACCACCGCGGCCGCGCTCGTGACGATCGGCGCGATGCTGCACCGGGCGCTCTTCGCCCCCGGCTTCACCAAGGCGCAGGAGGGCGCCGAGCGCTTCGTCCGGGGCACGTGGTGGCGCTGGACCGTCGGCACCCTGCTCGGCTTCCTCCCGGTCGCAAAGCGCGAATTCGTGCTCAAGGATATCAAGCTGTTTTTCCGCGACACGACCCAGTGGAGCCAGCTCATCCTGCTGGCGGTGCTGGTCGTGGTGTACCTGTTCAACATCAAGGCCCTGCCGCTGCACCGCGGCGAGCAGGTGGGCTTCTTCTACGTCACGCTGGTGTCGTTCTTGAACCTCGGGCTGGCGGGATTCGTGCTCGCCGCGATCGCCGCGCGATTCATTTTCCCCGCGGTGTCACTCGAAGGCCGGCATATGTGGCTGTTGCGCTCGAGCCCGCTCGAGCTGCGGGCGCTGCTCTGGTCCAAGTACTGGGTGGGCACGATCCCGCTGCTCGTGCTCGCGCTGCTGCTCACCGGGCTCACCAACGTGCTGCTGCAAGTCCGGCCGTTCATGATGGTCGTCGGCATGCTGACCATCGGCGGCCTCACGTTCGCGATCGCGGCGCTGGCGCTCGGCTTCGGCGCCCTCTACCCGCAATTCGAGACGGAGAACGCGGCACAAATCCCCACGTCGTTCGGCGGGCTGGTCTACATGATGACGACGATCGCCCTGCTCGGCGGGGTGATCGTGGCGTTGTGGCAGGCCGTGTACGCCTACGTCCGGGCGGTGTACCAGGGGCAGCCGGTCGTGGTGGACGGCTGGATGATCTCGTGGTTCGCCGTCGCGGCGATACTGTGCGCCGCCGCCACAGCACTTCCCCTGTGGGTGGGGCTGCGCCGCATGGAGCGGTTCGAGTTCTAGCTAGAGCGGAAAGTTGAGCCCCGCCTCGACGTTGAAAGAGGTGTTGTCGGCGAACACGAATTTCCCTTCCAGGAACGGCTTGAACGGCCGCGCGCGACGCCCCTCCCACCCCGCGAACAGATTGGCGCCCGCGTCGCTGAACCCGGACGAGTGCAGGTACGCGAACCCTCCGCCCAGGTAAAAGAACCCGTACACCGTCGGCGGATGGAACTTGAGATCCGCGTTCAGCCGGAAGGGCGAGTTCGTGGCGCCAGGGTAGAACTCCGCCGACGGCACCAGTGTCCAGCGCCGCCCCACCGGCAGATTCAGCTGGCCGCCTACGAACACATGGTCGCGGTCGAAGTCGTAGCCTACCCGGGGCCCGACGGCCGGCCGGTCGACCAGCACCGCCCGTCCGCCCCGCACCCGCCGCTGCGCCTGCACGGCCGTGCCGACGACGGCCAGTCCCGCGACCACCACCCCGATCCGCAGTGTGAGACGGGTCACACCAGGGCTCCCGATTGAAGGTGGCACAGTGATAGGGAGGCGAGTGGTGAAAATCAAGAGCACGGACGCGGTCGGGGGCTCCCTCCGCGACAAAAATACGCAGTCGCTTCGGGAGCCCCCGACTCGCGTCCGTTATGCTCGCGAGTCCTATTCTATCCTATACGGAATCCCCACTTCATTCGCCCGGTAATTGTCCGGCGTCCCCTCGAGCAGCGTCGCCGCATCGAGTGCGTCCACGAGGAACCGGTCGATCCCCGTGCGCCGCGCGATCCAGCTGCGCTCGTAGGTGCCATCGCCGTTGTCCGTCATCTTCAGGCGACGCCAGCTGGTACCGCTAATCGAGGCATGGCGCACATGCAGATACACGAAGCTCGGCGGGGTGAACCCCGAATTGGTCGTGTTGGTGACCGCCGCGACCACCTTCACCGTGTCCCCCAGCCGGAACCGCGGCACGCGGCTCGTGACGTCGAACAGCGCCGTGGGGTCGGTGACCTCCACGAGCAGCGTATCGTTGCGGTACACCTTCACGTCCGTCACGGTCACGGTCTGGCGGCTCGCATCCACGACCGTCCAGTCCTGGGGCGAGAGCTGCGCCACGCGCCAGCCGCGAGGTCTGGCGGCGTCCCTTACCAGCACGGCGTGCTGGGTCATCTGGTCGGCCAGCGGCTTGGACGTCGGGTTGAACACGCCGTCGGCGCTGGTGTCGACCAGCAACAGTCCGTCGAAGGTGATGTCGTGCTCCACGCGGGCCGTGTCGCCCTGGATCGTCACGTCGCGATGATAAACCGGGCGGGGGCCGCCGGGGACGACGCGCAGCCGGCCCCAGAACGTCGGCGCGGTGTCGGCGGTCGTGGCCGCGAGGTCCGTCGCGAGGCTGGCGCCGCTGGGGGCCGCGTCGGTCGCCGTCGCGCCCGCGCCACCGAAGTCGCTGTCGACCATGGCTCCGAGCTGCTCCTGCTCCGCGGCAAGCACCTGGGCCTGCTGCGAGGAGGGCGCCGTGCCCTCGCCGCAGGCGAGCACCAGCGCGCCGGCGACGGCAGCGGCCACGGTCAACTGGATGGTGTAACGCATGGGTGAGCGTCTCCTCTCGTAGGTGCGTAGTCAGTCGGCACTCCGAGCGGTACAGACGCGATGTCACGGCGGATGTTAAAGCGTGAGGGACGTCACCTTCAGGCAGCCACGCGTGCTCCACAGGAATGACAATAGCGCGCGTCGCGCTCGAGCGAGGTGCCGCAGCGCGAGCAGTAGCCGGGGGCGCTCGCCAGCCGGGAGCCGCACTCGGAGCAGAACTGGGCGTCGGACTCGGGGCGGGGACCGTGGGTGGGACACCCGGGACGAGGGACGGGGGACGAGTGACGAGTGACCGCCGGGGCAAGACCCGTCCCCCGTCCCTCGTCCCCCGTCCCCGGCTCCGCGCGGAGTGCCGCCAGGGCTTCCGCAGTGTACTTGCCCTTCAAGCTCTCGTAATCCGTGTCCGAGAGTTTTCCCGTCGCCCGATCGAATTCGATCTCCTTGAGCGCGCGCAGCGCGACGGCCTGGGGAGAGAGGTCGTCCTCGGGGTCCTCCCCCTCGTCCGGCCCCCGTCCCCCGTCTCCCGTCCCCCGTCCCTCCGTCCCAGGACGAAGAATCGGCTCCAGCACGAAGTAGATCCCGCCTGCGGCGAGCAGGATCCCGGCCGCGAGCTCGAGCAGGCCGCTCAGGAGGGGAGCCGCTCCAGCTCGCGCCGCAGACGCGCGAGCTCTTCCGGCGTGGCACCCGCGGTGCCGACCGGTGTGGTCCCCGCCGCGGGCGCCGCGGCGCGCACCCAGCGGCGCAGCACCAGGGTCAGGGCGACGCCCGCGGCGACGATCAGCAATGACGGTGTGAAGTATGCCGCGAGGTTGAACCCCCGCTTGGGCGGCGCCATCAGGATCGCGATACCGTGCTCGCGCACGAACTGATCGAGGATCTGGCGCCCGCTCCGCCCCTCCCGCGCCAGCGCGAGCACCCGCTGGTGCATGGCGGGACTCACGGTGCAGGTAAAGTCCGTGGTCCGGCACGTGTACACGTCGAGGTTGCACCCGCAGGTGCAGTGAATCTGCTTCTCGATCGCCTGGATCGCGGCGTCATTGTCCGCGGCGGTAACGGGCGGCAGCGGACGACCCGCGCGGGCGGGATCCCACAGGCGGCCTGAGGGTCCCGTGCCCGGGAGGGAGTCGGGCTGTTGCGTTGTACGACGCCACGACGCTACGACGCTAAGAAAGGTCCCCGCTCCGAGCATCAAAAAGTCGCGCCGATCAACGTGCAACGTAGCGTCGTAGCGTCGGGTCACGGTTTTTCTCCCACCAGCCGCACCGCGTATCCAGCCTGGCTCCGCCGGGCGGCGGGCGACCCCCCCGGCCACATCACGATCAGTCCGCCCAGCGCGACGATCATGCCGCCGTACCACACCCACCAGACCAGCGGATTGATCGTGAAGCGGAACACCGCCTGCTCAGTGCCATCGACCGTGCCGCCGAGCACACTGTACAGGTCCTCGCGCAGCATGCTCATGATGGCCGGCTCGGTGGACGGCTGGAACGTGGGGCGACCCAGCCCGTCGACATGCTGCCGCTTCTCGGGCGTAAGGAACCCGATCGGCTTGCCGTTGCGACGCACCTCGACCGTGGCGGCGGTGATCTGACGATTGAGGGCATCGTACTGCGAAATGCCGAGGTGCGTAAAGGTGTAGGTGTGCCCGTACGGACTCCGCAGCGACGCCGACTCTCCGGGGCGGAGCGTGGCTTCGGTCTCGGTCTTGAACGCCATGCCGGCGAACGCGACGAACAGGATCACGATGCCGGTATGCACGATGTAGCCGCCGTAGCGCCGCCGGTTGCGCCCCAGCAGCCGCGCCAGGGCGAGCGGGTAGCCCTCGCCGTACTGCCGGTGTCGCGCCCGGGTGCCGCGGGCGAATTCCTGCACGATCGTGGCGGCGACGAACCCGCCGAGCGCGATCGCCAGCACGGCGTAGAGGTCACGCATGCCGCCCACCAGCAGCACCAGCAGTGTGAACACGCCGGCCGTCGCGGGCACCGCGAACTGGCGCCGCAGATTGGGGAGCGAGGCGCGCCGCCAGGCGATGAGCGGACCGATCCCGGTGAGCGCGAGCAGGGCCAGTCCGAGCGGCACGTTCACTTGGTTGAAGAAGGGCGGCCCGACCGTGACCTTCGTGCCCTGCACCAGCTCCGACAGGATCGGGAACAGCGTCCCCCACAGCACCGAAAACGCGATGCCGATGAGCAGCAGGTTGTTGAACAGGAAGCTCGCCTCGCGGCTCACCATCGACTCGAGCTGGGTCTCCGCGGTGAGCAACGGGAGACGAGTCGCGTACAGCGCGAAGCTGGCCGCAGCGGCCACGACCAGAAACGCGAGGAAGAAGTAACCCACGCTCGACTGGGTGAACGAATGCACGCTCGAGATCACGCCCGAGCGCGTGATGAACGTGCCAAAGATCGAGAGCAGCCACGAGCCGATGATCAGCGCCAGGTTCCATTTCTTCAGCATGCCGCGCTTTTCCTGGACCATCACCGAATGCAGAAACGCGGTCATCGTGAGCCAGGGAAGGAGCGAGGCGTTTTCCACGGGATCCCAGGCCCAGTAGCCGCCCCACCCCAGCTCCACGTACGCCCACCACATGCCCAGACAGATCCCGATCGAGAGAAACAGCCAGGACAGGAGCGTCCACTTGCGGATCGCGACCAGCCAGTCGGCGTCGAGGCGCTTCGAGAGCAGCGCGGCGATCGCGAACGCGAACGGGATGGTGATCGAGATGTAGCCGAGATACAGCATCGGCGGATGGAACACCATCCCCGGGTTCTGCAGCTGCGGATTCAAACCACTGCCGTCGAGCGGCGTGTACGGCAGCCGCTGGAACGGGTTGGCGTGGCCGAACAGCATCACCGAGATGAAAAAGCTCGCCACCAGCGCGACGACGCCGGCCACGGTCGGGAGCAGCTCGTGGTGGCGGCGGGGCGTGAGCACCAGCGCCAGCGATCCAAACAGCGAGAGCACGGTGGCCCAGAAGAGCAGGCTGCCCTTCTGGCCCGCGTACAGCGCCGACCACGTATAGAAGATCGGGAGGTTGCGGCTGGTGTACGCGGCGACGTACTCGACGTTGAAGTCGTGCTGGAACAGCGCCCACTCGAGTGCGAACACGGCGACGAGCAGCGCGCCGCACATCGCGAACACCGCGCGCCGGGCGCTGTGCGCGAGGTCGGGCCGTGCCTGGCGACCCCCCACGAACCCGGCCAGCGCGCCCCAGACCCCGACGAGCAGGGCGAGCCACAGCGCCAGGTTGCCGAGGACCGTCATCTAGGCCTTGGGCACCGATTCGTAGCGCGACCCGCACTTCGCGAGCACGTTGGTCGCGTGGATCACGCCGTCCTGCTGCAGGCGGCCCTCGACCACCACCTCGACCGAGTCCGTGAACGTGTCGGGGGGGAGCCCGTGGAAGACGACGGGATAGCGCGCGCTCCCGTCGGTGACCTGGAAGCTCAGCGTCTGCGTGGCGACGTCCTTGGTGACGGAGCCGCGCACGACGTGCGCGCCGACCTTCATGCCCACGTTGTAAAACGACGGATCGACCGCGATCTTCTGCGACAACTCGGTCGGGGTGAGGAAGTACTGCCCGGTTTGCTGCACGCCCGAGGCCATCAGATAGCCCACCGAGCCGACGATCAGCGCCGCCCCGATGGCGAACTTCGTACCCGCGTTCATACGCAATTATACCTCTCGGCGCCGCGCCTGCTCCAGCGCCCACTGGACCGCCTGCTCCGGCTGCTCCACCCGCACAATCTCCACCGCGGGTCTGAAGCTATCATGAAGCCCGACGACCGGCGTCTCGATGCGCCGCGCCAGCGCGATCTCGGACAGCGTGCCCCAGCCGCCCCCGATCGCGATCACCGCGCCCGCCGCCCGCACGATCAGCGTGTTGCGCATCTCGCCCATCCCGGTCGCGATCGCCACGTCGATATGCGGGTTCGCCGCGCCCGGGTCGTCCCCCGGGAGAATCCCGATCGTGAGCCCTCCGGCCTGCTTCGCGCCCCGCGCGGCGGCCTCCATCACGCCCCCGAGTCCGCCGCACACCAGGATCGCGCCGCGCTCCGCCACCAGGCGTCCCACGGCCGCCGCCCACTCCGCTTCCGTCCCGGTGCAGGTGCTGCCGCCGACGACCGCGACGAGCGGAGCCCTCACCGCCGCTCCCCGTCGCGGAACGGTGGGTGCTCGACGCCACGATCCGTAATGAAGGCGGTGACGTAGCGGGCCGGCGTCACGTCGAAGGCGGGGTTCAGCGCGGTAGCCTCGGCGGGGGCGATGAGCCGGCCAGCCACGCTCTTCACCTCGTCGGGGGCGCGCTGCTCGATCGGGATGCCCGCGCCGTCCGCGAGCGCGACGTCGATCGTGGAGGAGGGCGCGGCGCAGTAGAACGGCACGCCGTGGTGCAGCGCCAGCACGGCGAGCGAATAGGTGCCGATTTTGTTCGCGAAGTCGCCGTTCGCGGCAATGCGGTCGGCCCCGACGATCACGAGATCGACCTTCGCCTGGCGCATCAGCGATCCCGCCGCACCGTCGGCGATCACCGTGCACGGGATGCCGGCATGCACCAGCTCCCAAGCGGTGAGCCGCGCCCCCTGCAGCACCGGGCGCGTTTCGTCGACGAACACCTCCACGCGGCGCCCCGCGTCATGCGCGAGATAGATCGGCGCGAGCGCCGTCCCGATCCCGCCCGTGGCGAGCGCCCCGGCGTTGCAGTGGGTCAGCAGCTTCGCCCCGTCGGGGACGAGCGGCAGCCCGGCCTCGCCGATGCGCCGGCACATGGCGCGGTCTTCCTCCCAGATGGCTGTCGCTTCCGCCTGAAGACGCTCCCAGACGGCCGCCCCACCACCCGGCGTCGCGGTCGCAACGCGCAGCATGCGGTCGAGGGCCCAGCGCAGGTTCACCGCGGTGGGCCGGGCGGCGCCGAGCAGCTCCGCGAGCTGGTGCATGCGAGCGAGGAAGGGCTCGCGCGGCGCCCCCCGCAGCTCGCGCGTACCCGCGACCAGACCCATCGCGGCGGCGATGCCGATGAGCGGCGCGCCGCGGACTTGGAGCGTACGGATCGCGTCCGCTACGGCTTCGCCGCTCTCGAGATCGCGCTCGATCCGCGCCTCGGGCAGGGCGCGCTGGTCCACGATGCGCACCGCGCCGCTCGGACTCCATGCGATCGCCTGAACGCTCATATGGGCAACGTATCGGCGATGTGTGTGGCGTGCAAGCAATCGCTCGCGTCGAGTTGTGACGTGAGTCGCCGTCCGATGGGTATCCATCTTCGCCGTCGCTCACTTCTCACCGGAGGCACGATGAGACACATCCTCGCTTGCTGCGTGGCCGCCGCGGCAATCGCCGCTGTCGCGTGCAGCGACCAACTCGGACCGAGTCGCCGACTGATCCCGAATCTCGGGGCGACGGCCGACTCGTCCGCAGATTCGACCCCGGGCGGCAAGCCCGGGCCCGTGACGTCGGTGACGGTCACGCCGCCGTCCGACACGGTCCCCGTGGGCGACAGCGCTGGTTTCTTTGCCACACTGCGCGATGCCCAAGGGAACCTCATCAGCGACGGGCACGTGAAGTGGAGCGTGGCCGACCCGAGCGTCGCGAGGATCGAGGGGGAGTTCGGGCAGTCGCTCATCTTGCGTGCCCTGCGGCCTGGCGCCACCGAGATCACGGCCCGGAGCCATGGGAAGCGCGGCTCGGCCCAGCTGGTCGTGGTGGAGTCCCTGCCACCTCCTCCACCGGACTCGGTCAGCACCGTGTCCGTCTCGCCGGACACCATCGTGGTCGCCGCGGGCGACACCGCGGGCTTTTTTGCCACGCTACGCGACGCCCAGGGCAACCCGCTGTCGGGCCGTGCGGTGTTCTGGAGCGTCAGCGACTCGACGGTCGCCCGGATCGAAGTCGCGTCGGGCCAATCAGTCGTGGTTCGCGCGCTGCGGTCGGGCTCATCACTCGTCACAGCCACCAGCGAGGGCAAGAGCGGGTCGGGGAGTTTGTTCGTGCGGTAAGTGCGAACGCGGAAGGCGGAACGCGGAACGCGGAACAGGTGGACGGAGTTCGGCTCGTCTGTTCCGCGTTCCGAGTTCCGCGTTCCGCGTTCTCGTTGTACCATTCCTTCCTATGGCCTACCAAACCCTCCTTTTCGAGATCCGCGACGCCATCGCGCTGATCACCATCAACCGCCCCGACAAGCTCAATGCGCTGAACGATCAGGTGGTGGACGAGCTGGCCGACGCCGCCGAGCGCGTGGCGACGGACTCGGGCGTGGGGGGGGCCATCCTCACGGGCTCCGGCACCAAGGCCTTCGTCGCCGGTGCCGACATCGCGGATCTCGCAAAGCAGGGCCCATTCGACGGCAAAGCGCGGGCGCAGCGTGGCCAGGCGATGCTGCGTCGCTTCGAGACCTGCGGCAAACCAGTCATCGCGGCGGTGAACGGGTATGCCCTGGGGGGCGGGTGCGAGCTCGCCATGGCGTGTCACCTGCGGATCGCGAGCGACACCGCCAAGTTCGGCCAGCCCGAGGTGAAGCTCGGCATCGCGCCCGGGTACGGCGGCACGCAGCGGCTGCCGCGCCTCGTGGGCAAGGGGAATGCCCTCCACCTCATTCTGACGGGCGACATGATCGACGCCCGGGAGGCGTACCGCATCGGCCTCGTGAACCAAGTGGTGCCGGGGACGGAGCTGTTGGCCGCGGCCGAGAAAACGCTGCGGGGTATCCTCGCGATGGGTCCCCTCGCCGTGCGCCTCGCCCTGGAGGCTGTGGACCAGGGGTTGGAGATGACCCTCGAAGAGGGCCTGCTGCTCGAGGCCAATCATTTCGGGCTGCTCGCGGCCACCGACGACATGCGAGAAGGGCTGACGGCGTTCCTGGAGAAGCGCCCCCCGCGGTTCCGAGGAAAATGAGTAAGTCTTGCCACGACAATAACTTCTGAGTATTTTTAGCTGCTTATCTGGGGCTCTCGCGGAACGCCCGCGCTGCGCCACGGGAAGCCCCGTGGCGCTGTTCGTCGGGGGGTAGGGGGTACAATGGCGGAGCGCAGACGGGGCCGGCCCACCGCGGTCGGCGAGGCGCTGCACAGCTATCTGGCCAAGTCGGGGCTGGTGAAACGGGTGGCGCAGGCGCAGGTGATTCCCGATTGGCCCCGGCTGGTGGGGCCGCAAATCGCGGCGGTGACCACTCCCGAGAGCGTGACTCCTGACGGCACGCTGTTCGTGCGCGTGGCGACGAGCGGTTGGATGACCGAGCTGCAGCTCCAGGCCCCCCAGATCATGGCGGCGATCAATGGCGGCCGCGGTGCCGGACGGATCAAGACGATCCGCTGGCTTCTCTCACGATAGAGCGCTATGGCGAAGGCGAAACCCCGAGCCTCGAAAGCAAAAGAAAAGGGTAACGGCGACTACCAGGCCGACTCGATTCAGGTCCTGAAGGGCCTGGAGGCCGTGCGGCGCCGGCCGGCGATGTACATCGGGTCGGTGTCGGGCCGGGGGCTGCACCATCTCGTCTACGAGGTGGTCGACAACTCGGTCGACGAGGCGCTCGCCGGCTACTCCACGCAGATCGACGTCACCATCCATGCCGACAACTCGATCACCGTCGTGGACAACGGCCGGGGGATTCCGGTGGACGTCCACAAGACGGAAAAGAAGCCGGGCGTCGAAGTGGCGCTCACGGTGCTGCACGCCGGCGGCAAGTTCGACAAGAGCACCTACAAGGTGTCGGGCGGCCTGCACGGGGTGGGCGTCTCGGTGGTGAACGCGCTGTCGGAAAAGCTCGAGGTGTGGGTCGACCGCGACGGCAAGCGGCACCATATGGCGTTCGAGCGGGGCGAGACCAAAAAGAAGCTGGAGGTCACCGGCAAGGCGAAAGGCACAGGTACAACCGTCTGGTTCAAGCCCGACACGGAGATCTTCACCGAGACGCGGTTCGACTACGCCACCATCGCCACCCGGCTGCGCGAGCTGGCCTTCCTGAACAAGGCCCTTACGATCACGCTCAAGGACGAGCGCAAAGGGCAGCAGAAGGAGGAGACGTTCTTCTACAAGGGCGGGCTCGCCGAGTTCGTGAAGCACCTGCTCGGCAACCGCAAGTCGCTGCACCCCAAGCCGATCGTGTTCGAGACCACGCGAGAAGGTGTCGTCGTGGAAGGCGCGATCCAGTACGACGACGGCTACAACGACAACACGCTTTCCTTCGTGAACAACATCAACACCCACGAAGGCGGCACGCACCTCACCGGCTTCCGGGCCGCGCTCACGCGTACCATCAACGAGTGGGCGAAGAAGGACGGCATCCTCAAGAAGGAAGAGTTCACCCTCACGGGGGACGACATCCGCGAAGGCCTGACCGCGGTACTGCACGTCAAGGTCAAGGATCCGCAGTTCGAAGGGCAGACCAAGACCAAGCTCGGCAACTCCGAAGTCGAGGGGATCGTGAAGAGCGTCGTGAACGACGCCCTGGGCGATTTCTTCGACAAGAGCCCGAGCGTCGCGCGCACGATCATCGCCAAGGCGGTGAGCGCGGCGCGGGCGCGCGAGGCGGCGCGCAAGGCCCGCGAGCTGGTCCGCAAGAAGAGTGGTCTCGAGGGCGGCCTGCTCCCGGGCAAGCTCGCCGATTGCAGCGTGAGCGATCCCAACCTCACGGAGCTGTATCTCGTCGAGGGCGATTCGGCCGGCGGCTCCGCCAAGCAGGGACGGGACCGCAGCTTCCAGGCGATCCTGCCGCTACGCGGCAAGATCCTCAACGTGCAGAAGGCGCGCATCGACAAGATCCTCTCCAACGAGGAGATCCGGACCATCATCACGGCGATCGGCACCGGCGTGGGCGAGGACTTCAAGGTCGACGACGCGCGCTACCACAAGATCATCATCATGACGGACGCCGACGTGGACGGCGCCCACATCCGCACGCTGCTGCTGACGTTCTTTTACAAGGAAATGAAGTTCCTGATCGACGCGGGGTACATCTACATCGCGCAGCCCCCGCTCTATCGCGTCGCCAAGGGCAAAGAGGAGTTCTACGCGTACGACGAAAAGGAGCGGGACGCGTACGTGAAGCGGCTGACCAACGGCGAGGCGGTGCACGGCAGCCTCATGATTCAGCGCTACAAGGGACTCGGGGAAATGAACCCCGATCAGCTGCGCAATACGACGATGGATCCGGCGCGTCGCACGTTGCTCCAGGTCACGATGGAAGACGCGTTCGAGGCGTCGCAGCTGTTCGAGACGCTGATGGGCGACGAAGTCGAGCCACGCCGTAAGTTCATCGAGGAGAACGCGAAGTTCGTGCGGAATCTGGACGTGTGAGCTCTTCGACACCGGCCTTCGTCACGCGGTGCGATACGAGCGGCAGCGGCTTGCCCGTGAGCTTGTCCGCCACCACGATCGCCTGACCCAGCGCTTCGAACCCGAGCTTGATCCCTGCCGGATCGCGCGCGAACACCGACGCGATCGGCTCGCCGGCGAGCACCTTGTCCCCGGGGTTCACCGTGATCACGAAGCCGACGGTGGGATCGACCGGGTCGTCGACCTTGAGGCGCCCGCCGCCCATCGCCACGACGGCCCGCCCCACCACCTTCGGCTCGACCCGGACGACGACACCGGTCCGCGGCGCCTTGTACACCTCGACTTCCTTCGCCTGGGGGAGCACCGACGCGTCCTCCACCACGCCGGGATTGCCGCCCTGCGCCTCGATCATGCGCTCGAACTTCTCGGCCGCGAGGCCGGAGCCGAGGGCGTTCTCGAGCCGCTGCCGGGCCTTCTTGGAGGTCTTTTCCACGCGCGCGGCGAGCAGCATCTCGATGCCCAGTGCGTAGGTCACCTCCATCAAGTCCGGGGGCCCCTCGCCCCGCAACGCGAGGATCGCCTCCTCGGTCTCGAGCGCGTTGCCGCAGGCGCGGCCCAGCGGGCGATCCATGGCGGTGAGCAGGGCAACCGTCGGGCAGCCGCGGTCCTCGCCCAGGGCGATCATGGTCCGCGCGAGCTCGAGGCTCTGCTCGAGCCCGGGGAGGAAGGCACCGCTTCCCCGTTTCACGTCCAGCACCAGGGCGTTCAGCCCCTCGGCGAGTTTCTTGGACATGATGCTCGCGGCGATGAGGGGAATGGCCTCGACCGTGCCCGTCACGTCGCGCAGCGCGTAGATGCGACGGTCGGCGGGGGCGATCTCGGGCGTCTGGCCGATCATCGCGCACCCGATCTTCATGACCTGGGCCCGGACTTCGGCGAGGGAGAGGCCGGTGCGAAAGCCGGGGATCGCTTCCAGCTTGTCGAGCGTGCCCCCGGTGTGGCCGAGGCCCCGCCCCGACATCATCGGCACGGCGACGCCGCACGCGGCGACGAGCGGCGCCAGCACGAGCGACACCTTGTCGCCCACGCCGCCCGTCGAGTGCTTGTCGACCCGGGGCGTGGCCCACGAATCGAACACGAGCCGCTGGCCCGAGGCGAGCATGGCGTCGGTGAGGGCGGCGAGCTCGTGACGCTCGAGTCCGCGCAGCAACACCGCCATCAGCAGCGCCGCCATTTGGTAGTCGGGAATGCGCCCGTCGGTGTAGGCGGCGACCAGGGCGGACCATTCCTCCGGCGTCAGCGCGCCGCCGTCGCGCTTGCGCTCGATGAGCGGGACCACCAACATTACCGCCCCGCTCCCGTCCGGAGTCGCTGATGCGCGGTGTCACGTCGCTGCTGCTCGTGTATGTCGCCGGTCCCGCCCTGCTCGCCGGCCAGGCGCGGCCCACGCGGGCGGAGCACATCGCGTTGGGCGACAGCGCCTACGCGGCGCTCGCGCCGCAGCAGGCCCTGGGGCACTACCGTGCGGCCCTCGCGCTCGACTCCCTCAACTACGAGGCGCTGTGGAAGACGGGCCGGGAGCTCGTGGACATCGCCAAGCAGATCACGGGCAAAGACGACTCGTCCAAGCACCTGCGGGACAGCCTCTACACCGCGGCGCGCGCCTTCGGCGAGGCCGCGGTGCGCGTGAACCCCAACGGAGCCGACGGCCATTTCACCATCGGGCAGGCCCTGGGCAGGCTGTCGCGCACCAAGGGCGGCAAGGAGCGGGTGCGCTTCGCCAAGATCATCTATGATGAAGGGATGAAGGCGATCGAGCTCGACTCGACCCACGACGGCGCGTGTCACCTGATCGGCGCCTGGCATGCCGAGGTCAAACGGCTGTCGGGGTTCGAGAAGTTCTTCGCCAAAACGCTCTTCGGAGGCGGCTTCCTCGACAACGGCAACTGGGACGACGCGCAGAAGTACCTGGCGAAGGCCGTCGCGTTGAAGCCGAACAACATTTTTCACCGGCTCGACCTCGGCGAAGTGTACGTCGATCTGGGGCGTTACTCCAAGGCGCGCGAGCAATTCACCGCGATCCAGTCCCTTCCGATCGGCGACGTGCTGGACCACGAATACAAGCAGGAAGCCAAGCAGCTCCTCGAAGACATCAAGGGCGAGAAGGACGAGACATGAGGCGCTCGATCTCGGCCGTGGTCTTCGGCGCCTTGGCGGAGAGCCACTCTGCGCCCGTCGCCGTGACGAGCACATTGTCTTCGATCCGTACCCCGAGGGACTCCGCCGGCAGGTAGATCCCGGGCTCGAGCGTGAGCACGATCCCCGGTTTGAGGGGCGTGCCGTAGTCCCCAACGTCGTGCACGTCCATCCCGAGCCAGTGCCCCAAGCCGTGAATGAAGTACGCGTCGCACGACCGCTCGCCGCACAGTGTGCCCGAGTGGGCGCGCATGTATTCGCGCGCGATCCGGTTGAGTTGCGCGACGGTGGCGCCGGGACGCGTGGAATCGAACGCCGTCTGTTGCGTGGCCAGCACCAGATCGTAGATCGCCTTCTGGCGCGGGGTGAACTTCCCGTTGACGGGAAAGGTGCGGGTCACGTCGGCCGTGTACTGTCCCCACTCCGCCCCCGCATCCACGACGACCAGGTCGCCGTCACGCGTCTGGCGCCGGTTGACGTCGTAGTGCAGCGTGGTGCTGTTGGGGCCGCTGCCCACGATCGACGGATAGCCGAGGCGGTCCGCGCCGTTGCGGCGGAAGGCGGCCTCCAGCGCGGCTTCGATCTCGTACTCCCACACGCCGGGGCGCGCCGCCTGCATGGCGGCGATGTGTCCCGCCGCCGAGATGTCGATCGCCTTGCGCATCCGGGCGATTTCGTCGGCATCCTTGACGAGCCGCATCGAGTCGACCAGGGGGCGGATGTTGCGGACGTCGCGCCCTGAGAACACGAGCTCCTTGAGGCGCGTTTCATCCCGCGTCGTGACGTCGAGCGGCACGTAGATGGGCCCGGCCGCGCGGAACAGCGCCGCCGCGAGCACGCGGTCGAGCGAGTCGGTGGGGAGCACGCGGCCGATGCCGGAGAGCCGCGCCGCCGCCGTGCTGTCGGGCCCGAGCCGGAGACCGGTCCAGCGCTCCTGCGACGGGGTGCGAGGCGGGAGGAAGAGCACCGTCGTCGCGCCCTCGCCGCCCGCCACGATCAGCAGCCACGCATCCTGGGTCTCGAGCTCCGTCAGGTAGAAGAAGGTATTGGTCTGCCGGAAATCGTTGTCCTGGACGTAATCGCGCTCGAGGTCCCGCTCGTGCGCCGCGGGGATGAGCGCGACGCCGTGGCCGATGCGCGCCGCGAGCGCGCGCCGCCGCAGCGCGACGGCCGCCGTGTCGACTGGGCGGCCCATGCCCGGCAATTCCGGGACTGGAGTCCAGGTCCCGAGCGGCGGGAGCGGCGAATTCGAGCGGGTCTGCGGGCGGGCGACGGCGGTCCAGGTAACGGCGACGACGACGAACGCGAGGGGTCGCATGGGGCCGGAAGCTACCGCGCGCGATGCGACGCGGCAACTTGACGCGGCCTCCGCCGCGGGCGCAAACTATGCCATGCCTTCGTCCAGCGCGGCCGCGGCTGCCGACACTGAGCGCCTCGCGGCACGGGTGGCCGAGCTCGAGCGCGAGCGGACGCATCTCCTCGCCGTCATCGAGATCCTCAAGGAAGTCTCCACCTCGCTCCACTTCATCGACATCCTGCAGGCGATCGCACGCAAGCTGGGCGAGGCGTTCGGGCTCGACCGCTGCTCCATCTTCCTCGCCGAGCGCGGCGGCAGGACCGTGCGACTCGTGGCGTCGTACGAGGACCCGACCATCCGCAACTACATGGTGGACCTGGAGCGCTATCCGGAGCTGAAGCGCGCCATGCAGAGCGGCGAGACGGTGTTCATTCCCGATGCGGCGACCGATCCCAGCCTGAAGCACGTGAAGGGCGAGCTCCTCAACCGCCGCGTGAAGTCCATCACCGTCGTGCCCATCACGTGGCGGGGCGTGTCGATCGGCGCGATCTTCCTGCGCACGTTCCGCGACGGGCCCACGTTTTCCGACGACGACGTCCGGTTCGTGCAGGTGGTCGCGTCGCTCACCGCACAGGCCCTGCGCAACGCCCACCGCTACGAGCGCCTGGCGCAACGGCAGCAGGAGACCGGCGAGACGATGCGCCGCATGGAGCTGGAGCGGGTCGCCTTGCTGTCGTTCCTGCGGCGCCTGCTCGCTGCGTTCGGCGAGCGCGAGGGCGCGTGGGCGGAAGGGCTGCTGCCGCGCGCCAGCGCCGAGGAGCTCGATCGGCTGGTGGGTGTGGCGATGGCGGTGATTCAAGAAGAAGCCAAAGGACGGTGAAGGGCCCCGCCGCACGAGCCGCCGAGCTGCGGCGATTGCTCGAGCGCGCCAACCACGCTTATTACGTACTCGACAAGCCGGAGCTGTCGGACGCCGAGTACGACCGGTTGTTCCGCGAGCTGCAGCAGCTCGAGGCCAAGCACCCGGACCTGCGCACTCCCGACAGCCCCACCCACCGCGTGGGCGCCGAGCCGGCCGACAAGTTTCGCAAGCATCGTCACCTCGTGCCCATGCTGTCGCTCGCCAACGCGTTCAGCGAAGCGGAGCTCGGCGAGTGGGAGGACCGGAACGCGCGGCTCGTGCCGGAGGTCCGGACGGCGGGCTACACCCTCGAGGTGAAGATCGACGGCGCGGCGGTGAGCCTCAGGTACGGCGACGGCGTGTTCACCGTCGGAGCGACGCGCGGCAACGGCATCGAGGGCGAGGACATCACCGCCAATCTGCGGACCATCGGTGAGGTCCCGCTCAAGCTCAAGGGCAAGAGCTGGCCCAAGCTGATGGAGGTCCGCGGGGAGGTCTACTTCTCCAAGTCCCGGTTCGCCGAGCTCAACCGAGAGCGCGAGCAGGCCGGCGAGGCCACCTTCGCCAATCCGCGCAACGCCGCCGCCGGATCGCTGCGCCAGCTCGACCCCAAGATCACGCGCAGCCGCGGACTCCGCATCTTTTGCTTCCACATCGAGGCGCCCGGTCAGAAGCTGACGGTGGAAACGCAGCATGCGCTGCTCGAGCGCCTGGCCGCGTGGGGCTTTCCGGTGGAGCCGCACCACACGCTGGTGCCCGACCTGGCGCACGCGCATGCGGAAGTGGCGAAGCTCGAGGCGCTGCTGCCCGAGCTCGACTACGGCGCCGACGGCGTCGTCGTGAAAGTGAATCGCCGACGGCTGCACGCCGAGCTCGGCACGGTGGGAGACCGCGAGCCGCGCTGGGCGGTGGCCCGCAAGTTCGCGCCCGAAGTGCAGGTCACCAAACTCAAGGAGATCCGCATCAACGTGGGCCGCACCGGGGCGCTCAACCCTTACGCCGTGCTCGAGCCGGTCGAGATCGGCGGCGTCACGGTCTCGACCGCCACCCTCCACAACTTCGACCTGATCGAGGCGAAGGACATCCGGGAGGGCGATTGGGTCGAGGTCACGCGCGCCGGGGAGGTCATCCCGCAGCTGCTCGGTCCCGTGCGCGAGCGTCGCACGGGACACGAGCGCAAATTCAAACGCCCCGAGCGCTGTCCCGTATGCGGCTCGAAGGTCGAGTATCCCGCGGACGAAGTGATGGCGTACTGCTCCAATGTGTCGTGCCCCGGGCGGATCCTCGAGAGCATCGTCCATTTCGCCTCGCGCGCCGCCATGGACATTCGCGGGCTGGGGTACGAGCGGGTGCGCGCGCTGCTCGAGGCGAAGCTGATCAAGGATGTGGCCGACCTGTACGAGCTGACCCCCGCCAAGCTCCTGACCCTCGAAGGGTTCGCCGAGAAGTCCGCGCAGCAGCTCGTGGATGCGATCCAGGCGTCCAAACAGCAGCCCCTCTCGACGCTGCTCCTCGCGCTCGGGATCCGCCACGTAGGCGCCCAGGTGGCGAGGCTCCTGGCGCGTCACTGCGGCAGCATGAAGGCGCTCCGCAACGCCGCGGTGGAGGAGATCGGCCGCGTTCGGGGGGTGGGCGAGGCGATCGCTCACGCCGTGGTGGGCTTCTTCGACGAGGCGAAGAACCGCCGGCTGCTCGACCGGCTGGAGAAGCTGGGACTGAACTTCAAGGAGCCGACGGCGGCGGAGGGCGAGGGTCCGCTGGCGGGCCAGACCTACGTCGTGACCGGAACCCTGCCCTCCCTCTCCCGCACCAGGGCGGCCGAGCTGATCGAAGCGGCCGGCGGCCACGTCACCGACAGCGTCTCGAAGAAGACGACGGCGCTGGTGGTGGGCGCCGACGCCGGCTCGAAGCTCGACAAGGCCAAGGCGCTCGGCGTCCGGCTCATCGACGAGGCGGAACTCTTGCGCCGCGCCCGCGCCAAACCCTAAGTTGCCGTCCCATATGAGTGCCCCGGTCCACCCCAGCGCCGCGACCGATGGCCTCACCATCGGCCGTGGCGCCCTGCAGCAACTGCACCGCAGCTTGCTGCGCGACGCGGCCGACGCCGCCGTCCCGATTCTCCAAGAAGTCGGTTTCGCCGCGGGCGAGGGCATCTACCAGGCGTTTTGCGCCTGGCTTCCCCGGGAGGGTGGTGTGTCGCATCCCGGCGACCTGGACGCCGGCCGGCTGAACGACGTGCTGTCCGCGTTCTTTCAGGCGATCGGCTGGGGCGCCGTCAGCGTCGGCCCGATGGGCAACGCGGCCCTGGTCGTGGATTCCGTGGATTGGGCGGAAGCCGATCCCGGCAGCGCCCAGACGCCCATGTGCTTCTTCTCGTCCGGGATGCTGGCGGACTTCCTCGGCCGTCTGTCGGGCGAGCCGGTCGCCGTGATGGAGGTGGAGTGCCGGTCCCGCAACGACGGGCGGTGTCGCTTCCTGTCGGCCTCCCCCGATACGCTCAATGCCGTATATGCTCAGATGACCGAAGGGCGAGACTACGCCGAGGTGTTGGGCGCGGGACGCTAGCACCGCAGCAGCGGGCGGCGCAGCGTCAGCGCCGGGCGACGCTGACGCCGTCGAGCAGGATGGACGGCGTGTAGCGCGCGCCCGCCCAACGCCCGTCGTTTCCGAAGTCCCCCACGCGCTTCCACAGGTCGTAGACGTTCCCCGCGACGGCGGCGTCCTTCACCCGGCCGCTGATCGCGCCGCGCTCCACCCGGTAGGCGAGCGCGACCGGATGACTGAATGCCCCCCCAATGACGTTGCCCTGGCCGACACCGATTAATTCGTCGACCAGGAGACCGTCGCGGATCTCCGCCAGTAATCCGCCACCCAATTGTAGGGGCGCAGCATGCTGCGCCCCTACATCCCCCAGCGACCGAACGTCCCCCAACACGATGTTCGTGTATCCCGGCACCGGCTTTCCGAAGATCGTGCGCTGGCCGTGGCCAGTGCTGTGGGTGCGGGCCCGGGCTGCCGTCTCGAGGTCGTAGATGAACCCGCGCACGACGCCACGGTCCACCAGGGGCGTGATGCGCGAGGGCACGCACTCGTCGTCCACGGGGCGGGAGGCGGCGCGACCGGGGCGCAGCGCATCGTCGGTGAGCGAGAATCGGCTGTCGAACACCTGCTCGCCGACGCGGGCGGCCAGCGGCGAGATGCCCTGCAGCACCGCCTTGCCGGAGAGCGCCTGAGTGACGGGGAGCAGCAGTGCGGAGAGGCCGAGCGGCGTGAAGATCACGGGCAGCGCCCCTTCCGGCGGGGCCACCACCCGGAGCGCGTGCTCGAGCCGCCGGTTGACCGAGCGGACCAGGGCGGCGAGCGCGTCGTCGGAGGGCAGGTCGGCCCCTTCGTAGGTGTCGCCGATCGCCAGCACGTCGTCGCCCGCGATGCGCCACAGCTCGACGCTCACCCCGATCGCGGTGGAGCGGTACGCTGCGGCGGCGCCACCCGAGTTCGCGACCTGCGTCTCGGCGGCTTCGCGCTCGATCGTTATGTTGACCCGACACCCCTCGCGCTCGAGTTGCTCGAGGAGCGAGCGTCCCATCGCGATCAGGCGGTCGAGTGAGGCGTCGGCGACGGGCTGGAAAAAGGTTGTGACGGGAGGAACGGGGGCCGGCGCCGCGAACGCCAGCGCGAGCTCTTCCCCCAGCTCGGCCGAGGCGAGCGCGCGGGTGAGGACATCGTCGGGGGAGGCGTCCACCGCCGTCGTCCCCGCGACGCCGACCCGTCCCCGGTGGCGCACGCGGACGTTCACGCCCGCTTCTTCCGCGACGCCGGCCGCCTTGAGACGACCCCATTCGAACGCTACCGACGTCCGCTCCACGCGCCGCCACAGCGCGTCCGCCCCACCGTCGGCCCGGCGGCGCGCGCGCTCGAGCAGCCGCTCGATCACGCGGCGGCGCCGGAGGGGACGTCGCCTCCGACGAGCGCCTCTTCGATGCGCACGTGCGGCGCGCCCTCGGTGACCGGCAGGGGCGCCTGTCCCCCCTTGCCGCAGCCGCCGCCCATCTGGTTCCAGCGGAAGTCACCGGCGATGTAGTCGATCCGATCCAGCGTCTGGAACAGGTTGCCGGCGAGCACCACGTCCTTCACGAGCTCGGCCAGGTGTCCGTCCCGGATCATGCGGCCGTACGCCGCCGTAAAGGAGAAGTTTTCGAGCAGCGTCTGGCCGCCGAAGGCGCCGCAGGCGTATACGCCGAGTTTCACGTCGCGGATCAGGTCCTCGAAGCTGCCGCGCCCGTTCGCGATGTAGGTGTTGGTCATGCGGACGATCGGGGGGTGGCGGAACGAAATGGCGCGCGCGTTGCCCGTGGCCCGCTCGCCCATGGTGGCCGCCGTCTCGCGCGAGTGCAGCCGGCCCACGAGGATGCCTTCCTTGATCAGCGGCGTGTCCTGCGTGGGGGTGCCTTCGTCGTCGAAGGGCAGCGTGCCGCGTAGGCCGGGCGCGGCGCCGTTGTCGCCCACGTTCAGGCCCCGTTTCCCGAAGCGCCGGCCCAGCGTCATCATCTCGCGCGCCTGCGGATTCTCGTACACGAAGTCGGCCTCGGAGAGGTGACCGAACGCCTCGTGAATGAACACGCCCGCGAGCTCGGGGTCGAGGATGACGGGGTAGGCGCCGCCCGTGACCATCGGCGCGTCGAGCAGCTGCACGGCGCGCTCGGCGGCCTCCCGGAAGCCGGCGGCCTTGTCCTGGACGGAGTTCCAGCCGCGCCGCAAGCCGATCGACTCGAGCCCCTTCTCGATCGTGCCGTCGCGCCGCGCCACCGCCGTGCCCGAGAGCGTCACCTCCGGTCGGAGCTCGTGCAGCGCGGTGCCGTCGGAGTTCACGTACCAGTATTCGCTCACCTCGTCGCGGTAGCTCGCGAGGGTATCCACGACGCGGTCGCTGACGGCGAGCAGCTCGCCGTTGTACGCCTCGAGCAGGCGTTTCTTCTCGGCGATGGGGACGCCGCGCGCGTCGCCGTCGAGATCGAGGATCGCTTCCGCCCGATGGGGCGCGACCTCCGCGAGGCGGATCGGCGGCGTGACCCGCACGGCGCGCGACAGCTCCACGGCGCGGGCGACCATGGCCTCGAGCCGATCCAGCGACGTGAACGAGGCGACACCCCAGCCGCCGCCCGCCGTGAGGGCGCGCACGAAGCCGCCCTGGTCCTCGTTCGCGGTGGCGGACTCGAGCCGCCGGCCGCGGAAAGTCACCGCAGTGCTCCAGGTACGTTCGACGCGGATTTCGGTGTAGTCGGCGCCAGAGCGCCCCAGCGCCGCGGTGAGCCGGTCGATCAACCCCCGAGGTCCTTGAGCTTCACGGCGTAGTCCGGCCGCATCACGATCTCCCCGTCGATGATCACCTCGCGGTCCCAGGGGAGGATGATGAAGTTGTCCGTCTGGAGGGCGTAGAAGTCCGGGCGGTACTCGCCGGTGCGGAACGAGACAGCGGTCTTCACGGCGGCGGGGTTGAGCTCGCGCACCGCGTTGAGACCCAGCTTCATGGTCGCGCCGGTGTCGCAGGTTTCGTCCACGATCAACACGCGGCGCGCAACCACGATGCGCGGCGGGCCGGCGATCACCACGGGACGGCCGCCGCTCTCCGTGCGCGTGATGGCCATCGACGCGAAATCGCGCTGCAGGATGCTCGCCACCACCGCTCCCGGAATGACGCCCGCGCGCGCGATCCCGATCACGACATCGGGATCGTACTCCCGGAAGATCTTGAGGGCGAGCGCGCGGCACATTTCCCCGAAGAACGGCCAATCCACCTCGAGCACGCCGTGCGGTGACTTCCGGACCGCGCCGCTCGCGTTGCGGTGTGGTGGGGTGCGCGGCGAGGGCGGCGGGGGCGGCGGGGGCGGCCGAGGCGGGGCGGGCATGGGGGCAGAAGCTACATTGCAAAGTCACGCGGCCGCAAGCTATTTTCGGCCCATGGGTTTCTGGCGCCGCCTGTTCGGCGGCTCGGGCGCCGACGATATCGCACCCCAGCGCCTCGACTATCTCAACGAGGCGCTCGCCCTCGAACGCCAGGGTGACTTCGAGGCCGCACTCACGTCCTACCGGCTGGCCCTGCGCGATCACCCCAACGATGCGCGCATTCTCCAGAACATGGCCATCGCGTTCACCAAGACCCGCCGCATCGACGAAGCGATCCGGCACTACCGCCGCGCCCTCGAGCTCGACCGCGACCTCGCGGGAGCGCACTACGGGCTCGCGTTCCTGCTGCTCAAGCGCGGCGATCCCGACGGCGCCACCCAGCACCTGCGGGCGTTCCTCACCCACCCACCCAAGGGGCCGGACGCGCAAAAATGGATCGAGCACGCCAGCCAGGCGCTGCGCGACCTGGGGGGAGGCGCCTCGGGGCCGACCCAGGCCGCCGCGGCGGAGGCTCCCTGAGGGTTGGCGTTCTCATCCTGGTGCTCGCGGCGGCCGCGACCTGCAAGGTCAGCACCGACCTCTCGCGCGACATCGCACTCGAGGTCACCGCTCCCGACAGCCTCGAGGAGTACGACACGCTCAAGCCCACGGCACGGGTGCTGACGGGTCGCGGCGGCTCGGCCACTACCGCAGTGTTCTGGTTCTCGCCCGACACCACGATCGCCGTGCTCGACAGCACGACCGGGCGGACCGTCGTGGTCCACACGGGGGGGACGGGACGGCTCGTGGCGAAGGGCGGGGGCCTCGTCTCCAACCCCCTGGTGATTCGCACGCTCGCCGCTGCGGACACCGTGTTGGCCGAGCCGACGGTCGACACGGTCGACATCGCGGGACCGACGGCGCTGGATTCGTTGTCCGACTCGCTCACGATCGAGATCGCGGACACCGTCACCGCAGCGGCAGCTAATCCGATCGTGCCGCTCGCCGGCCGGCCGGTGGTGTACACCCTCGTCCACCCCTCGGTGGCCGGCCCGGTCACGCTGGTCACGCAGGACACGGCGCACGCGCTGGCGGACACCGTGACGGCTGTCTCGAGCGTCTCGGGCATCGCCTTCGTGAAGGTGCGCCTGCTCGCCCCCGATACGATCCCGGACAGCGTGGTCGTGGTCGCCAGCGCGCGGCGGGCTGTAGGCACCACCGTGCCCGGCTCGCCCGACACGTTCGTCGTGCGATTCCGCGGCGTTGCCGTGGCGGACACGCTGCGCGCGGCCGCTCCGCTCGCCGACACGGTGCACGTCTCCGCCGTGCCGCCCGACTCGCTGTCCGACTCCTTGAGCGTGGAGGTGGGCGACACGTCGGGGGCCACCGGCTCCATCACGCCCCTTCCGGACCGGGCTGTCGTGTTTGCCATCACGGCTCCCCAGACGCCCGGACCGGTGACGTTGGTGACGAGCGATACGGCGCGCACCCTGGTCACGACCACCACGGTCAAGACCGACGCGCGCGGCATCGCCGCGGTGAAGCTCCGTCTCATCGCCGGACCCGCGCCCGCGAGCGTCGAGGTGACGGCCAGCGCCAAGCGGGGCGTGAGCGCCCGGCTGCCGGGCTCCCCGGTCCGATTCACGGTGCGGTTCGAGCCATGAGCGCCCGGACGCTGACCGAGCTGTTTTTCACCGGCGTGGAGCGGTACGCGCATCATCCCGCCGCGTTCACGTACAAGGCCGATGGGGTATGGCGCCCGGTCACGCACCGGGAAGTGGCGGACCGGGTCAACGCGCTCGGCGCCGGTCTCGTCGAGCTCGGCATCCGACCGGGCGACCGCGTGGCGATCCTCGCCGAGACGCGGCTCGAGTGGGCGCTCGCCGATTACGCGTGCCTGTGCGTGCGCGCGGCCGACGTGCCGATCTACCCCACGCTGCCCGCCAACCAGGCGGAGTACATCTTGCGCGACTCCGGGGCGGTGGCCGTGGTGTGCTCCACGGCCGCGCAGGTGGCCAAGGTGCGCGCCGTACGCGGCGGATTGCCCGCCCTGCGGCACGTGATCGCGTTCGACGCGGGTGCCGCGGCCGACGGGGTGATCTCGCTCGCCCAGCTGGAAGCGAGCGGGCGCGCGGCCGCGGGCCGGCACCCCCGCATCCGGGAGGACGCGCTCGCCGTCACGCCCGCGGACCTGGCGACCCTGCTCTACACGTCGGGCACGACGGGTCAGCCCAAGGGCGTGATGCTCACGCACGGCAACATCTGCTCCAACGTGCGTGCCTGCCTCGAGGTGCTGCGAGTGAGGGAGGGCGACAGTTGCCTCGCGTGGCTGCCGCTGTCGCACATCCTCGAGCGGATGGTGGAGTACTACTTCTTCGACGCCGGCGTGACGATCAACTACGCGGAGTCGGTGGACACGGTGGCCCAGAACCTCCAGGAGGTCCATCCGAACGTCGTCGTGGCGGTGCCCCGCCTGTACGAGAAGGTGTACGCGCGCGTGCTCGAGAGCGCCGCGACGGGGAGCGGGCTCAAACGGCGCATCTTTCAGTGGGCGAAGCGCACGGGCGAGGCCTGGACGGCGCATCGGGTGGCCGGCATCCCCGTCCCGCTGGTGTTGCGGCTGCGGCAGGCGATCGCCGATCGTCTGGTATTCTCCAAGCTGCGGGCGCGCACCGGGGGCCGTGTGAAGCTGTTCGTGTCCGGCTCGGCGCCGCTCGCACCCGAAATCGCGCGCTTTTTCTACAGCGCCGGGCTGCCGGTGATCGAGGGCTACGGCCTTACCGAGACCTCGCCGGTCCTGACCCTCACGCCGCCGGGGCGGCCCAAGCTCGGGGCGGTCGGGAAAGCGATTCCTGGCGTCGAGATCAAGATCGCCGCCGACGGCGAGATACTCGCCAAGGGGCCGAACATCATGCGCGGCTACTACAATCTCCCCGACGCCACGCGTGAGGCGATCGACGCGGACGGCTGGTTTCACACCGGCGACATCGGGGAGCTCGACTCAGACGGTTACCTGAAGATCACCGACCGCAAGAAGGACCTGCTGAAGACGGCGGGCGGGAAGTACGTCGCGCCGCAGCCGATCGAGAACACCGTGCGCCTCAACAAGTTCGTGGCCAACGCCGTGGTGCTGGGCGACCAGCGCAAGTTTCCGATCATCCTGGTCGTGCCCAACTTCGACGCACTGGAGCAATGGGCGCGGGAGCGCAACCTTGTCTACACGTCGCGCGCCGAGCTCGTCGGGCTCGCGGACGTGAAGGCGAAGATGGAGCGCGAGGTGATCGACGGTTTGCGCGACCTCGCGAAGTTCGAGATGCCCAAGAAGGTGGTGCTGATCGAGCGGGACTTCACGATCGAATCGGGCGAGCTCACGCCGTCGCTCAAGGTGAAGCGCCGCCAGGTGGAGAAGAATTACCGCGAGACGATCGATCGCGTCTATGCGGCAGCGGATCCCGCGGCCGCCGCGCTCGAAGGTTGACTCAGCGCCGCTCGCCCACGAACAGGCCTTCGCCCACCGCCAGTCGCGTGAGCCCGACGGGCACGGGCACGTCCTCCCCCTCGATCACGACGCGGCGCCCCGGCAACACCACGCGGCGCGCTTCCGCCAGCCAGTCGGACCCCAGCCGGTCCGACCCCACGACCACGCCCCGCGCGACCGTCTGCCGCAGCGGAATCATGCCCGGGCACACGAGCAGGCTCAGCGCAGGCAGCTCTTCCACGTCCGGCGGGGCGTTGATCCCGATGAAGTGAATACCGCCCATCAGCCCCGCGAGACCGACGGCGTGGCGCGCCGCCGTGCCGAGGAGGACGACGTAGCCGCCGGGGCCGCTTAGGTCCAATAGGGCCTGGAGCGTCTGGGGGTCAACGGCGGGAAACGGGAAAGGGGAAACGGGAAAGGTGGGTTGGGTGTCACTCACGATTCCCGTTTCCCCTTTCCCCTTTCCCGTGAAGTTCACGATCCCTTTCACGATGGGAAATTCCCGTCGGCAAATCGGGCACCCGAGGATTCCCGACCGCACCATCCGGCCGAGCATCTCGCCCGTCGACATCACGAGGAAGGCCTCGCCGTGCGACTCGGGACAGCGCAGCATCTCCGTCAGCTCGATGTGCACCGGTCAGCCCCGGGCTGTGTACACGGTGGGCATGAGGCGAATCTCGGTCACGTCCACGCGGGCGGGCTGTAGGACCGCGAACCGCACGGCGGCGGCGACATCCTCCGCCCGCATCATGTCCCGGCGCTTGGTGAAGCCGGGCTTGGCGTCCGGGTCCACAGCATCCCAGATCGGCGTGTCGACGGGGCCGGGCGAGACGAGGGTGGTCCGCACACCGGTGCGCGACAGCTCGGCGCGCAGCACTTCGTGCATTCCCCGGAGGCCGTACTTGCTCGCCGCGTAGGCGGTGGAGCCCGTGTAGGGCACGTGGTCCGAGACCGAGCCGATGGTCACGAGATGCCCGGAGCCGCGACGCACGAGATGCGGGACGAACGTGCGGGCGATCAGAAACGGGCCGGTCAGATTCACGGAGATCGTGCGGGCGAAGTCGTCGGGCGTGGTGTC
Organism: Gemmatimonadales bacterium; assembly: GCA_035601235.1. Classification (GTDB taxonomy): domain Bacteria; phylum Gemmatimonadota; class Gemmatimonadetes; order Gemmatimonadales; family GWC2-71-9; genus AG41. Next base: position 34,628 of record DATNOR010000006.1, read on the forward strand.
GCCGACGGGCTTCACGAAGAAGATCCCGGCGTTGTTGACGATGATATCGGGGACCCCGCGCTCGGCCAGGATCCGACCGGCGGCACGCGCCACGGCGGCGGAGTCGGCGACGTCGCAGGGGAGATCGGTCCGGCGGTCGGACGAGGCTTCGACGAGGCTGCGCGCCAGGCGCACGACGTGCGCTCCGGCCGCCTGGAGCTCTTCCGCCACCGCGAGCCCGATGCCGCGCGAGGCGCCGGTGACGAGGGCGAGCTTGCCGACGAGCGGCGCGTCGCTCACTCCCGGCCCCGGCCGCTGTACACCAGCCGCAGGAACTCGTCGCGCGTCTTCGCGTCCTGCAGCAGGGCGCCCCGGAGCGCGCTCGTGATGGTCTTGGAATTCTGTTTCTCGACGCCCCGCATCATCATGCAGAGGTGGTACGCCTCGATCACCACGCCCACGCCGCGAGGGTCGAGCACCTCCATCAGCGCATCGGCCACCTGGTCGGTGAGGCGCTCCTGGACCTGGAGCCGGCGCGCGAACACCTCGATGACGCGCGGAATCTTCGAGAGGCCGACCAGACGGCCGTTGGGCAGGTACGCGACGTGCGCCCGCCCGAAGAACGGCAGCAGGTGGTGCTCGCACAGCGAGTAGATCTCGATGTCGCGGACGCAGACCAGGTTCTCGTGCCGCTCGCTGTACAGCGCGTCGCCGATGACGTCCGCCACCGCCATGTGGTAGCCGCGCGTGAGCCACTTGAGCGACGCCTCGACCCGGGTCGGCGTCTGGCGTAGCCCCTCGCGGGTCGGGTCGTCGCCCAGCTGGGCGAGCATCTCCCGCACCAGGGTCTCGAACGGTGTGCGCGTCCCCGGCGCGGGCGCCGGAGGGGGGGGCAACGGCTCCACGTGCTCGTCGTGAAAGCTGTGCAGGCTCGCGGACTTGATCTTGTCTCGTCCCATGCTTGTTGGGCCTCCGGCGCAGGACTATCTTCGGCGCTCGTGAAGCTAAAGCTACTCGCTTTCCTGTCGACGGCGGGAGGCTCCGCGGCGTCCGCGCTGTGGACGTTTCCCAGCATCCTCGGGTCCGCGTTCCTTGTCGCCTGGGGCGCGGAAGCCGCGCAGTTCCTGATCTCTCAAGGCCTCGCGCTGGCGATTCTCGCGTGGCTGCAGACCCTCCCCGAGTTCGCCGTCGAGGCCGTGATCGCGTGGGAAGCGGGGCGGGACCCCGACCGGGCCCACCTCGCGATCGCGAACCTCACCGGGGCGATCCGGCTGCTGCTCGGCCTCGGCTGGCCGATGATCTACTTCGTGTTCGCGGCCGCGGGTCGCAAGTCCGCCGCGCGACGGTTCCCCACCATTCGCCTGGAACGCGAGCACGCCGCCGAGATCGTCGGGCTCGTACCGCCGCTCGTGTACTTCGCCGTGATTCTCCTCAAGCGGCGGTTCGACTGGATCGACGCCGCGGTCCTGCTCGCGTTGTACGTCGCCTACCTGTGGGTGCTGTTCCGCAACCCTCCCCACGACGTCGAGAGCCTCGCCGACACGCCCGCGGTGTCGCGCTGGGCGTACCGCCAGCCCGGATGGCGCCGGCCCGCGGCGATTACCGCATTGTTCGGAGCCGGCGGGGCACTCCTCTACGTGACGGCCCACCCGTTTCTCGAGTCGATGCTCGCCGTGGCGGGCCTGCTCGGGGTGAGCCAATTCGTGCTGGTGCAGCGGGTGGCGCCGTTTCTCTCCGAGTTTCCCGAGAAGGTCTCGGCATTCTACTGGGCGCGGCGCGTCACGCACGCGCCCATGGCCCTCATGAACATGGTGTCGAGCAACATCAACCAGTGGACCGTGCTCGCCGCCATGATCCCGCTGGTGTACGGCTATTCCCATCTCCGCCATCACGGAGAGTGGGTGGCCTTCCACTTCGACGGGGCGCAGCGGCTGGAGCTCCTGCTCACGCTGTTTCAGACGGGGCTGGGAATGCTGCTGCTCGCCAAGATGGAATTTGGCGCGCTCGACGCCGCCATCCTGTTCGTGCTCTGGCTCGCCCAGTTTCTGCGCCCCAGCCTGCGCGACGAAGTGACGATCGTGTACGGCGCGTGGATGGCGCTGCTCGTGCTCGGATTCGCGCTCGGGCGCGTGCCGCTCCTGGCGCCGAAGTACTTCTGGGAGAGCGTGCGAAAACACGATCGGCCGGCACCGACCTCGTTCCCGAGGTGGCGGCGACGGCGTACGCGGGCGCGACGATCCGGCACCTCCTCGACATGCGGGCCGGCATCGCGTTCGACGAGGACTACCTGGCGACCTCGGGCCCGATCGTGCAGTACCGCAAGGCGACGAACTGGAACCCGCGCGATCCCGGCGAGCCGCTGGCGGACCTGCGCGGCTTCTACCGGTCGCTGACTACGACGTCGGGGGCGCACGGCGGGCCGGTGCACTACGTGTCGCCGAACACCGAGCTCCTCGGCTGGGTGATCGAGCGCGCGGCG
>DATNOR010000007.1:0-87593 GCA_035601235.1 Gemmatimonadales bacterium
CCACCGTCGACGCCTTGTCCTTCCGAGCCCAGAACGAGATCTGGTAAGTCTCGAGCGCCGGCGCCGCAGCCCCCTGCTGGAGGATGTGCATCTCCTCGCCATCGGTCGGCAGGCTGCTCAACTCGCCCATCATTATGGGCGTGGATCCCGCGACGTGAGGCCCGTCGAGGCGGGTCACGGCATCTTGACACGCCGCGACGGTCCACAGCATGGCCATCAACGCTGAACGATGCAGAACCCGACGTGCACGCACGCGACTCTCCGAGCTCATGTGAGTACTACCAGGCCACGGCGTAGTTCGAGAAATGGTGCAGCAGCCCGCCGACCCACAGCGATCCCAGGTACGTCTTGTACTTCACGACAACCGCCGAGTCGGTAGACGTCGGCGCCTGCAGATATCCGAGGATGCTCAACGAGTCGTCAACATGGACGATCTGGAGCACCTGATTGGGGTGCACGCCGCAGTTGTCCAGGTTCGTCGCCACGAGCGCGCCGATGCCATGCACCCCGGGCTTGAACTTGAGGCCCTCAGGGCGGAAGCGCACCAGGTTCACGGACTGCGACGGCGCCACGGCCGTAATGCTCACCGGACTGGTGAGTGCCAGCGAATCCACCACCAGGACGTGGCTGCCCGCGACGAGGATCCCTCCCGCGGGCCCGATCACCTGAGTGACCGAGTCGTACGCGGCCACCGGGCATGAGAGGAGATGACCGCCGCCCACCTTCTGCGCGGCGAGCATCGGAGCGGTCGTAACGCCAACCGGAGAGGGGTCGCTGCAGCTCGAGGCTGCGGCGCTCGCGCCGGCGAGCAGTGTGAGCGGGATCAACCACCGCCGGACGTAGGGTCGCTGGATGGAGTTCATGGGCGGCCTACCAGGACACGGCGTACTGCGAGAAATGGTGCAGGACTCCGGCGACGTACTGATTCCCCTGACTCCAGGCCTTCTTTCTGACTCTGATCCAGGTCGAGTCGGGCGGGGCCAGGTAGCGAATGATGCTCAGCGAGTCGGTGACTTGCGCGATTCGGAGCGTATCGCCCGTCGGCACGCCACAGTCCTTGAAGCTCGTATACAGCAGCGCCGACCACCCGGCGCCGTTGGTGCGGAACTGGAGGCCGTCGGGCTGAAAGCGGACCCAGCGCACGGTGTCCGCCGGCGCCACCGCGGTGATGCGCACCGTGTCGCCAAGGGCCATCGAATCGACCCACAGAAAGTGGTGGCCGACCGCAATGAGCCCTCCCGCCGGCCCGATCACCTGCGTCACGGAATCGTAGGTCTGCGAACACGCGACCAGGCTGGCCCCCTTGGACGCGGGTAACGTCCATCGGCCCCCCTGCTGGAAGGCGGGCATCGGGACGTCGACGCCGACCGGCGACGGATCCCCGCAGCTCAGGGCCGCGGCGGTGGCGCAGGCCGCTAACGCGAGCGGGATCAGGGAACGGCGAAGGGACATACGATTCTCCGAGTCCATGGTGAGTCCTACCAGGCGACGGCGTAGTTCGAGAAATGCTGCAGCTCCCCGACGACCCGGCGATTCCATTTGTGCACCTTCTGGAGCCCGAGGTGTCCGAGCGAAGCATCGACGGAAGGCAGGTACTCGATGACGTCGAGGGCATCGGTAACATGAGCGATCCGGGGCGTCAGGCCTTTCCTGACACGGCAGTGGTCGTACGTCGCCACGAGAAATGCGGGCTTCTGGAAGCGGAGGCCTTCGGGCTGCAAGCGGATCAGCGCCACCGTGTCCGATGGCGCAACCGCCGTGATGCGCACCCACTCCCTGAGTGCTCCCTTCGGGACCAGCAGCCAGTTGTGGCCTACTTTGAGCACTCCTCCCGCAGGTCCGAGCGTCCGGGTCGCGGAGTCGTAGGGAAGCGGCCGACAGGAAAGGAGAGAGTCCCCGCCCGCGCCGGTGGCGTCGCCGCGCCCGGGCTTCGACGGCGACGATGTGGACACCAGCACATCGGGCGCGCGCCCGTCGACGCCGACCGGTGATGGGACACCACAGTTCGACGCGGCCATCGTCGCGCCGAGCAGCAAGCCGAGCGGAATCGGGAAACGGCGTAAGGACATGCAACTCTCCGAATGCGGGGCGGCGATCGACGCTGACCTTTGCTCGCTGGCAAGAGCAGGAAGCGTTCCGGCGTGGGGGATCGGTCTAGTCGCTTGACTTGTCGAAACCTGGAGTGAACCGCTCAGGAGCTACGACGGGGTCCCAGGGACGTTTCGTCCCCGGAGGTGGGTCAATCTGGACTAGAGCGGGCGGTCGCTCGGCTCCGCCCAGTACTCCTCTTCCAGATCCGAGCCGACATCCGTGCGGCCGTCGAGCAAGCGCCGCAGGCGCCGCGGCGAAATGAGGAGCCGGCGAGCGGACTCGCTGCGATTCCCGCCGCACAGCTGCACCGTAGCGCGGACTGCAGCGGTTGTGATCTGGTGCAGCGGTGCCGGGAAGGGAATCGGCCCGTCGGGTTGGGCCGGAGGCTCCGCCGGCGGCAGCAGCTCGTCGGCGTTGAGCTCGCCGGCCGGGGACAGGAGCAGGCCCCGCTCCAAGGCATTCTTCAGCTCGCGGATATTCCCGGGCCAGGGATGGGCGCGAAGCAGCTGGTACATCTCGGGGGTGAGCGTCGGCACGGGCAGGCCATGCTCCCGGGCGAGGCGCTCGAGCAGCGCCTGCGCGACGCGACTGAGATCGTCGCCGCGCTCCCGCAGGGGCGGCAACCGGAGCACCACGCTGCTCAGGCGGAAGTACAGATCCTTCCGGAAGCGTCCCTCGCGCACCAGTTGCGTGAGATGCTCGTTGGTCGCCGCCAGAATGCGGATGTCGACCGTGCGCGATTTCGTGCCTCCGACGCGGCGGATCTGCTTGTCCTCCAGCACGCGCAGCAGCTTGGCCTGCAGGCTGGGCGGCAGGTCGCCGATCTCGTCGAGGAACAGTGTGCCGCCGTCCGCCACCTCGAACAGCCCGGGTTTGGCGGCATGAGCGTCCGTGAACGAGCCGCGCTCGTGACCAAACAGCTCGGACTCGATCAAGTGTTCGGGGAATGCCGAGCAGTTCACCGCGACGAACGGGGCGCCGCGACGGGGTCCGCCCTCGTGGATCGCCCGCGCCAGCAGCTCCTTCCCGGTTCCCGTCTCGCCGACGATCAGGGCGCCGGCGTTGCGGTGTGGCAGCAGGCGGGCCGCCCGGGCCAGGTCCTTCTTGAGAGCCTCGCTCTCGCCCACGATGGCGGCGAACGCGTCCGCGTGAGCGCTTGCGTCGGGCGTGGCCCGGCCGCGAGCGGCGTTGACCGCGGAGGCGATCACGTTGCGGAATATCTCGAGATCGTCCGGGAAGGCGAAGTAGTCGCTCACACCGCGGGTAACGAACTGCATGGCGGTGCGCCGCCCGGGATCCGTGCCCACGACCAGCACCGGTACGCCGGCGGGAGCCGGGTGACCCTCGAGCCACTGGAGCGCCTCGCGCTCCGCGCCCCCGGCGGCGACGATGAGGGCGGCCGTCTCGGGCCTCAGCGTCACGCTGTCCGCCGAGCTGCTCACGTCGATGCCGAGGGCGAAGTCGCTGGCGAGATGCTGCCAGAATTCTCTGAACGCGTCGGAGACGACGATGACGCACAGGCGCGGCCCGACGGCCCTGCTTCGCGCTGCCGGGGGGGTCCCAGGCATGGGGACACTAAGAGTAGAGACCGCTGCACCGGGCATCTTGACGGCGGCTTTCACGAGCCCCACTTTATGGAGTGGCTGGATTGCAGGTTCCCGCGCGAGTCCGAAGCGTGCCACAAACGTCGCTAATAATAGGCCAAATTTGTCACCAGTCAAGACCAATAAGAGGCCAGCTTCGGGCACCATAGCGGAGCGGCTCGCCATCCTCCTGAGCGTGTTCAGCCCCTGGGATGGCATCTCACTGACCTATCGCCAGTTCGCCGCCGAGCTTGGCAAACCGGTGACGCCGGTCACGATCAAGAAGTGGCCCCAGCGGAAGAAGTTTCCCGCGGAGGTCGCTCGCCTCATTGCGAGAAAGGCGCGGGAGCGCGGCTTGGCTGGCGTTACGTTGGAGTGGGTCCTTTGGGGAGACGGACCCGGGCCACAGAGGGGCTCCCTAGAGCAAGCAGCTGCCCCTGCCCTTGCGACGGAGCGGCCCGCCAGCGACAGCCATCCCGGAGAGCCCCACGGGCAATTCGCTGCGCAGGTGGGCGATGCGCTGCAGGTCGACCTCAGTCATAATGAGTTTGGCCAGTGGTCGTCTCTCGAGGCGCAGCATACCGTCATCTGGGCCCTCAAGGATCTGGCCCGGCGGCTCCGCGTGCTGCACTTCGATATGGGCAGGACGTTCGAGCTGACGGACGAGTGGGCCGGCCAGGTGGGTCTCCCAGTCCGCCGGCCCAAAGAGTCAGCCGAGCGGTCGGGCGTTGCCGACCGCTCGGGGCCGGATGCCTGACGGCCAACGGGTCTAGGGAAGGTACCAATTCTTGTTCCAGGCATGCGCCTCGAGTTTGGAGAGCAGCGGCGGAGACAGCGGCCCCTTCGCCGCCGCCGCGGCGTTCTGACGCACGTGCGCCGGACGGCGCATCCCGGGAATCACCGTCGACACCGCGGGTGACGACACACAAAACCGCAAGGCCAGCTCCGGCAGCGTCTCGACCTCCTCACCGAGCAGCTCCGTCAGCGCTTTGCCCCGGCGCTCCGCCTCGGCGCGCCGGTCGCCGCTGAAGTACTCCTCGCGCCAGTCGCCGGGAGGAAACACCGTGGTGGATCGAATTTGGCCGGTGAGCGCTCCTTCGTCGAACGGTACCCGGACGATGATGCCGAGCGGCTTGGTCCGTGCCAACGCGAACAGCGCCGTCTCGGGTGAGCGATCGTAGATGTTGTAGATGACCTGGGCGGTCTCGAACAGCGGATTCTGGAGCACGCGCAGCGCCGTCTCGGGTGCGTGGTCGTTGATCGAGATACCCCAATGCAGCACCTTCCCTTCCCGTTTCAGGCCGACCATCCGGTTGTAGCACGCTTCCCACTCCGGGTCGTCCAGCCAGGCGTCGTGCCATACATGAAGCTGTTGCAGCGCCAGGGCCTCGACGCCGAGATGCTGGAGTGAGGTTTCCGTGCTCGCCGCGATGTGGCGCGCGGGAAAGACGGCCGCGAGCGGCCGATCCGCCCTCCCCGGCCATTCGTTGTTGAGCGGCGGCACCTTAGTGGCCACCCGGACGTGACCGGCGCGGACGTGGACGCGCAGCACCTCGCCGATCAGCCGCTCGCTGTGTCCGTTGCCGTACGCCAGCGCGGTATCGAAGAACGTGATGCCCTGGTCCTGGGCCGCGCGCAGCGCCTCCCGTGCCATGGCGTCGTCGACGCCGCGCCACATGTCGGCGCCGAGTCCCCAGCCGCCGAAGCCGATCTCGCTGACCGTGTAGCCGGTGGGGCCCAGGGTGCGACTTTTCACGCGCGCTCCTCTCGAGGACGGCTCTAACAATCGCCTCCCGGCGGTCGGCGTGCCATGGACGCGGGTGACCTCACGCCACTAGGTTACGCGGGCCTTCGCGTGAACGGGATGAGCCCCTTGACCATCGGTATCTTGTACCTGAAGGCGACGGGCCGCTGACCGCCAGCGCGCCCCCGCGGGCGGGTCGCCGCGAGTGGATCGGGCTCGGCGTGATCGCGCTGCCGTGCCTGCTCTATTCGATGGACTTGACGGTGCTGAACCTCGCGGTGCCGTCCCTCAGCGAGGACCTGAAGCCCAGCAGCACCGAGCTGCTGTGGATCATCGACATCTACGGGTTTCTCGTGGCCGGGTCGTTGATCACCATGGGCACGCTGGGGGACCGGATCGGCCGCCGCCGGCTGCTCTTGATCGGCGCGGTCGCGTTCGGCATCGCCTCCGTGCTCGCCGCGTTTTCGACCAGCGCCCACATGCTGATCGCGAGTCGCGCCGTGCTCGGCCTCGCCGGCGCGACCCTGGCGCCGTCGACCATGTCCCTCATCCGGAACATGTTCTTCGACCCGCAGCAACGCTCGTTCGCGATCGGCGTGTGGATCTCGAGCTACTCCGCCGGTGCCGTGATCGGCCCGCCGCTCGGCGGCTTCCTGCTCGAGTACTTCTGGTGGGGGTCCGTATTCCTTATCAGCGTCCCGATGATGGTGCTCGTGCTCGTGCTGGGACCGATCCTCCTGCCCGAGTCCCGCGATCCCGCCGGGGGGCGAGCCGACCCGCTCAGCGCGGGCCTGTCGGTCGCGGCGGTGCTCGGCGTCATCTACGGGCTCAAGCAGATCGCCGCGCATGGGCTCGGCTGGGCGCCCGCCCTCTCGATCGCGGCAGCGTTGGCCCTCGGCGTGGTGTTCGTCCGCCGGCAACGCGGACTCGCCGACCCGCTCATCGACCTGCGACTGTTCCGCGCCCCGGGATTGAGCGCGTCGCTCGCCACGTACCTGCTGGCCACGTTCGCCGTGTTCGGGCCCTACGTCTTCATTGCCCAGTACCTGCAGCTCGTGCTCGGCCTGTCGCCCATGCGGGCGGGCCTCTGGTCGATGCCCTTCGCCCTCGGGTTCGTAGCCGGGTCGATGGTCTCGCCGATCCTGGCGCGCCGCATTCGACCCGCCGTCCTCATGACCGGCGGGCTCATCGTGTCGGCCCTGGGATTCCTCGCCCTCTCACAGGTCGGCGTGTCGAGCCTCGCCCTCGTGGTGACGAGCACAGTCGTCTTCTCCCTGGGCCTCTCTCCCGTGTTCACACTCGCCAACGACATCATCATCGGCACCGCTCCACCGGAGCGGGCCGGGGCGGCCGCGGGGGTTTCCGAAACGTGCTCGGAGCTGGGCGGGGCGTTGGGCATCGCGATCCTGGGCAGCATCGGCACCGCCATCTATCGAGCCGCGATGACCGCCGCCGTCCCGGCCGGCATCCCCACCCCGCTGGCGGAGGCGGCGCGCGGCACCCTCGGCGGTGCGCTGGCCGCGGCCCGGCAGCTGCCGGACGTCGGTCCGGCCATGCTCGACACCGCGCGCCACGCGTTCACATCCGGGCTGCGAGTCACCGGAGCAATCAGCGCACTCATCATGATCGCTATGGCCGTCCTCGTGGCCCGGTCGCTGCGACACGTACGACCGACCGCGATTTAGAGCGACTTCAAGAACTCCGCGATGGCCTTCTTGTCGCTTTCCGCCAGCCTCTGGAACCGCCGCGTTACCTCCCTGGCTTCGCCGCGGTGGCGCAAGATCGCGTCGCGGAACGTCAGGGAGGCCGCGTCGTGCATCAGCCGCGGCCGCAGGCGCACGCCCCACAGGGGGGCGGTGCGGACCTTGTTGCGGGCGCGCGCGATGCTGTCCAGCGCGAGCTCCGTCCAGAGGACCTGGTAGACCTTGCGGCCGTAATGTTCTTGCATCGCCACGGCGATCCCGTCCCCGGTCCCGACGTCGTGCAGCAGGAAATCTCCGAACGGATGAAACACCTTGTCGCCGAGCGCGGCGGGAATCGTGAACGTACCGCCGTTTATCGCGCTGCCTGCGGGAGCGGTGGTCAGTGTACGGACGTGGCACAGGGCGCATCCGATACTGTCGAACAGCACGGACCCTCGCGTGGCCTGTGGCGTCGCCGCGAGCACGCGATCGCGCGCGGGCGCCTTGGTGGCGCGCATGAAGCGCGCGAACCGGTCGATGTCCTCGAGCCCGGTCGAGTCCGGCTTGTTGTTGGGCTCGTCCGCGGTGTTGCAGAGATCGGTCACTTCTTCGGGGAAGAGGCGGCTGGTGAACCCCATCTCATTCAAGTAGGCGTCAGCGGCGAACGACAACAGGCTGGCATGCTGATCCTTCCAGCCGAACCGTCCCAGCGCCGTATGCCCCGGCGCTTCAAGGATGGGTACCGAAAGCGCCTGACCATGGATGCCACCGCGGGTGGCGCGGCGCTGCTCCCGCGCCAGCTCGAGTAGCGTCTGGTCGGCAACGGCTTCCACCAGGCCGTCCCCCAGGAGATTGAGCGAGAGCCGGGTCGTGCGGATGGTCTCCGTATCCGGGACCCGCTCCTGGATCTCAGAGTCGGGGAATGTGGCGTTCGGGCAAATGGCGCGATCGTTGACGAGCGTGCGCCCGGAGATCACGACCGCACCACGGGCAATCGGGATGTCCGGGTTGCGGAACTGTCCGGCGGAATCGAGGTGGCCGACGCGCAGCTCGCTGACTTGGCTGGGACCCCCCGATGTCGGGTTCTGGTGGCACTCGCGGCAGGACTGGGCATTGTAGAGCGGTCCCAACCCATCGTCGATGTCCTCGACCTCGTCAAAGCTCTCCCGGTCGGCGTCGTGGGTCGAATCATCGACCACGCCGTTGCTCTTGTTGTCGAAGGCGCTGGGCGCCTCCGACGCGGACGGGCTGGGGACGGGCGGGTGAAACGGGCCGGGCGCCGCCCCGGCGCCACACGCTGCGAGCGCGAGGCTCGCGGCCACGAGGCTGAACTCGAAACGCGGCGGTTGCATACGCAAGGGCTCGGGAGTTTTGGACCCTACAAGGAGGGGACCAGGCCCATGACTGTCAAGGCTATGCCGGCCTCGAGCTGACGGTTCTTTAGGTCCTCACCCAAGCGATGACGCAGACTCCTGGGCGGATGATGCGTGGTGACCCAGCCGATATGTTGTGACTTCGTGACGAAGTCTCCGCCCGCCGCCCGGGCGGGCGAGGCGCCGAGCGCGACCGCGGCCAGCCAGGCGATATGGGGGCTGATGCTCCTCATCGAACACCTCCCGCGGGGTTTCGTGAAAAGATCGCTGCTTGGCCGTATCTTGTCTCCATGGGAAAAGGCACCATAGCCATTCTGACCGGCGGCGGCGACGTCCCCGGTCTCAATCCCGCCATCCGGGCGATCACCATTCGTGCGCTGCGCGACGGCTACAACGTCGTTGGCATTCGCCGCGGCTGGTCCGGGCTCGTCGACTACGTGCGCGACGCGAAGGCCGACAACAGCGAGAACGTGCAGCCGCTCACGGAAGCGACCGTCAACCGCGCGGGCCGCACCGGCGGCACGTTCCTCCACACCTCGCGCGTGCGGCCGAGCCACCTGCCGCGCGCCCGCGTGCCGGCCCACCTCACCGGCTACGACCAGGACGTCAACGACATCACCAAGGACGTGCTCAAGAACCTGGAGCACATCGGCGTGGACGTCCTCATTCCCATCGGCGGCGACGATACGCTGAGCTACGGCAAGCGGCTGCACGACGAAGGGGTGAGCGTCGTCGCCATCCCCAAGACGATGGACAACGACGTCTACGGCACCGACTACTGCATCGGCTTCAGCACCTGTGTGACGCGCACCATCGAGCTGACGCACCGGCTGCGTACGTCGGCTGGCTCGCACGAGCGCTTCCTGGTGATCGAGGTGTTCGGGCGCTACGCCGGCTTCACCGCCCTGCTCCCCACCATGGCGGGTGCCGCCGACCGTTGCGTCATCCCCGAGCACCCCGCCGACGTGGAGCGGCTGGCGGAGCTGCTCACGCAGGATCGCAACAAGAATCCCAGCCGCTACGCGGTCGTGCTGGTGTCGGAGGGCGCGCGCCTCACCACGCACGACGGCATGACCTACGAGGGCGAGGAGACCGACATGTTCGGCCACCGCAAGCTCGGCGGCATCGGCGACCAGGTGGGCGTGGCGCTGAAGGACGCGTCGCCGAAATACAACAACGGCCGTCGCATCGACGTCGTCAACCAGCGGCTCGGCTACCTGGTGCGCTCCGGCGATCCGGACGCGCTCGATTCCATCGTCCCGATGGCGTTCGGCAACCTGGCGCTCGACCTGGTGGCGCGCAAAGAGTACGGCCGCCTCGTCAGCATCCACCGCGGCTTCTACGACACGGTGCCGATCTCGAGCATGACGTCGGAAAAAAAGGTTGTGGACGTCACGAAGTACTACAACACCGATCGGCTGCGGCCGATCTACAAGTTCGACGGAGCCCCGCTGTTCATCATGACGAGCGATTGATCGCCCTCACGTCAGCGCGCGATGGGAACACGTTTTCCCTCGCCCTCATGTCCGAGGACGGGCGCGGCGCGGGTCCGCGCGACGGCGGCTACCACCGCCCCGGGGTCTTCCTCCTGGATGTAGTGCCCACTTCCGGGCACACTGTCGATCGTGAGGGACGACAACCCCTGCCGCAGCAACTCGACGTCTCCGGTCGGTACCCGCCCGTCGTGCGGCGCGGTGCCCAGAAGTAGCCACACCCGACAGCGCACTTCCCTGAGATGGGGAACGAGCGGCTCGGGCTCGGAGGCCCCCGTCATCCGGAGAAACGCCTTGAGCGTGGCGTCGAGGTCGGAGGCTGCGCCGGCGGTGTAGGCGTCCACCACCGAATCCGTGACCCAGTGCGGGTCCCCGGAGGCGGCAATCAGACCACTTCGCACCTTCCCGCGAATCCGTCGAACACCGCCGAACCACTTGATCCACGGAGCGAAGCGCATTGCGCGGCGGAAGCTCGGGGTCGCGGCGGCTTCCGCTGGGCCGCCCTCGAGCGACACGAGCGCTCGCGCGAGGTCGGGCCGTCGGTAAGCGAGCCGGAACGCCATCGAGGCGCCCAGCGAGTGGGCGACGAGAATGGCGTCGCGGACTGCGAGCGTATCCAGCACCGCGGCGATGCGGTCGGCCTGTGCGGTGAGCGAGTAGTCGGCGCGCTCCGGCCGCGCCGACGTCCCAATTCCGAGTGGCTCGACCACAATCACCTGGTATCCCGCCGCCGCAAGGCGCGGGACGACATGCCGAAAGCCGAACGCCGAGCCAAACAGGCCGGGAATCAGGACGACCGGCGCACCCGTCCCCGTCCTGCTCACCTGCAGCGACTCCCCGGCGGCGACGGGGATGCGGAAGACACCCGTCGAGTCGGCGAGCAAGAGCAATACGACAGGCCACATGGAGCCGTCCTCCCGGACTACGAGGGGGGTGAATGTCAGTGTGCATGGGGAGACGATAGCGGCCCGGTCGCAAGCCGTTTTCAAGTCGAACGTGCACACTGACCTACACGGTGACAATCGTTGAACAGCGTGAGGGAGAGTGACAGGGGCGAAGGTCCCCAGTCCGTGTACATTCACCCCCCATGCTCAACGTCGGGCTCGTCGGGTTCGGCTTCGGGAGTCAGGTGTTCCATGCCCCCATCATCCGCGCGGTCGCGGGGCTGCACCTCACGACGATCGTGCGGCGCAACGGCGCATCTGATCCCCGCTATCCCGACGTCACGTTCGTCCGCAGCGTCGACGAGCTGCTCGCCCGACCGATCGACCTCGTCGTCGTGGTCACGTCCAACACGTCGCATCATCCGATCGCGCGGCAATGCCTCCTCGCCGGTCGCCACGTCCTCGTCGACAAGCCGTTGACCACAACCGTCGCAGAAGCCGAGGATCTCGTCCAGGTAGCGAAACAGAACGGGCGTGTCTTGTCGGTCTATCAGGAGCGTCGCTACACCGGCGACTTCGTCACCGTGCAGCGGGTCGTGGCGGACGGCGTGCTCGGCCGCATCGTGAGCTACGAAGCGCACTTCGATCGCTTCCGTCTCGAGCTCCGGCCGGGCGCATGGCGCGAGCAGCCCCTGCCCGGCTCGGGCGTGTGGTTCGACTTGGGGCCGCACCTGCTCGACCAAGCCCTGCTGCTGTTCGGGATTCCCGAGGGGATCTCCGCCGACGTCCGGATCGAACGCGACGGCGCGGCCGCGGACGATGCGTTCGACGTCACCCTGCGCTACCCGCGCATGCGGGCGACGCTGCGAGGCTCGATGCTCGCGCAGCCGCTGGCGCCGTCCTTTGCGCTGCACGGAACCCAGGGCTCGTTCGTCAAGTACGGCCTCGATCCACAGGAGGCCGCGCTCAAAGCCGGCCGCACGCCCGACGAGCCGGATTGGGACGTCGAGCCCGCCGAGCTGCACGGCACGCTCACAAGCACCGAAGGGGCGCGAACTATCCCCACTATCCCCTCAAACTTCACCCGCTATTACGAGAACATCCGCGACGCGATCCTCGGGAAGGCTCGACCGGCCGTCACGCCGGAAAGCGCGCTCGACGTCATGCGGGGGCTCGAGCTCGCGGTGGCGAGCAGCCGGGAACGCCGCGTCGTGCCGTGGCGCTAGTCTAGTCCTCATCCCCTGTCCCCCTCTCCACAAATGTGGAGAGGGGGAACGAAGTGAGAGTTCGGAGGCCGAGTCCCGGAGCAGAGAACTCGTGGGTGAGGACGATCAGTGCGGGCTCGCCACGTAAGCGAGCGCCCGTCCCGTCCCATGCTCGATCAACCGGCCGGTGACCTCGCCGGCGTCGTTGATGCTCCGCGCGGACCACAGCAGATCAGGGAAGTCCGGACCCGCGAGTTCCTGCAGGCTGTAGATGACCCCATCCTGCCACAGCACGGCGTGGCACACGTCGCCGCACGACACGCCGACCACCTGCCCCTGGTTGTTGATATCGAACGCCTCGCTCAGCGGGTCGCTGCCGAGCGTGCCGAGATCCTGCATCCCGCCGGCGCTGGTCCAGAGGAACGCGTGCAGGTTGTCCGCGTCGATGTCCCCGCCGGGCGGGTTCGAGAACCCGACCACGTCGCCGCGGTCGTTGATCGCCATGGGCGTGTGCCAGAAGTCGCCGCCCAGGCTGCCCAGGGTGCGCACCACGCCCTGGTCCCAGAGCACGGCATGAGTGGCGCTCCGCCTCCCGACCGCGACGTCGCACTCGCCGGAGATGCCGACCACCTGACCGCGCGCGTTGATCGCGGTGGCGGCCGACGTCGAGTCCCCCGGCATGGGCGGAAGCTCACGAGTCGCCCCTCCGCCGGGCTCCCAAAGCACAGCGCGGAACTGGAGTACCTGCGGCGCACGGCACGTTGGGTCATGCACCGCCGTCTCGGCCCAGCCCACCACCTGTCCCAGGCCGTTCACGCCGGCGGCGAAGCCGTTCTCGCCACCCAGAGTCGGGAGGGCCGTCATGACGCCCGCCTGCCACATGAAGCCGCGGCACATGTGGCCGCTCGCCGGCATGAAGGCCGCGCAGCTCCACGCCTCCCCAAGCGTATCGAGCTCGGCGGTGTGAGAGATGCCGACGATCACGCCGCCGTTGCTCAGCCCCGGCCATTGGACGTCACTGTGCAGGCCGCTTTGCGACCCGCCGAGCGTGCCAAGGTCGACGATCGATCCGTCGCGCCACAAGGCGGCGTGCCGGATGCCGCCGGGGAGGCCGGAGTACCCCGCTACCCAGCCGCGGTCGTTGATGCCGCCGCCCTGGCTCGCGCCTCCGAACGTAGGGAGCGTCGCCACCGTGTATCGGGCGTTCGCCGTCAGTCGCGCGAGCGGCCCGACCGACATCGGGGTCCGCGACTCGGTTCCGCAGCCGCACAACGCGGCCATCAGCAGTACGTACGCGCGTGATCGCATGGGATCCTCCCTTTCCACGAGCTTGGCTCAGGTGCTGCAGGAGGTGACGATCATGCGTGGCGCGGCGGCGCCGCGCGCGCCGGATCCGGACATCAAATCCCGCGGCATGATTCGAGGTCCGAATCCGGCGTGTCCGAGGAAACGGTCGTGTGGTAGACTATCGGTACCGATGCTCGCCCCCGACATCTGCCAGCGCGCCATGCGCGCACGCGACCCGCGCTTCGACGGCGTCTTCTTCGTCGGAATCACGACGACGGGGGTGTACTGCCGGCCGGTCTGCCCCTCGCGCGTGGCGCGCCCCAGCCACCGGCGCTTCTTCGAGTCGGCGGCGTTGGCGGAGCGCGCGGGTTTCCGTCCCTGCCTGCGCTGCCGCCCCGAGCTCGCACCCGGACGATCGCAGATGGACGCCGTACCGCGCCTGGCGCGCGCCGCCGCCCAGCGGATCGCTGCCGGCGCGCTGAACGGGCACGCCCTGTCCCAGCTGGCACGGGAGCTCGGGGTGAGCGAGCGCCACCTGCGGCGGGCCATGGAGCGCGAGATCGGGGTCTCCCCGCTCGCGCTGGCGCAGACGCATCGCCTGTTGCTCGCAAAGCGGTTGCTCGCCGATACCGCGTTGCCGGTGACGCGGATCGCTTTCGCCAGCGGCTTCCGCAGCCTGCGGCGCTTCAACTCGGTGTTCCGTGAGCGCTACGGACTGAGCCCCAGCGCGCTGCGACCGCGAGGCGTAGGCCGACGCGAATACGAGACGGTTCGCCTGACGCTCGCGTACCGGCCACCGTTCGCGTGGGACGTGCTGATCGCCCTGCTCGCGCGTGAGGCGTTGCCGGGCGTGGAAGTGGTGCGCGACGGACGGTACGCGCGAACGGTGCGGCTCGCCGGGGAGCGGGGCGTCGTGTTCGTGGCGGCCGGGCCCGCAGGCGCGAACCACCTCGCCGTCGATGTGTCGCCGGCGCTGCTGCCGGCGCTCATGACGCTGCTCGCGCGGCTCCGCCACCTGTTCGACCTCGACGCCGAGCCCACCGTCGTGGACGCCCACCTCGCGCAGGGCGGCCTCGCTGCGCTCGTCGAGCGGCGGCCCGGCGTGCGCCTCCCGGGCGCGCTCGACGGATTCGAAGCCGCCTTGCGCGCGCTGTTGCATGGCAGTAGAGCGCGCGCTCGCCGGGTGGTCGACGCCCTGGGGGAGCCGCACGACACGGGGACTCCGGGACTCACCCGACTGTCGCCCGGTGCGGAGCGCGTGGCCGAGGCGGGAGCCGAGCGGCTCGCAGCTCTGGGCGTGCCACGGCGCCGTGCGACAGGGTTGGTGGCCGTGGCGCGCGCCGTCGCCGAGGGGAGCCTGCGGCTCGAGCCGGGAGGCGACGTGGAGGCCGCACGCCGAGCCCTGCGCCAGATGCCGGGCGTCGACGATCGCATCGAAGCGGCGATCGTCTCGCGCGCGCTCGATTGGCCGGACGCCTTCCCCGCGTCCGATCGCTCCCTGCAGCACGCCGCCGGAGCCGCGCGGGCGACGGACCTGGAGTCACGCGCCGAACAGTGGCGCCCGTGGCGGGCGTACGCCGCCCTGCATCTGTGGCTGCACGATACGGAGAAAGGAACGAACGGGCGGCAGGCTTACCGGAAGCGAGCCCTGCGATAGGCTTCGGGCGCGGCCCCGAACTCGGCGCGGAACGAGCGGTTGAAGTTCGAGATGTCCCCGAACCCCACGTCGAGCGCGATGTCCATGACTTTCGAGCGTTCCCGCACCAGCCGGACGGCCGCCTCCCGCAGCCGGGCTCGCAAGATGAACTGGTGCGGCGTGACGCCCGCAACCTGCCGGAACGTTCGCAGATAGTGAAACGGGCTCAGTCCCGCCGCCGTGGCCAAGCCTCCCAAGGTCCAGCGCGCGCCGGGGTCGCGCTCGATGGCGCGCAGGCTGCTCGTCAGGCGCCGCACGCCGCCCGGCGACGCCGCGGCCGGCCGGCGCGGCAGGCCCCGCGTCAGACGCACGGCGGTCACCGCCGCCTGAAGGGCGAGCTCCTCCCATGAGCCGTCCACGTCCCCAACCACGCCCGTCGCGGCTCGCGTCACCAGCCCCGCCGGGACCGGGAGCGGCGGCAAGCGAGCGACCGCAAAGCGCCGCTCGCCCCGGGGCGCACCGGCATCGGCCGCGAGGCGCTCGAAGTAGTCGGCCGCGTAGCGGAACGCCACGCAACGGTCGCCCGCGGCGTGCTCGTGACCGCACTCGAAGGACTCGCCCCCGTTGCCGAGCAGGAACGAGCCCGGTGTCATGAGGGCCGTGCCGAGCGGCGAGCAGTATTCGAAGCTGCCGGCCACGACGAGCGCGATCGCCGTCTCCGCATGGCGCTCCTCGAAGCGCCGGTCGGACGGCCCCAGCGTGCAGATCACGTCGTGCACCGACCAGCCGTCGCCCGTCGCGAGCAGTGTGCCGGCCGTCCGCCCCGGAGTCCGGTGGGCGGCGCGCCGCGCCAGCGCCCGATCCAGATCGACCGCAATTTTTCCCAAGACGAAGCACCCACGTGCCGGGTAACGTCCTCAAACATCGAAACGCCGGGGCCGAGCTGGCAACCCCGACAGAACCCCTGATCCCCCGAGGCTACCATGAGCACCCAAACCGCAGTCGCGCCGAGCACCGCAGCCCGCGTCCTGGACGAGGGCTACGGACCGGGCGCCTGGCACGGGCCCGACTTGAAGGCGGCGCTGGCCGACGTCTCCCCGCGCACGGCCTTCTGGCGACCCGGGCCCGGCCGACACAGTGTCGCCGAGATCGCGCTGCACCATGCCTGGTGCGTGCGCTCCGTAATCGACCGGCTCACGGGGGACGACCCCGAGCCGTTCGTCCTCGCGGGGGAGGACTGGTTCGCCCTGAGTGAAGGCGCGCCGCTCGCTTGGCCCGAGATCGCGAGCCTGGTGGAGCGCTACCAGACGCGGCTGGCGGCCGTGGTCGCCGATATCGGCGCGGGCCGAACCAAGTCGCCCTTGTCCGAGCGGGAGCGCTTCGATCTGGTACTGGGTATCACCTGCCACGCCATCTATCACGCGGGACAGGTGCAGCTGGTCAAGGCACTGCAGGCGGGAGCAGGGTCGACGTGATGACAGGCTGCCTGGAGCTCTGGCCTGTCGCAATCGAACAGCGGGAGCTATTCTCTCGCCCGTTCCTTCAAGGCCCCCATGCATCCCTTGCTGATCCTGCTGGTGGGAATGGCCACGATCCTCGGCGGGATCCTCGGGCTGCGCCTGAACGCGTTCCTGGCGCTGATCACCGCCGCGATCGTGGTCAGCCTGCTCGCCCCCGGCGAGCCCGCGGCGAAGATCGCGCGGGTGGCGGAGGGCTTCGGTCGCACCGCGGGTACCATCGGCATCGTGATCGCGCTGGCCGCGATCGCGGGCAACGCGATGATGGACAGCGGGGCGGCGGACCGGATCGTCACCGCGTTCATCGGCCTCTTGGGCGAGAAGCGCAGCGCGACGGCGCTGTGCGCCACCGGCTACGTCCTCTCGATCCCCGTGTTCTTCGATACGGTGTTCTACCTGCTCGTCCCCCTGGCCCGCTCGGGGTACACGCGCACTAACCGCTATTATCTCAAGTATCTCCTGGCGATCGCGGCGGGCGCCGGAGCGACGCACACGCTGGTCCCGCCCACCCCCGGACCGCTGGCGGTCGCCGGGACCCTTGGCGTCGATCTGGGCACCATGGTCCTGGTCGGCCTGGTCGTGTCGCTGCCCGCGGCGGGCGTGGGGTTGCTGTTCGCCGGATGGGTGGACCGCCGCATGCCGGTCGTGCCACAAGCCGCCGCGGCACCGGCGGCTGCGACTCAGCCACTTCCCGGTCTCGTCCCCTCGCTCCTGCCCATCGTCCTGCCCGTGCTCCTGATTTCGTCGAACACGGTGGTCGCGTCCCTGACGGAACGTCCGGGAGGGCACTCCGCCATCTGGGCGGCGCTGGCGCCCTACACGGCGATCGTCGGGAACCCCAACCTGGCGATGCTCGTCGCCGCGGCCGTCGCCATGTGGGTGTACACGCGGCAACGCAGCGTCAGCCGGGCCGATCTCGCGCGGATGGTGGACACGTCCCTGATGGGCGCCGGATTCATCATCCTGATCATTGCGGCGAGCGGGGCGTTCGGGGTCGCGCTGCAGGCCACGGGGATCGGACCGGTGATCGAGCGAGCCTTCGTAGGGAGCGAGGCGGCGGCGGGCATGGGCGCCGGCCTGGTCTTTCTGTTCCTCGGCTTCGGGGTCGCGAGCCTGATCAAGATCGCCCAAGGCTCGAGCACCGTGGCGATGATCACGACCGCCGCGATGCTGGCGGCCATGCTGCCGGCGAACGGTCGTCTTCCGTTTCACGCCGTGTATGTCGCGACCGCCATCGCCAGCGGGTCGCTCGTCGGGACGTGGATGAACGACAGCGGCTTCTGGCTGTTTTCGAAGATGGGTGGCGTGACCGAGGTGGATACCCTCAAGTCGTGGACGCCCGTGCTCGCGTCCGTCGGTATCACCAGCATGGTGACGACCGTCGTGCTCGCGCTGTTGGTGCCGCTGCGGTAGCGAGGATTGACACCCGCGGCAACAAGATGGTACTACTCGGCGTGACATCAGGAGCTACTATGTCCGACGACATGGGAAGTTTCCGCGTAGACGTCGAGATCGAGAACCCCGCCCGCCCCGGCGAGCGACGAGCCCTCAGGTCCGTGTTGGTGGACACGGGCGGGGAATTGTCGTGGGTCCCGGCCGAGGTGCTCGAATCCCTGGGCATCGAGCGGTTCAACACCTGGCGCTTCCGGCAGGCCGACGGAACCATCCTCGAGCGCCGGACCGGTGCCGCGTTCATTCACGTCGCCGGCAAGCGAACCACGGACGACGTCGTCTTCGGAGAGCCCGGGGACCTCGTCTTGCTCGGATCGCGCACCCTGGAAGGGTTGAACTTCCGGATCGAGCCCGTCACCAAACAATTGGTGGACGCGGGCCCCGCGCCGGCTGCCACCGCGGCTTAATTGGACGCCCTGAAGGGCGCCCTCGGCGCTGATGCGTCCTGGAAGGACGCTGGTGCGCGAGCGT
The DNA here is from genome assembly GCA_035601235.1 of Gemmatimonadales bacterium. Taxonomy (GTDB): domain Bacteria; phylum Gemmatimonadota; class Gemmatimonadetes; order Gemmatimonadales; family GWC2-71-9; genus AG41. Next base: position 18,419 of record DATNOR010000007.1, read on the forward strand.
CCTTCAGGACGATGTGGCGGCCGAGGCCGGGCTTCAGCCCGTGCAATCACCGCTGGCGATTCGCCGCCCGCCGCCGCAACATTGTGATGATGCACGCCAAGCTCCTTGCGCCGCCCCTCGATGCGGTGCTCGGCACGGCTGGCGCCGTCGCCGCCGGCCGGCTCGCCGGTGACGGGCCCGCCGGCCGGCTCCCTCTCACCGCGGACATGCTGCGCGACGAGCCGAGCGGCAACGTGTTCGGCCTGACCCAGAACGTCGGGATGGGCTGGAGCCCCGCGTCGCTCGAGGGCCCGCAGTACGTCATCGTCAGCACCCACGGCGGCCTGCGTGGCGAGGACGGGAGCCCGGTAGCGCTGGGATACCATACCGGGCACTGGGAGATCGGGCGGCTGGTCCGCTCGGCGGCCGAGACGCTGCGCGCGGCGGGGGCGATCCCCTTTGCGGCCTACTGCAGCGACCCGTGCGACGGCCGCACGCAGGGCACGACGGGGATGTTCGACAGCCTTCCCTACCGCAACGACGCGGCGGTCGTCATGCGCCGGCTGATCCGCTCGCTCCCCACCGCGTCAGGCGTGATCGGGATTGCCACGTGCGACAAGGGACTGCCCGCGACCATGCTCGCGCTCGCGGGATGCCGGGAGCTGCCGGGTGTCATCGTTCCCGGCGGGGTCACGCTGCCGGCGGTCGGGGCGGAGGACGCGGGGCAAGTGCAGAGTCTCGGCGCCCGGTTCGCGCGCGACCTGGTGAGCCTCGACTACGCGGCAACGATGGGTTGCCGCGCCTGCGGGTCGAGCGGCGGCGGATGCCAGTTCCTGGGAACCGCGGCGACGTCGCAGGTGGTGGCCGAGGCGCTCGGCCTGGCCCTGCCGCACAGCGCCCTCGCGCCGTCGGGGGAGCCGGCGTGGCTCGAGCTGGGCCCCCGCTCGGCACGCGCCCTGGTGCGACTGCACGCCCTCGGGATTCCGCTCAACCGGATCCTGACCCAGCACGCACTCGAGAACGCCATGCTCGTACACGCCGCGTTCGGCGGGTCGACCAACCTGCTGTTGCACATTCCGGCGATCGCGCACGCCGCGGGGCTGCGACAGCCAACGGTGGACGACTGGATCCGCGTGAATCGGGCTACGCCACGCTTGGTCGATGCCCTGCCGAACGGGCCGCGCGGCCATCCCACCGTGCAGGTGTTCATGGCCGGCGGCGTACCGGAGGTGATGCTGCACCTGCGCCGTATGAGCCTGCTGCACGGCGACGTGCTCACGGCGACGGGCGACACGCTCGATGCAACGCTCGACTGGTGGGAGACAAGCGATCGGCGCCGGGAGGCGCGGGCGCGGCTCGCCGCCGCGGCGGCAGTCGCTCCCGACGACGTGATCATGGGTCCCGACGCCGCGCGCGCGGCTGGACTGACCAGCACCGTCGTCTTCCCGGTCGGGAACCTGGCGCCCGACGGGGCGGTGATCAAAGCCACCGCGCTCGACCCTTCCATCGTGGGAGACGGTCAGGTCTACCGGCACCTGGGGCCCGCGCGCGTGTTCGTGGACGAGCGGGACGCGATCCGGGCAGTCAAGGGGGCGGCCGAGCGGCCGATCCGGGCGGGCGACGTGATCGTGTTGATCGGCAACGGGCCAGCGGGCACGGGCATGCAGGAGACCGCGCAGATCACGACGGCGCTGCGGTATCTCCCCTGGGGCAAGCACGTTGCCCTCCTCACCGACGGTCGCTTTTCCGGGTTCTCGAGCGGCGCCTGCGTAGGCCATATCGGACCGGAGGCGCTACACGGCGGCCCGATCGGCCGGGTGCGCGACGACGATCTGATCGAGATCGTGATCGACCGTCGAACACTCACTGGCTCAGTCGATCTCGCGGGAGCGGCAGGCGAGCCGCTCGACCGGGCGGCGTGCGCGGCGCTGCTCGCGCAGCGCGAGCCCTACCCCGGGCTCGCGCCCCACGCCGCCTTGCCGGCGGACACGCGTCTGTGGGCTGCGCTCCAGCAGGCGAGCGGCGGCACCTGGGCCGGCTGCGTGTACGACGTCGATCGCATCGTGGCGGCGCTCGAGGCGGGTGTCGACGCGCTGGCTCCGCCACCCCGAGCCTGAAGGAGCGCTCACCCGCCAAGCTCTCGCAGCAAGTCGTCAAGGCTCTTGTCCATGAGTGGACGCACCTCGACGACACCGTACAAAGCCGTTGGTGAACGTGCTCCCCAGGCGAGCGCGGCATCGAAATCGGCGACGTCGATGATGTGAAACGCAGCGAGCTGCTCCTTCGAGTTGGCGTAGGGGCCGTCCAGCACGTGGGTCCTGCCGTTCGCGAGTCTCACGGTCCGCGCCGCCGAGCTCATCTTGAGGCCCACGGCGCTCGTCAGGACGCCTGCTCTTGTCATTGCCTCCGCATATGCTTTAAGGGCTCCCAACCACTCTTGTTGCTCGACCTTCGTCAACTGGGGCCATCCGGCCTCTCCCACATAGTGCAGGAGGATGTATTTCATTGGGCATCGAGGAACGGGATGACCGTGGCGGCCAGCGCCGGAGCACTGAAAATGGTGTAGTGCGTCAACCCCGGCAGAATCGCGAGCCGCGACTTCGGACGCCCGGAGCCGTCCCACCCGCCGTCGCGCTTGCCCCCACCCAGCAAGCCGAACAGCTCGACCGCGTGCGAGGGCGGGAAGATGTCGGCATCGCCCGCGACCACGAGGGTCGTCGCCGTGATGCCGGCGATGTCCTTCGAGAGATCGAAGTCCTGCTTCATCGCGTCGCCGATCTTTCCCAACAGGCGCGGCCAGTCCTCCGGCCGGGGCGCGAGGCTCGCGTACAGCTGGTACATGGGCGTCTGCTTCATCGCCTCGGCGGCGGCGGGGCCCACCTGCCCCTGCTGCGCCAGGATTTCGGGATAGAAGCCGTCGCGCCGGAACGGCGTCGACACCACGACGAGCTTGCGCACGACCTCGGGGTGCCGGATCGCCGTCTGCAGCGCGACGCCGCCCCCGAGCGAATAGCCCATGATGTCGGCGCTCGCGAGCCCCAACTGCTTGATCAGCGCGGCGATGTCGTCCGCCATCAGCGCGACGCTCAAGGGTCGATCGATGTCGGCCGTGCGCCCGTGGCCCTGCAGGTCCACCGCGATCACCTGACGGCCGCGGGCGAGGGCCGCGAGGTTGGGTCCGAACATTTCGAGCGCGCCCAGGCCGCCGTGCAGCAGAATGAGCGGCCGGCCCGTTCCGGCGATCTCGTAATACAGCTTCAGGCCGTTCACGTCGGCGTAGTGGCCGACTCCCTTGGTCGCGCCGCCCCACACGCCCTGCGCATTACGCTTGGCGGGCGCCTGCGCGCCCAGTGACACCGCCGTCATGACCTGGAACAGGGCGACTAGTGCCGAAATGCCACGCATGGCCACGTCTCCTCTGAGGGTTCTCATAGCGACGAACGGGGTGGGGCGAAATCGACAGGTACGTGAAGCGTCGCGGCCGACGTAGCAGCTATGCGTTCAAGCTGGTGATCGCATCCTCGACCTCCGCTACGAGCTGGACGAAGTGCGCCTCGCGCTTCGTCGCCCGGTCGCGGTGCAGCGGCAAGTCCACGTGGATGGTCCTGGCGATCTCGGACGTGCCCCTGCCCGACTTCATGACGTAGATGTCGTCGCCCAGGAACACCGCTTCCTGAATGTCATGCGTCACGAACACGATCGTCGATTCCAGTTTCTCCCAGATGCCATACAGCATCGTCTGCATGCGGAACCGCGTCAGCGTATCGAGGGCCCCGAAGGGCTCGTCCATGAGGATGATTTGCGGGTTTGAGATGAGGCTTCTCGCAATGGCTACCCGCTGGAGTTGGCCGCCCGAGAGAATCGGAGACTGGGCATACTTGTGCTCGTGACCTTCCAACCCCACGGCCTTGATCATCGCCATCGCCTGTTCCCTGCCGTCGCTCCTGGGAACGCCTCTGAACTTTAGCGGCAGCATGACGTTATCGAGAACGGACAGCCATGGGAACGACGAATACTGTTGGAACACCATGCTGATCACCATGCTGTCCGTCTTCGGCTTGCCGTCGATGAGCACCTCCCCCGACGTCGGCGTCTGCAGCCCGGATATGTAGCGGAGCAAGGTTGACTTGCCGCAACCCGAGACGCCGAGGATCACGACAAACTGCCCCTGACCGGGTTTGTCTTCGAGCAGCAGGTTCAGTTTGTTGAACAGGAAGGTCTTTCCCCCGTCATACGTCTGGGTGATGCCGCGGAGCTCGATGACCCTCGGCAGCTGACCTTTAGGCGGCGCTTCCACTGCCGCCTCCTTCCACATACTTGAACGGGAACAACAGTCGGCCCAGGTACAGGAACGCCTTGTCCTGCAGGAACCCGATCAGAATGATCGTGAGCAGCACCGCATAAACTTTGTCGGGCCGACTCTGACGGGCCGCGATGTACGCCAGAGCACCGATCCCACCGTCAGACGCGTTGATGACTTCCGTAAACACGATGTATGTCCACGACAACGCGATCAACACCCGGATGTCGTCAAACACCCTGGACACGACGTCCGGGATGAACACGCTCTTCACCGTCTGCCAGGGCGTGGCGCCAAGCGTTCGCGCGGTCTGGACGTACACCTCCTGAACCTCATCCACCCGCTCCACCACGACCGGGAGCAGGTACACGAAGATGCCGAAGGCCAGGAACTCGACCTTCATTTTTGTCTCGATGCCGAACAGGGCGATGAAAATGCCGATGGTGGCCGTCAGGGGCAGATACCGCGCGGCACTGATGAGCCGCTCCGAGAGCGCCCGAAAAATGGGTAGGAGGCCGATCGCCATGCCGAGAGGCAGCGCGAGGCCGACCGCCTCCAAGTATCCCAGAAAGTTGATCTTGATGGAGTACAGGGCGTTTACGATGAGCGCGTCTTGGTAATGAAGCTCTTTCAGGGAGGTCACGACCTTCCACGGCATCGGCAGAATCGTCGCCGGCACGAGCTTCCATTGGACGAGGGCTGTCCAGACGACGAGCGTGGCGACCACGCCCGTGATCTCGATGCCGACCTTGGTCCTCTCATCAAGAGTGCCTCGAAGCCTGAAAAGCGCCGTCATGTCGGTTCGCTAGTTGTTCAACAGTTCGAAATCGGTACGCCGATTCCGAGCCCGCCCGCTCTCCGTGTCGTTCGAAGCGACCGGCTTGCGGGGACCGTTGCCCACGACGATGAACCGGTGGCTGTCGAAGCCGTACTTGGACACCAGGTAGTCGGCCACGGCCTGAGCCCGACGCTCAGACAACCCCTGATTCAGGTCGGGCGAGCCGACGTTGTCGGTGTTGCCTTCGATCCGGATCCGCGCGTTGCCCGCGGTCTTCGCCGTGGGCGCGAACTCGGTATCGATGATGTACTTCACGTTCTCATCGAGTGTGGCCGAACCAGTCGGAAACGTGATCGTGATGTGCTTCATCGAGAGTGGCGCGGCGCTCACGTCGCTCGCAGTCGCCTTCGCGAACGTCGCTACGGGCTCAGCCGCCTGCTCCGGTCCGGTCAGATGGATGGACCGGATGATCCCCAGGTCGGCGACACTACTCCACGGGGGCAAGACCGTGGGCGCGAGCGACGCGTCCGATCGATGATACAGCCGGCCGGTCGATTCATAGAGCTCCTGGCCGGTGACGCCGCTGTAGTCACCGTTGAGGTTGAAGAAGTTCACGTTATCCCCGTAGGTGACGAGCCGGGCGTTGTCGATCACCGCGCGGATGAAGTCCAGAGGCTGATTCAGGCCGTTGGCGAGAATCTGGATGGCTTGCTCCTTGGCCGATGGGTCGGTGTTGATCTCGGCGGCGCCGCGCAGCCAACCCTCGACGAGGGCGCGCAGCTCGTCGCGGTGCGTCTCGAGATAGCTCTGCTTTACGAAGAAGACGTCGGCGATCATGTTCGACATGATCTTCGAACTGGTGAGCACGTGTGACCCAGGCACACTCTTCAGAACGTCCTGATCGTCCGGCGACCACACGACCGCCGCATCGACCGAGCCAGCTTTGAACATCTGCGCCGAGCCCGGAGCATCCTCCGTCGGCTTGTAGTGGACGTCGTGGATCGTCATCCCCGCCGCCTCGAGCATGCGCAGCAGCAGGGTGTGCGAAGGCGTCCCGAGCGCGGCCGATACGGTCTTGCCGCGCAGGTCGTTCACGGAGGTCAGGCCATGGCGGGCAATGACCACGTCGCCGCCGCGGGACCAGTCTGCCTGGAAGATGATCTTCGGCTGGTACTCCTTTAAGCCCGCGACCTCCGTGGGGAACGCGTCGGCCGTCTGCCAGATGGCCTGGCACTTGTCGGCCTTCCACGCCTCGCGGGACGGGACGAACTGCTCGATCACCTTGAACGCGACCTTGATGCCGTAGTCCCGGTAGTACCGGGAATCGGTTGACGCGGCGAAACCGCCGTTGAAGTATTCCCCGCCGGCATACCCGGGCCACGTAACGACGCAGACGGTGATGGGCTCGCTGGACGCGTTGGAGATCTTCTCGGTACGAACCGGAGTCGTGCGGAGACCGCCGCTCTGCTTACCCTGCGGGATCATGCCGTGGCTGGACGCGTAGCGCAGAGCGTAGTAACCACCTCCGACCACGACTAGCAGGAGGACAAGCCGCTTGAAGCGGGAAGAGAGCTGAACGGCCATGCCGTTATCCTCCGTCTCGGTTGTAGTTCAAGACCCGGGTACGCCCGCTACTTGAAGAGCTGTTCGTAGTCCTCGCTGCCCGGGAGGTGAAGCACGTCCCTTGGATCGTTGGCAGCGGCAATGAGCGCCGGCTTCTCCGCTCCCAAGACCAGCGAATCGGCTTTCTGCTCCCACTCCGCGAGCTGCTTCAGACCGTCCTCCTCGAGGACGCCTTGGTCCAGGTCGAAGGAGCTGACGACGTCCTTGGAAATCGCGACGAAGTTCTCCATCTCGCCGACGGTGTTGTCCCATTCCTCGGCGATGTGCTCCTTCGCCAGGTCGTACATTTCCTTGTCCTGGCCCGTCGACATGATGGACCAGAAGCCCTTCATGGCGGCGCCGACGGCCCGCGCAGCGCTGTGGCGCATGGTGCTCTCTTGCAGCTCGACCGTCATCACTTCGATGTTGGACTTGGCGATGTCGTGGTACTTGTTCAGCACCCGATACATCACTTCGAGCTTGGTGAGTAACTCCTGGTACGTCATCGTCGACCGACCGTAGATGCTCGCCGTCTTGCTCTTCACGCGGACCTGCAGCGGATTGTTCTCCTTGCCGGCTTGATCGGCAAGCTTCAGGGCGGTCGTCCGGTTACGCTCGGCATTGGCAATGGCAGTGCGCAGCTGCACCATCACGCCGCGCACGGTACCCATCTGACCCTCGGTCTGGGACAGGATCTTCCCCATCTTCTCCAAGGCCGTCTTCATCACGCCGATGGGATCGTTCGACGTGATCCAGTTGAAGACCCACCTCATGAAGCTCTTGTAGATGTAGCTCGCGGCTCGGAGGAGGCGGCCGTCCCAGATCACGTAGACGACGGCGGCGAGAATGGCGCCGCCGATGACGATGTTCACCGTGGTCCAGATGAGGTTGTTGAAGAACGTGAGAACGGGGAGGGCGTACTTGAAAACGAGAAATGCGCCCACGATCGCGCTGATGACCTTCGCGAACGTTCCTTCGGGACGCTGCCAGAAGGTCTTCGCCGCGGAGGGAATAGGGGTCATGTCTGTCATGGTCGCCTTACGCCCCCTTGAGTTGGGTCTTCAGCTTGGCTTCGTTCGAAGATAGTACGGTGATCGCGGCATTGTAGGCCGCGAGGAAGTTGGCCTTGGCGGCCTCGATCTGAGTCTGACCGGCGGTGATTTCCGCCCTGGATTTTGCCTCCGCCTGCTCGAGCGCGGTGATTTCGGCCTGAAGCTGTGTCAGCTCCTGCTTCTTCGAGTCGATCGTCCTGCGGTTGTCGTCCGCTTGCTTCTGCTTCGATGTGACGAGGGCGTCAACCTTCTGCGACAGTACTCTTTCGAATTCGCCGCGCTTCGCCTCGAGCACCCGTTTGCTGCTGGCGAGCCCGGCAAGGATCCTTTCGAGGGTGAGACCGTGCGGCTTGGAAGCAACGAACGCGGCCTTGATGCGGGTTGCCTCGTCGGGAATGACCCCCGACATCGCGTCGGCGGACAGCATGAACTCGGTGTAATCGTTCGTGTCCTTGGTGGCGGCGGCGAGCAGCTGTTTCAGCAGGTCCCGATCAACCCCTCCGGCAACCGACCCCGGGCCAGGCAACCCGCCCGGTCCCGACACGGCAGCCGATCCTTGAGCGGCACTTGGGGATTCATCCTTCTCGACCAGCACGCCCATATCCACGAGCCGGTCTTTCAGCGACCGTCCTTTCCCCTTCTCTGCCATGCCCCAAGACCTCCCTTTGTCCTGGGCTTGAAGTTGTCGTTGTCCGCGTAATCGTTCAATAGGCAGGCCGTTGCTGCAGCATGGGGCCGGAGGCGCGTCCTGGTGCGACGGCTGACTACGCCCGCTCGAGCCGGGCGCGATCCCACCCGCCGCGGTCGGCCGCGGCCTCGTAGGTGCTCTGGAGGAATTCGAGCAGCGCCCCCTCAGGATCGCGCGCCACCCGCACCGCCTCGTACGGCAGGATCCACTCTCGCATCGCCAGGAGGTAACGAGTCGTGGCCGGGCGCACCGGGGCGTCCGGGCAGCCCGCCGGCTCCGGATAGGCGTAGGCGTAAAACGCGGGCTCCGCCACCGGCCCGGCGACGCTGCCCGGCCACCATCCCGCGCTGATGCACTCGTGGGAGTACGCTTCGCGCGTGACGAAGTCGGCGAGATGTGGTATCCCCCCGGGGTGCCGCGGCGCGGGACGTCCCGAGAAGCGCGTGCACGACAGATCGAAGCCGCCCCACCAGAAGTGCGAGGGGCTCGACTTACCGAGGAAAAGCCCCCGAAACCGCTGCAGCACGCGGTCCGCATGCGTCAGGATCCGCCAGCAACGCTGCGCGGCGTCAGGGTCGTAGGACGCGTGCTCCCGATCGGCGGTGAAGCTGGTCGTGTCCGCCATCTCCTGCGGCACCGGCCAGATCTTCGCCGCGACGCCGAGGGCCGCCAGCATACCCAGGTAATCCTGGTAGAAGTCCGCGACGGATCGCGGAGCGAGGGGGATGCTCCGGGTCGCGCCGTCGCTGGTCCGCGCCACCAGGCGGTGGTCCAGGAAATCGAACTCCAGCTCGACGTTGCCCTTGGCATACGGCATGGGGGAGGTGCCCAGCCCGCGGGCGGTGACGTACAGCGCCACCTGCCACCAGTGATTCTGCATCGGGGCCAGGGCGAGGCGCGTCTTGCCGACGATCTGCGTCCAGCGCTGCAGCGTCGTAAGCGTGTCCGCCCAATCGCTCAACGGCAACTCGGGCCAGGCTGCCACGCTAGATCGGCCTTTCCGACATCACACGCCTCCATGCGCTGCTCGAGAAAGTGCCGCTCCATGGCGTTGCGCGCCAGGGCGAGCGCGGCCGCGAAGTGCGCGCGCGCCGCGCCGCCCTGCCCGCGCCGCAGCTCCAGCTCGCCGAGCGCCGCGTGGTAGAACGGATAGCCGGCGAGGCGGTCACGGTCGGGGATGGCCGCGATCGCCGCGAGCCCGCGCTCGGGGCCGTCGCACTGCGCGACGGCGATGGCGCGGTTCAGGGCCACGACCGGGGACGGGCGAATGGCCAGCAGCATGTCGTACAGCGACACGATCTGCCCCCAATTCGTGTCCTCGAGGCGCGGCGCGGACGCGTGCACGGCCGCGATGGCGGCCTCGAGGTGATACTCGGTGAGGTCGGGCCCGCCGGCCGAGCGCTCGAGCAGGCGTTGCCCTTCGGCCATCAGCTCGGCATCCCAGCACGAGCGATCCTGCCCGGCGAGCACGCGAAACTGGCCCGCCGCGTCGAGGCGCGCCGGCAGGCGTGCCGCGTGGAGACACATCATCGCCGCGAGCGCGTACGTGGCCGGCGTGGCCGCCACGGGATGCTCGAGCAGCAAGCCGGTGAGCCGCAGCGCCTCCCGACACAGCTCGGCCCGCACCGCCGCCTCGGGCGACGCGCCGTGATAGCCTTCGTTGAAGAGCAGATAGAGCGCGCGCTGCACCGCCGGGAGCCGTGCGGCGATGTCGGCCGGGTCCGCGATCTCGAACAGCCGCTGCGACTGGGCGAGGACATGCTTGGCGCGGGTGAGACGCTTTTCGACGCCCGCGTGCGTGCTGACGAACGCACCGGCCACCTCGTCGACGCTGAACCCGCACAGAATGTGGAGCATGAGCGCCACCTGCGCGGCTTCGGACAGGCGCGGATGGCAACAGGAGAACATCATGCGCAGCTGATCATCTTTGATGACGTCTTCCGTATACAGCGGCTCGGCGGTCTCGAGCGCCCGGGCGACCTCGGGGGCGAGCGTGCGCGCGGTCCGCTCGCGCCGCAACACGTCCAGGGCCCGATGCTTGGCGGTCGCCATCAGCCACGCGGACGGATTGTCCGGCACGCCGCGGAACGGCCACACCTCCAAGGCGCGGCAGAAGGCGTCCTGCACGACGTCTTCTGCCAGCGCCAGGTGCTCGACGCCGAAGAGGCGTGTCAGCGTGGCGACCAGCCGCCCCGCTTCCCTTCGGAACAGATGCTCGTGCAGTGCCGTCACATGCCCGTCGGCAGCACGGGACGGACTTCCACCACGCCGCCGCCCTCCAGGATGGGACAGCCCTTCGAGAGCTCCACGGCTTCGGCGAGGTCCCTGGCCTCGATCAGGGTGTAGCCCCCGATGACGTCCTTGGATTCGGCGTAAGGCCCGTCGGTGATGGTGCGCTGCTTGCCCTTGACCAGCTTGCCGGACCGCTCGAGCGGGTGACCGGGGTTCTTGATGTGGCCCTTGTCGGCGAGCTGCTTCATCCAGGCCATCCAGGTCTGCATGCTCTTTTGCAGCTGCTCCGGCGATCCCATCGCGGCGCGACTGGCCTCGTTGGTGCTGCGGTACAGGTAAACGAATTCGCTCATGGTGACTCCTCTCGGGGCTCGCCCCTTGTCGGTCCGGTCGTTCCAGCGGCGCTTCCGACGTTAAGACGTTTCAGGGACGCCGCCGCGGACATCGGTGGAACCCGCAACCTGGCAACAAGATACCCGGCCCGCGGCCCTGGCGAGGGCTTGACGCCCGATGCACCTTACCGCGATGACGACAGCCACTCCCACCTTCCCGTTGACGGCCGGCGCCCGCGCCGATCAGGTGTTTCCCACGCTCACCCCGGCGCAGGTCGCGCGCGTCGCCGCGCACGGACGGGTACGCCGCGTCGACCAGGGTGATGTGCTGGTCGAAGCCGGCCAGCAGACGGCGCGCTTCTTCGTGGTGACCGAAGGCCTGATCGAGGTCGTCCGACCGATCGGCGCAGCCGAGGACTCGGTGGCGCTGTTTCGACCGGGGCAGTTCACCGGCGAGGTCAACGTGCTGTCCGGTCGTCGCGGGTTCGGGCGCGTCCGCGCCGCCGAGCCGGGCGAAGTAATCGAAGTCGATCGCGAGAATCTCCTCACGCTCGTGCAGACCGACAGCGAGCTGAGCGAGATTCTGATGCGTGCGTTCCTGTTGCGTCGCGTGCAGCTCATCGCGCGCGGCCTGGGAGACGTCGTGCTGGTGGGTTCGACGCACTGCGCGGGAACGCTGCGCATCAAGGAGTTCCTGACGCGCAACGGCCATCCGCATACGTACCTCGATCTGGACCGTGACGCCGGGGTCCAGGACCTGCTCGATCGCTTCCGGGTCGGCGTCGCCGACATCCCGGTGGTCATCTGCCGCTGCACCGTGGTGCTGCGCAACCCCACCAATCAGCAGATCGCCGAGTGCCTGGGCTTCAACGACGCCATCGATCGCACCCACCTGCGCGACCTGGTCGTCGTCGGCGCGGGACCCGCCGGGCTCGCGGCGGCGGTGTACGCGGCGTCCGAGGGACTGGACGTCCTGGTGCTCGAGTCCACTGCCCCCGGCGGCCAGGCAGGTGCGAGCTCGCGCATCGAGAACTACCTCGGCTTCCCCACCGGGATCTCCGGCCAGGAGCTGGCGGCGCGTGCGTACAACCAGGCGCAAAAGTTCGGGGCCCAGCTGATGGTCGGGAACGACGCCAAGCGCCTCACCTGCGACCGCCAGCCCTACACCATCGAGCTGGACGAGGGCCCGCGTGTGCCGGCGCGGGCGGTGATCATCGCCAGCGGCGCCGAGTATCGCAGGCTGTCGATCGCCAACCTGGCGCAGTTCGAGGGCACGGGCGTGTACTACGCCGCGACGTTCATGGAAGCGCAGCTGTGCGGGGGCGACGAAGTCGTGGTCGTGGGCGGGGGCAACTCGGCGGGCCAGGCCGCGGTGTTTCTCGCGCAGACCGCCCGGCGGGTGCACATGCTGGTCCGGTCCAGCGGCCTGGCCGAGACCATGTCGCGCTACCTGATCCGTCGCATCGAGGACCATCCGGCCATCGTCCTGCACGTGCGCACCGAAATCGTCGGACTCGAGGGAGACCATCATCTCGAGCGGGTGACCTGGCGGGACAACCAGTCGGGCCGGGTGGAGACCCTGGACATCCGGCACGTCTTCTCCATGACCGGCGCCATGCCGAGCACGGCGTGGCTCCAGGGGTGCCTCGCGCTCGATGCCCGCGGATTCATCAAGACCGGCCCGGATCTCTCCCCGGAAGACCTGGCCGCCGCGCGCTGGCCGCTGGGCCGGGCCCCGCACCTCCTGGAAACCAGCCTGCCGGGCGTGTTCGCGGTGGGCGACGTGCGCAGCGGCAGCGTCAAGCGGGCGGCCTCCGCCGTCGGGGAGGGATCGATCGCGATCGCCGCCGTCCACCAGGTGCTCCACGAATAACCCGAGGCGACGATGGCCGACACGACCAGCTGCGCGCACCTCGCTGCGATCACCACCGTCCGGCACGGCAAGCGCCGGGAGTGCGCCGAGTGCGTCAAGATCGGCGCGCAGTGGGTGCACCTGCGAACGTGTCAGCAGTGCGGCGCGACGCTGTGCTGTGACAGCTCTCCCAACCAGCATGCCTCCAAGCACGCACGCGCCACCAAACATCCCGTGGTCACCTCGGAGGAGCCGGGGGAGCGGTGGCTGTATTGTTATCCGGACGACACGTTCGCGGAATACTGAGGCGGGAGGAGGATCGGCATGGACGACTCCGAGGAGCGCGCGGAGCGGGCCGCGGCGGCGGCGGAGGTGACGGCCCGGTTGCGGAGCCGCGGGATCACGGTCACGGGCGGCGAGAATCCCGAAGATCTCGTGGACCTGTTGTCGGCCGTGGAGCGGTTCGAGGCGGCAGTGGAGGCGCACGGCGGGGACTTGATGGTCGACGACCTGAAGAGCTCGCGCCCCGACGACAGTCACTTCGTGATGCCCCGGCGCGTGCCACGCGAGGCGGTGCAGGCCTACATCACGCGCATCGACGCCGCGCGGGCCGGCCTGGGGCGCCATCCCCGGCGCCCCGACTAGGGGACGATCACAACGCCCGCACCGCTTGACGGGCGGGGCGTCCCCGCTTATATAACCTACTAGTTATGAAACACCAGCATCTCAACGCCACGTTCGCGGCCCTGGCGGATCCCACCCGGCGCGCGATCCTCGCCCGGCTCGCGGCGGGGGAGGCGTCGGTAACCGAGCTGGCGCGACCATTCGCCATGAGTCAACCGGCGATCTCCAAGCACTTGAAGGTGCTCGAGCGCGCGGGCCTGGTGACGCGGGGCCGCGACGCGCAGCGCCGGCCGCGCCGCCTCGAGCCGAGGCCGCTCGCCGACGTCACCCACTGGCTGGAACGCTACCGCCGGCTGTGGGAGGGGAACTACCGGCGCCTCGACGCCCTGCTCGCCGAGCTGCAAACCCAGAAGAACCGAGGAACGCACCGATGAGCCCCGTGCAAGTCACCGCACCCGGAGAGCGCGACATCGTGATGACGCGCGTCTTCGACGCGCCCCGTACCCTGGTGTTCGACGCCCATACCAAGCCCGAGCTGGTCCGCCGTTGGCTCTTGGGACCGCCTGGCTGGTCCATGCCCGTGTGCGAGATCGACCTGCGGGTGGGCGGCACCTATCGCTACGTGTGGCGACACGATACCAAGGGAACCGAAATGGGGATGGGTGGCGTGTATCGCGAAATCGTTGCGCCCGAGCGTATCGTCTCGACCGAGCGGTTCGATGAGGCCTGGTATCCGGGCGAGGCGGTGGGGACGCTGGTCCTGGTCGAGCGCGGCGGCAAGACGACGCTCACGGTCACGATGCGCTACGAGTCGCGCGCGGCGCGCGACGCGGTCCTCAAGTCCGGCATGGAGAGCGGCGTGGCGGCGAGCTACGACCGTCTGGCTACCATGTTGGCGTCGACACCTTCGTCCATATAAAGGGGCTGCCATGCAGAAGATCGTCCCGTTCCTGTGGTTCAACGGCAACGCCGAAGAGGCCATGAATTTCTACGTGGGGATCTTCAAACGTTCCCAAGTCGTGCGCGTGACGCGTTACGGCGATGCCGGGCCGGGGCCGAAGGGGTCGGTCATGTCCTGCAGCTTCCAGCTCGAGGGGCAGGACTTCTACGCCCTGAACGGCGGCCCGCAGTACAGCTTCACGCCGGCCATCTCGCTGTTCGTGAACTGCGAGACGCAGCAGGAGGTGGACGACCTGTGGGACAAGCTGTCCGCCGGCGGATCCAAGGACCAATGCGGCTGGCTCAAGGACAAGTTCGGGCTGTCCTGGCAGATCGTACCCACGGTGCTGGGCAAGCTGCTGGGAGACAAGGATCCCCAGAAGGCGAACCGGGTGATGCAGGCCATGCTGAAGATGAAGAAGCTCGACATCCAAGGCTTGCAGCAGGCCTACGACCGAGGCTGACGCCGCGCCACGAATCCGCGGTAGAGGAGCAGGTCGTAGACCACTTTCAACGTGCCGGCGATGAAGAACGGCACGCTGATCAGCGTGGGCCGTGCAAACATCCACCCCGCAAACACCGGAGCGATGGCGGCGCCAGTCGTGCGGGCCACGCCGGTGATCCCGGCCGCCGCCGAGCGCTCCTCGGGACGCACCACCGCCATGACGTATGACTGCCGGGTCGGCACGTCCATCTGGCTGATGCTGAAGCGCGCCAACAGCACCAGGATGGCGAGCGGCAGGGTCGGCATCAGCGGTACGAGAATCAGCAGGATGTTCGAAGGCAGATGCGTGAACACCATGGTCTTGACGAGACCGAAGCGCGCCGCCAGCCGGGTAGCCAGCAACGCCGAGACCCCAGCCAACAAATTCGCCCAGAAGAAGATCACGCCGAGCGTCGCGGGGTGCACGCCGAACCGGAGATAGAACCAGTAGGCCGCGAAGCTCTGTACCACGAACCCACCGGCAAAGGAATCGAGCGCGAACAGACCGGACAGCCGCAGTACGACGTCGCTCGAGTGGGCGATACCGAAGCGCGTGGCTATCACTCCCGGCGCAGCCACCTCGGCGGCGGGGGAGAGACGCGTGAACAGCAACGCCAGTACCGCGCCCAACGCCGCATAGAGCAACACGACGACCCGATAGCCCGCGAGCGGCATCGACCCGGACCCCTGCAGCGCGTGCGCGAGTGCGCCGCCACACAGCGACCCGGAGGCCGTCGCGAACGAGCCCGCGAGCGTGTACCAGGCGAACACCGTGGTTCTGACAGCGGCAGGAACGACCTGCGCGAGCGCGGCCTGCTCGATCGGCAAGAACGGCCCCACTTCGTTCCCACTGGGACTGATGACGCCGATCGTCCCCGCCACGACCAGGACCAGGAAGTTGCGCGTCCACGCGAAGGCCACGCCGGCGGCCGTCATGAGCAGCGCGCCGAGGATCAGCATGCGCCGCCGTCCCAGCCGATCGGCCCGGGTCGTGAGGTAGAGCGAGACTACCGTGTCCCCGACCAGGGTGAGCGTGAGGAGCAAACCCGTCTGCGATGCGCTCAGCCCGAGGCTCGTCAGGTAGACGACGAGGATCACGGCCAGCGCGCCGTAGGCGAACAGGCGCAGCGACCGCGTGAGGAACAACAACCTTCCGTCGTGGCTCAGAGCCGGTAGCCGACCAGCGTCCCCGCCGTGGTCTTGAGGAACAGCATGCCGGCCACGTCATCCACCGCGTACACCGGCTCGCGCTCCTTGCCCAGATCGACGCGCGAGCGCGGCTGCCCACTGTCCTTGTCGATCTGCAGCAGCACGTTGCCGTTCCCCTCGGGGGCGCGCGTCAACATGAAGACCGACCCGGGCACGGTGAGCGACGCCTTGAAGCGCTTGGACGCGAGGCTCGCGGCCTGGTGCGAATACCCCGCCAGCTGGGCGCCGCCCTGCGTGTAGGCCGTTGCCATCTGCCCGGTGATGCGGCGCGCGCTCGTGTCGGTGGCGTTGCGCGACGCCTGGGCGAACGCATCGCCGTACGCCGACGCGGCCGCACCGTACAGGCCGGCGCGCACGGCGTTGATGCGATACAGCGCGCGCAATAACCCCGGCAGCTGCGGCGCGGGATTGTAGACCTGCTGTTTCACTTGCCCGTCCCGCCCCACGACCACCAAGTTCTGCGGCGAGATGAGGACGAGCCCCGCGGGACGCAGCTCCAGCGCCGTCGGATCCTCGCCGCCCTGCAGCTTGATCTCTCCGCCGAGCGCGCGGTAGCTGCCCGCGGCGCGATCGACCGCGTATAGCCGGTGATCGTGGCTCGCAAACACATACAGCGTCGAGCCTTCGACGACATGATGCAGCGCATAGCCAGCGGCGTTGTAGTCGTCCGGATTCCCCCCCCACGGCCTGCCGCTTTCGATCGCGTCCTTGAACTTCTGCTCGCCCGTCGCGAGATCGATGATGTTCACCTCGGCGTTCGTTGCCGGGTCGGGCCGCGAAATGTAGAGCAGGCCCGCGGGGGTCAGCTCGGCATAGTCGAGCTGGCCCTTGATCTTCACGTCCTTCTTCAAGCGCACGGTGGCGGTGGCCACGTCCAGCACGTTCACGAAGGTGCGCGACTCGGCGTCGACGGCGAGCACGGCGGAGCCACCGGTGATGAGGGCGTCCGTGACCGTCCCCCGCATGCGCAGCGGCTTGTCGGCGATGGTCGTACCATCGTCGTAGCGGGCCACGTTCAGCCCCGTCTGCACGACACCGTTGACGATGCGCACGTTGCCCGTCGCCTGATTGGCGGGCGGCGACTCCGGCAGGATGATGATGCCGTTGGGATGCTGCACGATGCCGTGCACCCAGCCGTCGATCGTCGCGGGCTTGGCCCAGAGGGCCTGGCCGTCGGCGAGGCGGTAGGCCATCAGGCGGTCGTCGAAGCCCACGTAGATGCGGTCGGTCTTGTCGAGCGACGGAAACAGCCGCACGTGGCGCGCCGGGTTGCCGGCGCGGGCGGTGGGCAGCGTAGCGGACCAGCGCACCGCTCCGCTGCGCGCATCGAGCGCGCGCAGGCCCATCAGCGTGTGGACCACGATCATGTCGGGCCCCGCCTGCAGCACCTCCAGCGCCGTGGCCTCGGAGGCGGCGGTCACCAGGCGCTGCATCAGGCCGCCCAGCCCCTTCTTCTGGGGCCCGGTCTGCTCGAACAGCGCCTCGTTGGCCCAGCGCTGATCGCCCGTCACGAGATCGAACAGCGCCACCACGGGAGGCCCAGCCGCGCGCCGCCCGTGGACGAGCAGCGTGCCGCTTTGCGGCAGCACGCGCCGGGTGACGATTTGAGCGAGGCTCAGGCGCCGGGAATCGAACACGACCGCCCCGGTCACGGGATCGAATACGATCAGCAGGCCGGGGCGCGCCGCCTCCATGAGCAGGGAGCCCTCGACCATGCGCACGCTGTCGGGCGGCAAGCCGCCGAGCTCGGGCTTTTCCCAGGTGACCTGGCCGCGCTCGATGTCGACTCCGGCGAGCTCGGCGTCGGTCGAGATGAGGAGCGCGCCGGCCGGCGTGACCTGCTGCCAGCGCACGTCCCCCTTCGTCTTGATGGTCCACGCCACCGCCGCGCCGGCGGAGGCTGGCGCCGCTGTCTGTGCGTCGGCCGCGGCGTCGAGCGCGACGGACAGGGAGAGCAGCAACAGGGCGCATCGCAGCGAAAGAGCGACCATGGTCATCCTCCGGTGGCCCCCTATATCCCCCCACGGCGAGGCGGAGCGCAAGCCCGGCTGGCTATCTCCCATCGAGGGGCGACAAATTGGAGCTCGTGAACGTCTCTTCGCGGCAGCGCTATCGCGGCTTCGTCCAGGACTACAAGCGGCGGCGCCTCGACGACGCCGCGGAGCCGGGCGACTCCCAGCGCCCGGCTCGAGGCGAGCGACGGCCCTACGTGCGCGAGTACCTGCGCTGGCTGCGGCCGTATCGCTACGCTGCCATCGCGCTCCTGGTCCTCGCCCTGCTCACCACCGGACTCCAGATGATCGAGCCGCTGTTCATGCGGTTCATCATCGATCGGGTCCTGCTCAAAACGGGGCTCGACACCGCTTCCCGGCTGGCGCGGTTGCAGCTGGCGGGTGCGGCGTTCGTCGCCGTGGTGGTTTTGTCCAACGTGATCGACGCAGTGCGGGACTATCGCCAGCGCTTGCTCAACGTCCGCGTGATGATGTCGCTCCGCCGGTCGCTGTTCGAGCGGCTGCTGCACCTGCCGCTCTCCAGGCTGTGGGACATGAAGACCGGCGGCATCCTGTCCCGCTTGACGGGTGACGTGGAAACGACGACCGGCCTGCTGCAGATGGCGCTCGTGTCGCCCCTCGTGTCGCTCATCCGTCTGGCCGTGGCCGTCACGGTGCTGCTGGTCCTGAACTGGCGGCTGGCGCTGACGGCGATGGCCGTCGTGCCCGGGGCGATGCTGATCAGTTTCACCGCGGCGCGGCGCATCCGACCGATCTACCGCTCGCTGCGGCGGGACGTAGAGCACATCGACGGCCGGGTGGGTGAGACGTTCTCGGGAATTCGCATCGTGCGGGCGTTCCGGCGGGAGCTGCAGGAGCTGCTCAACTACATGCGCGGCCGCCACACCGTGCTGCGCAAGGAGCTGTTCGCGCATCGCCGCGAGCTGGTGCTGTGGACGTCCTGGGGTCTGATGCAGGCGGGTGTGAACGTCGTGATCGTGTGGTACGGCGGGTACATGAACATCACTGGCGGGGCCTCGATCGGGGACATCATGGCCTTCCAGTGGTACACGTTTCTGCTGCTGGGCCCGGTGTGGCAGATCGTCAACTCGTTCTCCGAATTGCAGCGCTCGCTCGCGGCGATGGAGCGGGTGTTCGACGTGCTGGCGATGGACGACGACAAACCGGACCGCCCCGGTGCGCAGGACGCGCCGCGCGTGGTGCGCAATATCACCTTCGAGGACGTCGAGTTCGCCTATCGCGAGGGCCAGCCGGTAGTACGTGACTTCAGGGTGGCCGTGCCCGGTGGATACGTGGTCGCCCTGGTGGGCCGCAGCGGCGCCGGGAAGACGACGGTCACGGATCTGGTGGCGCGGTTCCACGACCCCACCAGGGGACGCATCCTGCTCAACGGCATCGACATCAGGGACTTGCGCCTGCGGACGTATCGCGACCTGCTGGCTATCGTCCAGCAAGACGTGTTCTTGTTCGATGGCTCGGTCCGGGAGAACATCGCGTACGGCCGCCGCGACGCGACGGACGCCGAGATCGAGGACGCCGCCCGGCGCGCCAACGCTCACGAATTCATCGTCAAGCTTCCCCACCAGTACGAGACGTCGATTGGCGAGCGGGGCGTCAAGCTGTCGGGCGGTCAGCAGCAGCGCCTGGCCATTGCGCGGGCGATTCTGGCTTCACCGCAGATCCTCATCCTCGACGAAGCGACGAGCAACCTGGACACGGAAAGCGAGCAGCTGATTCAGGCGTCCATGGCCACGCTCCTGGCCGGCCGCACCACGTTCGTGATCGCGCATCGCCTTTCAACCATCCGGCGCGCCGACATGATCCTCTTGATGGACGACGGGCGGGTCACCGAGCGCGGCACCCACGAGGAGCTGATGGCGGCCCGCGGTGCCTATCATGGGATGGTGCTGCGACAGATGGAGGTCGACGATTTACTGCGCGGTCACCCCGCCTTGTGAGGTCGGACCGGAGCGACCGGCCGCAGCTCCGCTCCCCCGCCGCGCGTCTCCAGAAATCCGCGATAGCCGCAGCTGCAGGACTCGATGGTACGGCCCTGACGATCGGTCCCAAACTGCAGCTGCTCGTGGCATCCGGGGCAGCGCGGCGCACCGCCGTCCGTCACCATCCCGGCCCGCCCCAGCTCCCGACGCGAGCGGTTCACTTGTGCCGGAACGTGATGCGCCCGCGCGTGAGGTCGTACGGCGACACCGCGAGCGTGACGCGGTCTCCCGCGAGCACGCGAATGCGGAACCGCCGCATCTTGCCCGCAATCGTAGCGAGCACGTAGTGGCCGTTCGTCAGCAGCACGCGAAACGTCGTGTTGGGCAGCACGTTCTCGACGACGCCGTCGATCTCGATCGCTTCTTCTTTGGCCATCGGCACTCCTCCGGTTCGCTAAAGCAAAGGCGGGACCGGCGCATGGGCCAAGTCCCGCCTTGACTCTCGCTGGTGCCAACGCTAGTCGGCGGTACCGCCAAAGTCAAACCGGTGTGCGAGGGGGGGGATCGGACGACCGCTCCTCCGCCTCGAGCTCGTTGAGCGCCGTCCCGACCGCGTCCGCGCGGAGCCGCTCGGCGGTGCGGTACACGTCCTGAACGCTCGTGCCCCGCACGACGCGGTATTCCCGAGCGCCCGCGCCACCGCGGGCCACGTACTGCCGCACGTCCCACGGCCCCTTCCCCCCGCAGCGCGGGTAGCAGTCGGCCATCTGGGACAACTCGTCGTCCGAGAGCACCGCACCTCGCAAACCCAGCAGGACGCGCAGGCGACTCTGAAAGTCGTCGGGCGCGAGGGTCATGTCGTTCCTCACCAGGGATATGTACAGGGTTTGAACCGTCGACGATAGCCCGCCGTGCATGGCGGGCGGGTGTTGCCCGTGTCCGGGCCGGCGTGCAGCTTAATCGCTGACTCGCTCTCCGCTCAGAGGCTCCCATGCGTCACACTGCGCTCGTGTCCTGCGTCGCCTTTCTGCTGGTCGCCCGCGCCGTCATCGCGCTACCGCTCTCCGCGCAAGCCGCGGGCGGCCGGACCGCCGAACAGATCCGGGCGTCCTACGACGCCCATCACGCCGACTTCGACTATCTGCTCGGCGATTGGGCGTTCACCGCGGCGAACCAGCAGTACGGCGCGATGCGCGGGTTCTGGAGCGCCGTGCGCCTCGACGACGGCCAGGTCCTGGACGAGTACCGCATCGTCGGCGACAGCGGCCAGACGTATTACGTGACCAAGACGTTGCGCGCCTATAATGCCGTGCTCGATCGCTGGGAGCTTGTCTCGACCGAGGGGGGAACGGGACTGCAGAACGTCGGCACCGGCCAGCGGGTCGGCTCGGAGATGCACATCGAGCAGAAGTTCGGCGTGATGAGCCCACAGCCATCGCTGTGGCGGATCCGCTACTACGACATCCGGCCCGACCGGTTTTCGTGGAGCGCGGACCGCTCCACGGATGACGGCCGCACGTGGACCACGAGCTTCCAGACGATCGAGGCCCGCCGCATCGGACCACCGCGCTCCTTGGGACCGCTCGCGCCCGCCAGGCGATGAAGGCGCCGCCACGAGCACTGCTCACCCCGCCCGTCGGCGCCCGCGACCATGTCCAGGGACCGGCGGACGCACGCGTGACCCTGGTGGAGTACGGCGACTTCGAGTGTCCGTTTTGCGGCGCCGCCTACCCCGAGCTGAAGCGCGTGCTGCGCGAGCTCGGACCCAAGGTCCGCTTCGTGTTCCGGCACTTTCCGCTGGCCGAAGAGCACCCCCACGCCCCCCAGGCCGCGGAGGCGGCCGAGGC
Source organism: Gemmatimonadales bacterium (assembly GCA_035601235.1). Classification (GTDB taxonomy): domain Bacteria; phylum Gemmatimonadota; class Gemmatimonadetes; order Gemmatimonadales; family GWC2-71-9; genus AG41. The sequence goes on from DATNOR010000007.1 coordinate 40,289, forward strand.
CGCCGCCGCGCAGGGCAAGTTCTGGCAGATGCACGATCTCCTGTATCTGCATCAAGCGGCGCTCGAGGACGAGGACCTGGTGGGGTACGCGCGCGAGCTCGGGATCGATGCCGACCGGGTGATGCGAGAGCTGGTCGAACACACTTACGCCGCGCGCGTGCGCGAGGACTTCCTGAGCGGCGTGCGGAGCGGCGTGAGCGGTACCCCGCGGTTCTTCATCAATGGCCGCCCGCACGAGGAGCCGGGCGATGCGAAAACGCTCGCCGCCGCGCTGCGGCGGGCCCTGTAGAGAGGAAGGCCGGGGCCGGGGGTGGAACGCGCACCCGAACTGAACATCGGCCTCGCGCCTCCCAGGCGTGCTGACGTCTCGCGTGTTGCGCTACAGCAACACATGTAGCCGCCTGACCCACCTGGTGCGGTCACGCCGGCGGCGCGGCGTGGGCACAGCCGGCGCCTCCAACGTGAGGGCCCGCTTGTTGCTAGCCCCTCGTAAGGCTCATGGACATCCCAGGCGTGCCTCCGGTCGTCCTGATCACGGGCGTTCGAGAGCCCTCTTTTGCGCGGGCGGTCGCTGCGAATGGGTATGCCGTGGCCCACCCGCCGACCGCCGCGCTGGCGCTCGAGCGGGCACGGGAGGCTCGGCCTGACCTCATCATCGTCGGACCCGAGCTGCCCGACAGCTCGCCGATCGACGTGTGTCGGTTGTTTCACCATGATCCGCACATCGGCGGGAGCGTGCCGATCCTCATTCTCGCTCCCGATAGGCCGACGCCGCAGCAGAGAGTGACCGCGCTCGAAGTCGGTGCGTGGGACTTTGTCCGCTATCCAGGCGACCTCGACGAGTTGTCGATCAAGCTGCAGAGCTACGTGCAGGCGAAGCGCAACATCGACGCCGCTCTCGCCGACCGACCGGTTGACCCACCCGCGGGACTCCACGATCGTGCCGGCCTGGCGCGGCGGGCGCGGGAACTGGGGGCGCTGATGGGCCGCCAACACGGGGCGCTGGCTTGCGTCGTGGTCGCGCTGGAGACGGACCGCGCGAACGCAACCGCTGCGGGCGTCGTCGCGCAGGCAGTCCGAGTATCGGACGTCGTCGGGGCGTTGGGTCCGACCGAATTCGCCGTGATCGCACCCGCGACCGACGACGCCGGAGCCGTGAAGCTCGCCCAGCGCATCGGCGCCGTCCTGAGCGGAACGTTCGGCGGCGGAGCGGTAGCGGGTGCTCCGGAGCTGGCGCTCCGGGCCGGCTACGATGCCGTCGGCAACCTCACGTATTCACCAATTGATCCCGTCGCGCTGCTGTTGCGCGCCACCACGGCGCTGCGCAGCGGCAAGCCCGAGCCCGGCTGCCCGTGGGTGCGGCGCCTCGACAGGAGCACGGGGACCGATCGAGATGGCGGAAGGACGGCACGCACGACTCCTTCCGGAGTCGCGTCCGATTCGCGGAGATCGAGCTCATGAAGGTCTCGGGTCTCATAGTCACCACGCTGGGCGGCGCGGCCGCGGTGGTCATGCTGAGCTGCGGAGCACCGTCGCCGTTGGGCGTTCCGCCGCAGCGCGCGCTGGAGCAGGCACCACTCGGGACCTGGCTGCTCCAAGCCGGCGGCCTCCTCACGTGCTCACCGCTCGCGTACGATTCCGTCACCGAGACGGTTGGACCGGATGGCGGCACGATTGACGTCGGCCCGCACGCCCTGGCCATTCCCGCCGGAGCACTCGCGGTGCCGACGACCATCACCGCGGTGGTACGGTCGGACACCGTGAACGTGGTGCGGTTCCAGCCGCAGGGCCTGCAGTTCGATCGCCCGGCGTCCCTCACGATGAGCTACGCGAACTGCGGTCTGCTCGGATCGCTTGCACCCAAGGAGATTGCTCACACCACGGACGAGCTCGAGATCCTCTCCTACCTGCCCTCGGTCGACGCCCCGGCCGCGCGCACGGTCACGGGCCAGTTGCAGCACTTTTCCGACTATGCCATCGCCTGGTGAGACCCGCCGGGCGCAGCCCTCGCCCGCGGCGCACCGAGCCGCCGACTTGCTCGACGAAGCGCGGGGGCGTGAGCGCGCCGGTTGCATCCCGGAGGCGATTGCGCGCTACGAGTCCGGGATTAGGGCGGCGGAGCAGGAGGGGGCGCGCGCCCTGCTGGCGGAGGCGCTGCGGCGTTTGGCGGTGCTGCGACATCACCGCGGCGAGCCCGCACAGGCGCGCGCGCTCTGCCATCAGAGCTACGACGTCGCAGGGCAGATCAGCAACGACGTACTCGCGGCGGAGGCGCTCAATACGCTGGGCGGGCTGGACCTCGCGACGGGCTCCTTGGAGGACGCCCGCAAGACGTTCATGCGGGCACTGGAGCTGGGCGGATCGAGCCGGCAGCTGCGCGCGCGGGTCCAGCAGAATCTCGGGATCGTCGCCAACATCCAGGGCGAGCTGAGCGAGGCCCTGGCGCGCTATGAGCGCTCCCTCGCGGCGTACCGTGACTGCGGGGACGAGCATGGGTGCGCCATCGCCTACCACAATCTGGGGATGGTCAGCGCGGACCGCGAACGGCTCGAGGCTGCGGACTGCTACTTCCGGGAGAGTCGCGCCCTCGCCGAGCGGGTCGGAGACGTCCACCTGCAGGCGCTGTGCCTGGTGAATCACGCGGAAGTAGACGTGGCCCGCCAGCGGTTCGAGAACGCGCGGCAGAGCGCGGAGCATGCGCTGTCGCTGTTCGATCAGCTGGGCGCGCGAGGCGCCAAGGCGGACGCCTACCGGGTGATCGGCATGGTGTATCGCGAGACGGGACGCCTCACCCTCGCCGAGTCACGGCTGCGCGCGGCGATCGAGCTGGCGCGCGACGCGGGCTCGGTCCTCAACGAAGCGGAAGCCTCCCGGGAGCTTGCCCTGCTCTGCCAAGTGATGGGGCGGAACCAGGAAGCGCTCCGCCTGCTCAACAGCGCGCACCGGCTGTTTCGCCGACTGGATGCGCGGGTGGACCTGGTGCACGTGGGCGGGAAGGTGGCGGAGCTCGAAGGCACCTACCTCGCGGTCGTGCGCGCCTGGGGACGCTCGATCGAGTCGAGCGACAGCTACACGTTCGGCCATTGCGAGCGGGTCGCGCAGCATGCGGTCGCCGTGGCGCGGGCCCTGGACCTCGACGAGGCCGAGGAGACGACCGTGCTGCTCGGCGCGTATCTCCACGACCTGGGCAAGGTGCGGATCCCCCACGAGATTCTCCGCAAGCCCGGCCCGCTCAGCGACGAGGAGCGTGCCGTGGTGCAGCTGCACCCGGTCTGGGGAATCGAGTTGCTGGTGAACGTCGACTTCCCCTGGGACCTGAAGCCGATCATCCGCTGGCACCACGAGAAATACGACGGCAGTGGCTATCCCGACCGGCTCGAGGGAGACGAAATCCCGCTCGCCGCCCAGATCGTCGGGATCCTGGACGTCTACGATGCCCTCACCAACCCGCGGGCCTATGCGCCGGCGCTCCCGGTGGCGCAGGCGCTCGCGGAGATGACCGACCACCGGTCCTGGTGGTGTGAGCGGGTCTTCGAGGCCTTCTGGCGCGTCGTGGCCCAGGGAACAGGACACGACGCGACACGGTAGGCCGAGCCGCCGTGCTACGGCCGGAGCTTCAATTCCCCGAGCAGTGCCCGGAATCGCGGATGACTGCGCAGCGGCGCGAACAGAAACGAGCCCTTGATCCCGTAGATCGCGCCGGCACGCTGCGCGAACGCGCGTTCCAGCAGGTCCATGGCCCGCTCGGGCTCGCCCAGTCCCGTGTACACGTAGGCGAGGTGATAGGGTGAGACGTACGTCTCCCGCGCGCGCTCTTCAAGCTGGCGCAGCACGTCCCGGGCCCGGTCGACCTTTCCGGCCAGCGCGTAGGCCTGGCCCAGCTGCGCCAACCACTGCGCGTTCCCCGGTGTGAGCGCGACCGCCCGCTCCAGGTCGGACAACCCCTCGTCCATCATGCCCTGCTTGAAGAGCGCCCACCCCCGCGTCGCGAGGGCCCGCTCGTGGTCCGGATCGAACTCCAGCGTGCGCGCGGCCCCGCGGGCCGCTTCGGGGTACCGGCCCGCGCGGAGCTGCGTCGTCGCCACGTCGAGCCGGTGCGCGAGCGGGTCCAGCTCCTGCGCCCGCTGTTGCAGCGTGATGGCCTCTTCGTAGCGCGCCACCGCCGAGCACATCCGGCCGTACAGGTCGTAGGTGTCGGCGCTGTTGGGGCTCAACTCCAGCGCCCGCTGGAACTCCGCCTCGGCGCCCGTCCAGTCGAAGTCCCAGATGCTCTTGAGGTAGGCGAGGGTGCAATGGGCCTCGCCCAGCTGCGGATCGATGCGGACCGCGTGCGCCGCGGCGTCCTTGGCTTCCCGGGCCGCCGTGTCCGGGGCCATCGCGCCGCTTTCCGCCAGCTCGGCGTACGCCATGGCCACCGCCGCGTACGCCAGGGCGTACGCCGGGTCTCGGGCGATGGCGCCCCGGAAATGCTCGATCGCCCGCTGCATCGCCGCCGGCGTGTAGCGCACCAGCCAATGCCGGCCCAGCAGATAGAGCTGATACGCCCGCAGGTCGCTCGTCGGCTCCTTGCGGATGCGTGTCTGCTCGTCGACGGACAGCTCGGCCTTGAGGGCGTCCGCGATATGCAGCGCCACGTCGGTCTGGATCCCGAAGATGTCGGTGAGCTGTCGGTCGTACGTCTCCGCCCAGAGGTGCCGGTCGGTCTCGGCATCGACGAGCTGCGCCACGATGCGCACCCGATCGCCCGCGCGCCGCACACTGCCGTCCAGCAGGGTCGCGGCCTCGAGCCGCGCCCCGATCTCCTTGAGGCTCTGCTCGCGCTGCTTGAACGGCATCACCGACGAGCGCGAGATCACCTTGAGCGCGCGGACTTTCGACAGGTGCGCGATCACGTCCTCGGTGATCCCGTCGGCGAAGTACTCGTTCTCCGGATCGGCGCTCAGATTCCGGAACGGCAGCACGGCCACGGACGGCGGGCGAGGCTCGCGGGCCGGCGCGGCGAGGGCGTCGGCGAACGCCGCCATCGAGGCGAACCGGTCAGCCGGCGCCTTGGCGAGGGCCGTGCGCAGCGCCTGGTCCACACCCGGCGGCACGGTGGGTCGCAGCCGGCGTACCGCCGGCACCGGGTCGACCATCACCTTGGCGATCAAGGCTCGCGCCGTCGGCCCGGTGTAGGGCGGCTCGCCGGCGAGCATCTCGTACAGCACGCAGGCGAGGCTGTACACGTCGCTGCGGGCGTCGAGCGTCCGCTCCCCCGCGCCCTGCTCCGGACTCATGTACTCCGGAGTCCCGACGGCGAATCCGGTGTGGGTGACGCGCCGATCCGCCGCCGCGTTGACCGCGAGCGCGATCCCGAAGTCGGCCACCATCGCCTCGCCCTCGTGCAGCAGAATGTTCTCCGGCTTGACGTCGCGGTGGATCACGTGGTGGGCGTGCGCGTGGCTCAGGGCGGAAGCTACCTGGCGGGTGATGGCAAGGGCCTCATCCACCGGTAGCTGCTTCTCGCGCTCGAGCTTGGCGCGCAGCGACTCACCCTTGATGTGGGGCATGACGTAGAACAGGCAGCCGCCGGCCTCACCGGAGTCGTACAGCGCGAGGATGTGCGGATGGTTGAGCCGCGCCGCGATCTCGACCTCGCGCAGGAAGCGCTCCGCACCGATCGACGCGGCCAATTCGGGTCGCAGCACTTTGACCGCCACGAGCCGATGATGCTTGACGTCGTGCGCGAGGTAGACCGTCGCCATGCCGCCGTGCCCCAGCTCGCGCTCGATCGTATAGCGACCAGCGAGCGCCGCCCGGAGGCGCACATCGGCAGCGGGCGCCAGGCCCTTCTCGGGTGGTTCGCTCAGGTGGGCCAGATTTCCTTGAACAGTTTCAGCATCGCCGCCCACGACTCCCGGTCCGCCGCGGCATCATAGGCGAGCTGGGGCATGCCGTACTGCGCGGCGTTCGGGTTGGTGAACCCATGTTTGGCGCCCGGATACGTGATCACCTCGAACCGCGCGCCCGCCGCCTGCATCTCCCGCTTGAACGCCTCCAGTTGCTCGGGCGGCACGAACGGATCGGCGCCGCCCGCGAGGACGAGAACCCGGGCTTTGACCTTCCCGGGCTGCGCGGGCGAGGTGGTCGCGAGGGCACCGTGGAACGTCACCACCGCCGCCAGGTCCGCGCCGCCGCGCGCCATGCCGAGCACCACCGCCCCGCCGAAGCAGTACCCGATGGCGGCGAGGCGCGTCGTATCGACGTGCGGGTCCCGCTTCAGCTGCTCCAGCGCCGCATTGAACCGGGCGGCGAGCACCGCCGGGTCCTTGGTCACCTCGTTCACGAACGCCTGCGCGTCCTGTGGATGGGTGGTGACTTTACCCTTACCGTACATGTCGAGGGCGAAGCCGACGTAGCCCGCCTCGGCCAGGCGCCGCGCCTGGTTGCGTGCGTGCTCGTTGTGACCCCACCACTCGTGGACCACCAGCACTCCGGGCCGCCGACCGCGCGCAGCGTCGTCCCAAGCAACGAATCCCTGCAGCACGGTCTCGCCCTGCCGGTACTCGATCTCCCGAGTCTTGATGGTGGCGGTCTTCGGCAAGTTGGGCGAAAGTGAAAGCAGCACGACGGCCGTCGCCAGTCCGTACGAGGTGCGCATGCGTCGATCTCCTGATGTCGTGTGGATGGAGTAGAACGCTAGAGCGCCGGGAAACACACCGCCAGTGCCGCGACTTCGACGCGTGGGAACTTCCGACGCGACGCCGCGGTTTGGGCTATGTTATTCCTACGTTCGGGAGGTGTCGTGTCCATCCGGCCAATCAAGCGGGTCGTGCAGTCGCAGCCCACCCTCGAGGGCGCGGGCGTCAAGCTGCGCCGGGCGTTCGGGTTCGGGAATACGGGCGAGTTCGACCCTTTCCTTTTATTAGACGACTTCCGCAACGAGCACCCGCAGGATTATCTGGCGGGCTTCCCCTGGCATCCACACCGCGGGATCGAGACGATCACGTACGTGCTCGCGGGCAGCGTGAACCACGGAGACAGCCTGGGGAACCGCGGGACGCTGGGCTCGGGCGACGTGCAGTGGATGACCGCCGGGAGCGGCATCCTCCACCAGGAGATGCCCCAGGGAGACCCGCACGGACGGATGCACGGGTTCCAATTGTGGGCCAACCTGCCGTCCTCCCTCAAGATGACCCGGCCGCGCTACCAGGACATCGCGGCGGCCGACATCCCGGAGGTGGTGGACGACGACGGCACGCGGGTGCGCGTGGTGTGCGGCGACTTCTGGGGCAAGGCCGGTCCGGTGGACGGCGTCGCCGCCAATCCCCGCTACTTGGATGTCTGGGTGCCGCCGCGGGTGCGCAAGACGCTGCCCGTCGAGGCGTCGGCCCACGCCTTCGCCTACGTGTTCGAGGGCAGCGGCACCTTCCGCGACTCCTCCGCACCCCGCGCGGTCCGGACCGAATGGGTCGGCGGCGCGGAGGGGACGCCGGAGCTCACCGGCAATCGCTCGCTCGTGTTGTTCGATTCGGGCGACGAGATCACCGTGCAGGCGGGCGAGGACGGCATCCGGTTTCTGCTCGTCTCGGGCCGGCCGATCGCCGAGCCGGTGGCGTGGCAGGGGCCCATCGTCATGAACACGGAAGCGGAGCTGCGGCGCGCTTACGCCGAGCTGCGCGACGGCACCTTCATCAAGCAACGCTGATCACCTACCCTCGAGACCCGGAGCCCACCATGGCTGGCGCCACGCACGCGACCCTCAACGATCTCCCCGAATCGGCCCGCAGTCAGGTGATCGACCTGTTGAACCAGCGGTTGGCGGATGCAATCGACCTGCAGCTGCAGGCGAAGCAGGCTCACTGGAACGTGAAGGGTCCGCAGTTCATCGCCCTCCACAAGCTGTTCGATGAGATTCACAGCGCCGCCGACGAGTACGTCGACCTGCTCGCGGAGCGCATCGTCCAGCTGGGCGGTATCGCCGAGGGGGTCACCGCGATCGTCGCCGAGCGCTCCGAGCTGCCGCAATACCCGATCAACATTTCGAGCGGCGAGGAGCACGTGTGGGCGCTGTCCAATGCGCTCGCGAGCTTCGGCGAGCGCATCCGCCGTGCGATCGACGAGACGGACGAGCTGGGGGACACGGACGCAACCGACATCTGCACCGAGATCTCGCGCGGCGTCGACAAGTGGCTGTGGTTCGTCGAAGCGCACGCCGACGGCGCGACGGCCGCCACGGCGACTCCGGGGACGCGTCAGACCGCAAGGGCGCGCTAGGCCCCGTGCACGTCCCCTTCCCCGCCCTGCTGCGGCTCGGCGACGTGGGGTTGTTGGTGTTGCGGCTCATGGTGGCTGTGGTGTTCCTCGACAGCGGGCGGAATCATCTCCGCAACCCCGCCGAGCGGTCCAAGAGCATCGGGGCGAGCACCGGGTTCACGGTCTTCCTGGGCACTGCGGAGGTGCTCGGGAGCGTGGGCCTGGCGCTCGGGATCCTCACCCAGCTCGCCGCGATCGGTCTGATCCTCATCATGCTGGGCGCCATCCAGAAGAAGGTCTTCGTATGGAAAATCGGGTTTTGGGGGGGACGGGCGTACGGCTGGCACTATGACCTCATGCTGCTGGTGATGAACCTCGTCATCGTGACGACGGGCGGCGGCAGGCTCGTGCTCTTCTAGGAGGCTCGATGCTCTTCGTCCCCGTCGCCCAGGCGCAGCAGCCGCCGCCGCAGCCCGCGTTCACGTTCCAGGAAGTCATGATCCCGACGCGGGACGGCGCGCGCCTCCAGACCGTGATCCTGACGCCCACCGACAAGTCCGGGCCTCTCCCCATCCTGTTCCGCCGCACGCCCTACGGTGTCCCCGAAGGGCCGATCGCCCAGGTACCGGCGAGCCTCAAGGAGCTGGCTCAGGACGGCTACATCCTGGCGATCCAGAACCTGCGGGGACGCTTCAAGTCGGAAGGTGTGTTCAAGCTGACCTCGCAGGTCGACCTGGCGGACTCGACTGCCACCAACGAGACCACGGACGCCTACGACACCATCGACTGGCTGGTGCGAAACGTCCCGAGCAACGGCAACGTCGGTATGTTCGGTGTCTCGTACGACGGCCTGACGACGGCGCTGGCCCTGCTGCATCCCCATCCGGCCCTGAAAGCCATCAGCGAGCAGGCGGCGCCGGTGGACCAGTGGATGAACGACGACGACCACCGTTACGGCGCGTTGCGCGAAAGCTACGCCTTCGAGTACGCGGTGCTCGAGCAGGCCGACAAGTACAAGAACACGCATTTCGGCTTCGAGACCTACGACGGCTATTCCTGGTACTTGGCCCTCGGCCCGCTCTCGAACATCAACGCCAAGTACCTGCACGGCTCCATTCCCTACTGGAACGACGTCGTAGCGCACCCCGACTACGACGAGTTCTGGAAAAAGGAGGCCTGGGTGAGCCAGCTCCACGCCTCCACCGTGCCCAATCTGAACGTCGCCGGGTTCTGGGATCAGGAGGATCCCTGGGGGCCGTGGCAGATCTTCCGCCACGCCGCGGAGCACGATCCCGAGCACACGAACTTCATGGTGGCGGGCCCGTGGTACCACGGGCAGTGGCGGGCACCCAAGGCGGACAGCATCGGGTTGATCGCCCTGGGCGGCCACGAAACGGCGCGCGAGTACCGCGAGACCATCGAGGCGCCCTTCTTCCGGTATTACCTGCACGGGCGAGGGGAGAAACCCACGTGGCGGGCCACCACGTTCCAGTCCGGCGCGAACCGCTGGCGCAGCTACTCCGTGTGGCCTCCCGACGACGCCCGGCCGACGAGCCTGTATCTCCATGCCGACGGCACGCTGTCGTTCGAGCGCCCGCGCGCGGGAGGCAAGGCGTACCGCGAGTACGTGGCCGATCCGGCGAACCCGGTGCCGTACCGGCAACGGCCCATTTCCCCCACCTATCCCGGCGGCGATTGGCGCACGTGGGAGGTGCAGGACCAGCGGTTCGTCGACGGGCGACCGGACGTGCTCACGTTCGAGAGCGCTCCCCTCGACCAGGATCTCACGATCACCGGCGCAGTGTCGGCCGCTCTGTTCGCGTCGACGTCGGGCCGCGACGCCGACTTCGTGGTCAAGCTGATCGACGTGTATCCGGAAGATGCCCAGCCGAACGGATGGGATTCCGACGCGGGGCCCCGGCCCGGTACGTACGCCCAATCGATCAACGGCTACGAGCTGCCGATCGCGATGGAGGTGCGGCGCGGCCGCTACCTGACGAGCTACGAGCACCCGCGGCCGCTCACCCCCAACGCGCCCGTCGAGTGGCGGATCCCGCTCCGCGACCGCGATCACGTGTTCCTCAAAGGGCACCGCTTGATGGTCCAGGTGCAGTCGACCTGGTTCCCGCTGATCGACCGCAATCCCCAGCGATTCGTGCCCAGCATCTATCAGGCGACGGCGACGGATTTCGTCAGGGCCACGCAGCGGGTCTATTGCTCCCCGGCGCTGGCGTCGCACCTCGTGCTGCCCGTGGTGCGGTAACTCGAACCACTCAGCGGTCCGCCTTGCGTCGCCCCTTCTTTTCTTCGGCGGACTCCGGTCCGCCCACGGCCACCATCACGCGATCCCGGCCGCCCGTCTTCGCCTGGTACATCGCGACGTCGGCGCTCGCGATCAACTCCTCCGGCGTGTCGCCGTTGGCCGGGTACTCCGCGGCGCCGATGCTCACCGACATCTTGCCGCCCTGGAACGCTTCGCCCGCCACCCGCGCCCGGATGCGCTCGGCCACGGTGGCCGCGATCGCGATCGGCGCTTCGATCAACATCACGACGAACTCTTCCCCGCCGTAACGCGCCACCGAGTCCACGGCACGCGTCATCTTCCGGAAGATCTCCGCCACCTTCACGAGCACGGCGTCTCCGGCGAGGTGGCCGTGCGTGTCGTTGTACTGCTTGAAGTGGTCGACATCCGCGAGCAGCACGGAAAACGTGCGCCGCAGCCGCCGTGACCGCTGCACCTCGTTGGCGAGCGTGCCCATCAGGTGTCGCCGGTTGTACAGCCCGGTGAGCGCGTCGGTGACGGAGAGACGCTCGAGCTCCCCTTGAGCCTCCCGCTCCCGCAAGCGCACGACCATGTTGTTGAACACCCGCATCAATTCGCCGAGCTCGCCGCCGGCGCTGGTCGGCAGCTCAACCGAGAGATCGCCCGCGGCCACCTGGGTCGCGGCACGCGTGAGGCGTCCCAGCGGCCGCACCACGAGGAGGCCCACACTGCCGGCCATCACCGCCACGCCCGCGAGCAGCGCGACGAGGATCAGCCCGGCGCCGTGCCGCGGCTGGCCACCCGGGCGCATGGCGGCCGCCCGCGGCAGCTCCGCCACGGCCGCCACGCGCAGCTGCGGCGCGCGCCGCAGCGTCCCGACGGCGTCCTGTCCGTCCGCGCGCTTGTACTCGACGATCTGTCCTTCCTTGTCGAGCAGGGTCTGCACCATCGCCTTCGGTAGCCGGGTCCGCATGAGGTCGGCCGAGCTGCCGCGGCTGCCGATCACCAGCTTGCCTTCGTCGGTCATCAGGTAGACGTTCTTCGGGGCGTCGGCGCCGAGCCGCTGCAGCATATCCCCCACCGTGCGCAGGTTGACCTTGGCGACCAGGGCGCCGAGGAACCGCCCGTCCGCTTCGCGCACCGGTACCGCCAGCACGACTGCGGCCTTGCCGACCCCGGCGTCCCAGTAGGGGTCGCCCACGAACGCGTCGCCGGTGCGGAGCCCGTTGAGCCGCTCCTCCGGAACCTGCATCGCACTGGTCCGGCCGATGCTCGTTGCTCCCGTGCGTCCCCGTGCGTCCGCCACCAGCAGGGCTTCGCATCCCGTGCAGCGCTCCCGCACGGAGTTGAGGTAGTCGCGCAGCCGGGCCGACGCCTGGCCGCCCCCCGCCCCCGGCCGGATCCTGGCGAGATTCTCCGACAGGACGAACGAGCCCCCGGCCACCCGCAGATCGGACAGGCGCTCGTCCAGCCACACGTCCGCCTGCCGGGCCGCCTCAGAGCTCACACTGCGAAGCTCCTGGGCCACCGTATCGCTGAGCGAGGGCTGCTCATGCCGGAACGAGGAGAGGATCGCGACCGCCGGGATGAGCGTCGCGACCAGGCCGAGCAGCAGGAGCCTGCTGCGCAGGCTGTTCAGGTGCAGGGCACGAAGCGACTGTGCGATGGTCTGTTGCCAGGGGCTCACGGTCTGGGCCGGTTTTGAGTACAGCAAGATTCACCTGTGGCAGCCACACCACGCAAGAGTGGCCGGAAAGGCCCCCCGCGGCGTGTGACGCGCCGCCCTCCCCGCAGGGTATCCCAATTTAAAAGCCTTCCTCTTATCTCGAGCGAGGTGCCCGATGACCGTCCCCGGCGCGCTTGCCCTGTCGGCGCTTTTTCTGCTCACCGCCCGGCCGCTCCGCGCCCAGCTGATTTCGATCAAAACGGTCCCCATCGCGCAGGGCGATCAGTTCAACGTGTTCCCTTCGCTGAATCAGGGCATGGGAGGCGTCGCGATCGGACTCCCCGACACGCTGCTCGATCCGTTCCGCAACCCCGCCAAGGGGGGCCGCCTCTCGATCGCGCGCTTCTTCGGGTCGCCCATGGTATACGGGGTCTCGAACAATGCCGGCGGCGGGCGCACGCTGCCGGTCGCGGCCATCGCGCCGCTGGGCTCCTGGTTCGGCGCGCTGTCGCTCGCGGTTCAGGAGGTCGACCCGAGCAGACCGCCGGAGTCGGTGCTGATGGGGCCACCGCCGCCGGGGGTGGTGGTACAGGGTCCGCGTCCCATCGTCGTGACGCCGCCCGCGCCCGAGTCACACGGCAATGCCTACGTCTTCGCCCTCGTTGGCATGACGCTACCGAAGCAGAAGGTGTCGCTGGGGGCGAGCTTCTCCTGGGCGCGGCTCAACGCCATGGACGGCGTCGACCTCCTCTACCCCGGCAGTCAGAGCATCAACCAGTTCGGGCACGAGGTGGACGTGCGGGCGGGACTGCTCAAGGAATGGGCCGGCGACCGCGCGCTCGACGCGGTCGTGCTCCATAACCATTTCGGCATGTCGCAGGACGTGAGCTATCTCGACCTGTTCTGGGATCCGGGGACGCAGAGCGTGCAGCAGCGTCCGCGCGTCGACCACGAGCTCGATCGCACCGACACGTGGGGACTCGCGCTGCAGTATGCACGCCCGCTCACGGCGTCGGGCTGGCGCATCGGCTGGCTCGCGACGGGGAACCTGATGTCACACCCGAAAATCCCGAACTACGAGCTGATGAACATCCCCCGCGACCCCGGACACTCGCATGCCTACCAGGTCGGCGTCGGGGTGGCCCGCGTCAGCGGCCCCGCGACGTTCGGGCTCGACGCCGTGTACGAGCCGATCTGGAGCGACACCTGGGCGGCCGCAGCGGCGCCGACCGCGACCAGCGCGGGCGACACGATCCCGGTGGGCGGGAAGACGATCGAGAACCGGTTCCACTTCTCCAATTTCCAGTTTCGCATGGGGATCGGTCGTGACATCGTGCTCGGCGGCCGGCCGCGCGGGGCGACGTGGCAGCTGGGCCTTGCCGCGCGCACGGTGCACTACTGGCTAGTCCAGAGCGACTTCGTGCAGAGCGCCGTCCGCCCGCAAGAGGAGTGGTGGGTCGAATGGACGCCTACCTGGGGCCTCACCCTGCGGTTTCCGGAGCTGGAGCTGCGCTACACCGGGCGGGTCACCAAGGGCACCGGGCGTCCCGGCACCCAGACCACGCCGGGGTTCGTAGCGGACGCGGCGGGTGTGCGTTCCGGCGAGTTGCTGGTCGCGCCGGACGGCCCACTGACGCTGCAGGGCGTCAGCGTCGTCACGCATCAGATCTCGCTCTCCCTGCCGCTGCACTGAGCGAGCACGTCGAGGAGGGACTCGTGCCACGGACCATCGTTGCGATCTGCTGCGGGCTGCTCGCGCTGGGCGCGGGGTGCGAGCGGACGGGGGCCCCGACCGGACCGGCGCTCGACGCACAGCTGCGCCAGGACATCGCGCGCTGGGGAGTGATCCCCATCGGGCCGGTGCCCGCCCAGCCTCAGGCGCTGGTGGATCTCGGCCAGGCGCTGATGTTCGACAAGATCCTGAGCGGCAATCGCGACGTAGCGTGCGCCACCTGCCACCACCCGTCGACCCATGAGGGCGATGGCCTGTCCCTGTCCATCGGGACCGGGGGCACGGGTCTGGGGCCCTCGCGCACCCTCGGCCCGGGACGTCAGTTCGTACGTCGTAACGCACCGTCGCTGTTGAACGGCGGGCTCGGGTTGTTCTATCTGTTTTGGGATGGCCGGGTCGCGCGCTTCCTGTCGGGCTTTAACGGCGGGCCCCCGGTCCCCGGAGATGTGCCGAACCTCTTGAGCGCGCAGGCGAGGCTCCCCGTGCTGGACCGGCGCGAGATGCGGGGCGAGCCGGGGGATCAGGACGTGTTCGGGGCGCCGAACGAGCTGGCGCAGATCGCCGATAGCGACTCGGCTGCCGTGTGGCAAGCGCTCATGCAGCGCTTGCTCGCCATCCCGGAGTACGTCGCAACGTTCAACCGCGCCTTCCCGAGCACCCCGACCAGCGCGCTCCGCTTCGAGCAGGCGGCCGAGGCGCTGGCGGCCTTCCAGGTCGCCGCGCTCACCAAAACGAACTCGCCGTTCGACCGTTACCTGACCCACGACGATGCGGCCTTGACGACGCAGCAGAAGCGCGGCGCGCAGCTGTTCTTCGGCAAGGCGCTGTGCTCGTCCTGCCACAACGGGCCGCTGCTCGGCGGCAGCGGGTTCGCGAACGCAGGCGTGCCGCAGCTCGGGCCCGGGAGCCCGGCGACGCCGCCGCTCGACCGCGGGCGCGCCGATCTCCCCGACCAGCCGTTCTACCAATTCGCCTTCCGCGTGGCGCCGCTGCGCAACGTCGAGCTCACGGCCCCGTACATGCACGACGGCGCGTTCCCGACGCTCGAGGCCGTGGTACGTCACTACAACGACGTGCCGCTCGCGCTCCAGACCTACGACGTCTCCCAGCTCGAGCCGGCGCTGCGCGCCACGTACCACGGCGACGCCGCCACCACCGATTCCGTGATCCAGTCGCTGGATTTTCGGTTGCGGACACCGCTCCACCTCAGCGACGACGAGCTGGCGGACCTCGTGGCATTCTTGAAGTCGTTGACGGATCCGTCGGCCCGGGACTTGAGCGCCCTCGTTCCGGCCGCGGTGCCGAGCGGGCTGCCGGTGCCGCGATGAGCCGGCGTCAGTGCCAGAGGTGCCAGACCGTGTAGATCAGGAGCCCGACCAGGCCTCCCACGAGCGTGCCGTTGATGCGTACGAACTGCAGGTCCCGCCCGACGGCCAGCTCGAACCGGCGCGCCGTCGCCTCTGGATCCCAACCGGCGACGGTCTGGGCGATCAGGTCTCCGATTTCGTGACGGTACCGCTCCACCACCGAGGCCGTGAGGTCGATCACCAGGTCGTCCAGCTCGGCGAGCAGCGCGTCGTTCGCGAGCAGGGCCGCGCCGAACTCGCTGAGGCCGCGCTCGAGCGGTCCGGGGGCCGCGCCGTCCGCCCGCGTAGCGTAGGTGACGATGGCGCGCCGCACGGCTTCCCACAGGCGGGCGGACAGATCGGCGATTGCGGGATCGGCGAGCCATTCCTGCTTGAGCGCTTCCGCGCGGGCGATCACGTCGGGGGCGTGCTGCAGGCGGTCGACGAAGTCCCGCAGCGCCGTATCGAACGCCGCCCGCAGCGGGTGATCCGGCCGGGCCCCGATGTCCCGCAGCAATCCCTCGACCGTCACGATGATGCGCTGGTAGATCTGGTCGTCCACCACGCCCGGCACCCACCACGGACTCTCGGCCCGTACCCGTTCGCGGATCACATCGCGGTTGTCGTGTACCGCCTGGGCGGCGAAGCGCACGGCCTCGTTGAGCAAGCCCTGGTGGCGGTCGTCCGACAGCACCAGCGCCAGGGTCTTGCCGAGGGCCGGCGCCACGCGCGTGGCCTGGAGGCGCGCGCTCACGACCTGGTGCACCAGGGCGCGGACATCGGCGTCGGGCAGGGTGTCGAGCGTCTTCGCCAGGCCGCTCGCGACCTGGCGCGCGATGCGCCGGCCGTGCTCCGGATCGGCGAGCCAGCGGGCGGCACGCTCGGCGGGACGCACGGCACGCAGGTTGGCGGCGACCACCTCACGCGACAGGAAATGATTCTGCACGAAGGTCCCGAGGATCCGGCCGATGCGCTCCTTGCGGGTGGCCACGATCGCGGTGTGCGGGATCGGGAGCCCCAGGGGGTGACGGAACAGGGCGGTGACGGCGAACCAGTCCGCGAGGCCGCCGACCAGCGACGCTTCCGCCGTGGCGCGCACGTAGCCGAGCCACGGAAACTGTCCCTCGTACAGGCTCGCCCCCAGGAACACCACCGCCGCGAGCGCGAGCAGGCCGGTGGCCTGTCGCTTCATCGCGTCGAGCTGCGCCTGCCGGACCGCATCGTCCGGCCGTGACCACGGGGAGGGGGACGGGGACGCCGTCATTGCACCGACCAAGATAATCGCCGCCGCGGATCTGACGCACGCGCGACAGTCGCCCGTTGGACAACATGCGTGTGGAGTCCGCTCCTCAGATTGACACGTCGCCCCTGCCCCTCGACCTTGCGGGCGACCCGACCCGCGACGGCGCATGGGACAGTCGCTGCACCATCCTCACTCCAGATGGGCCCGCTTGCGCGTGGATGTCAACTGCGGCCTGCGCCGGGGAGCATGGTACCCGGTGGTGCGGTTTGTGAAAGACCGCGCCGTGCTGGACGTAACCGACGACCGTGTTCCCGTGGCGCGTCGCCTGCTCCAGACGGTGTTCTCCCCGCCGCTCCAGTGGTCGATCGTGCCGCTGCCGGATGACGCCGTCAACGTCCCCGGCGATTGGGGCACACGCTACCTCGTGTGCCCCGCGTGCCACGCTCGGGCGCCGCTCAGCGGTCATCCCATGGACCTTCCTTGCGCGCGTTGCGGCGGCGTGTTCCGGATCGCCTGGGACGAGCACTACTTACGAAAAAGACGATGACCCACAGCCGGTCCTTCTCTTGTATCCTCACCCCTTTGATCCCCTCTCCGCGTATGCGGAGAGGGGGACAGGGGGTGAGGACTCAGCTCGAGCTCCCAGGTCTCCGAGACCAGCGCCTTGCCGAAGCTGTGGTTCCGCTCCTTGCGCACGATCCGAAACCCGGCCGCCTGGTACAGCCGCCGGGCGGCGGAGAGCTCGCTCTGGGTCCAGAGCACGAGCTTGCGGTAGCCCGCCTGACGGGCAAAGCGCACGCATTCGTCCACGAGACGGGTCCCGAGGCCCGACCCGCGCGCCTGCGGCTCGACCAGCAGCAGGCGCAGCTGCGCGACCGTGCCCGATCGGGCCACCAGGAACACCGACCCCACCGCCGCGCCGTCCCGTTCGGCGATCCAGCAGCGCTCCCGCGTCGGATTGAAGCGTTGAACGAAGCGCGCGACGATCTCCGCAACCAGAGCTTCGAACTGCGCGTCGTAGCCGTACTCGCGCGCGTACACGGCGCCGTGGCGGTGCACCACCCAGCCCATGTCGCCCGGCTGCGGCGGGCGCAGCAGATAGGCGGCGGGCGGCGGCCCATCGCGGCCGAGCAGCCGCTCGATGGTCTGCATCGCGGCGATGACATGGGCCTGCGCGCCAGGGGCGAGGGCGGAGAGCAACGCCGCCACCTCGTCGTGCGAGCGGACGTCGAGCGGAGCGAACACTTTGCGTCCCAGCGCCGTGAGCGCCAGGTGGCTCTGGCGCCCGTCGGCCGCCGAGCGGGTCCGGGTGACGAGGGCGCGCTTCTCGAAGCCGCGCAGGATGCGGCTCAAGTAGCCCGCGTCGAGGCCGAGGTCGCGGCCCAGCTCGGTGGCCGTCGGCTGCTCGCGATGCGCCAGCTCGTACAGGACGCGCACCTCCGTCAGTGAGAACGGGCTGTCGTACGCCCCGCGGCGCAGCAGGCCGATCTGGCGCGTGTAGAACCGGTTGAAGCGGCGCGCCGCTTCCACCCGTCGCTCCAGCTCGCGCGATCCCATGCCGGCAATGTCCCGTCGATACTTGACTCTGTCAAGTACTTCTCGCGGCCCCCACCCTGCGTAGATTTCGGGCACGACCATGGCCGCTGCCCAGACCGGCGAGACCCGACCGCCCAAGAAGACCATCACCCCGGGCGCCTGGCAGGAGGCGCGCGGGCTCATCTATGCCCATCGCGGTCGCCTCGGCCTGGGGCTCGCGCTGTTGCTCGTGAATCGCCTCGCCGGCCTCGTGCTCCCCGCGTCGTCCAAGTGGGTGATCGACCGCGTGATCGGGCAGCACCGCCCCGAGCTGCTGCTCCCCCTCGCGCTCGCCGCCGGCGGCGCGACCCTCGTGCAGGCCCTGACGGGGTTCGCCCTGTCGCAGGTGCTCGGCGTCGCCGCCCAGCGCGCCATCACCGACATGCGGCGCACCGTGCAGGCGTACGTGCTGCGCCTGCCCGTCAGCTACTTCGACTCGACCAAGAGCGGCATCCTCATTTCGCGCATCATGAGCGACGCCGAAGGGATCCGGAACCTGGTCGGCACCGGTCTGGTGCAGCTGGTGGGCGGTCTGGTGACGGGCGCCATCGCGCTGGGCGTCCTGTTCTACCTGAACTGGCGGCTCACCCTGATCGCGATCCTGATCCTGGCCTGTTTCGGCGGCGGCATGGCGTACGCCTTCACCAAGCTGCGCCCCCTGTTCCGCGAGCGCGGCAAGCTCAACGCCGAGGTGACCGGGCGGCTGGGGGAGACGCTCGGCGGCATCCGCATCGTCAAGGCCTACCGGGCCGAGCGCGGCGAGCGCCTCGTGTTCACGCGCGGCGCGCACACCCTGTTCCGCAACATCGCCACCACCATGACCGGGATCTCCGGCGTCGGGGCGTTCGCGTCGCTCATCGTCGGGGCGATCGGGATCCTCATGATCCTCGAGGGCGGGCACGCCATTCTCTCCGGGACGATGACGTTGGGCGACTTCTTCATGTACGGCGTCTTCATCGGCCTGGTGGCGCTGCCGCTCATCAACATCGCGTCGATCGGGACACAGATCACGGAGGCGTTCGCAGGCCTGGACCGGATCCGCGAGATCCGGCGGCTCACCACCGAGGACGCCGCGGACGGCGCCCGCCCGCCCCTGGGCGAGGTGGTGGGCGACGTCCGCTTCGAGGACGTGAGCTTCCAGTACGTCGCCGACCGGGACGTACTCACGCACGTGTCGTTCCACGCGCCCGCCGGGTCCACCACGGCCCTCGTCGGCTCCTCGGGCGCGGGGAAGAGCACCCTCATCAGTCTGGTGCTCACCTTCAGCCGTCCCAGGACCGGGCGCATTCTCGTGGACGGGCGCGATCTCGACCAGGTGCGGCTTGCCGACTACCGGCGCCAGCTGGGCGTCGTGCTCCAGGACAACTTTCTGTTCGACGGTACGATCGCGGAGAACATCGCGTTCGCGCGTCCGCACGCCACACGCGACGAGATCGAGGAGGCGGCGCGGATCGCGCACTGCGACGAGTTCGTGCGCCGCTTCGAGCACGGGTACGACACGGTCGTGGGCGAGCGGGGGGTGAAGCTGTCGGGGGGGGAGCGCCAGCGCGTGTCGATCGCACGTGCCATCCTCGCCGATCCCCGCATCCTCATCCTCGACGAAGCCACCTCAAGCCTGGATTCGGAGAGCGAGGCCGCCATCCAGGACGGGCTGCGCACTCTGCGGCGGGGCCGGACCACGTTCGTGATCGCCCACCGCCTCTCCACGATCCGCAGCGCAGACCAGATCCTCGTAATGGAAGGCGGCGAGATCGTCGAGCGCGGCACCCATCCCGAGCTGCTGGCCCGGCACGGGCGCTATCGCCAGCTGTACGACAAACAGTACCGGTTCGAGCAGGACCGGTTCGTCAACCCCGGCGAGGACTTCACGCCCGAGCCCGAGGCGCCGGTGGCGACCCCTCCGCTCGGACCCCCCACCCGACTCTGAGCCGGCGCCATCTGGCGCCCGCGCCCGGACGGTCCTACACTAGCGCATGCCTCTGATCGACACGAACCATCAGCGCGCCGCGATGCTCGTGCTGCTGCTCGGCATCGCCCTGGTCATCGCGGTCACGCCGTACGCCACGGGCCTGCTCGGCATTCCCGTGTTGTACGCCGTCTTCGCCCCGCTGCACGAGTGGCTGGGCATGCGCGTCCGCCCCCGCATCGCGGCCAGCCTGGTGGTCGCGCTCGCGCTGTTTCTGATCGTCGTCCCGGGCGTCTCCTTCGCCGGTCTCATCGTGAACCAGGCACAGGAGATCGCTACCGGCGTCATCCGGAATCCGCTGCTCGGTCGCCTGCGCGAGCTGCGGCTGGGCGGCATCGATCTCGGGCCCCGCCTCGCCGACCTGGGCGCGACCGTCGTCGCCTGGATCGGCTCGTCCGCGTTCGGGCTGGTCGGCACCGCCACGCGGCTCGCGCTCAATCTCACCATCTCGCTGTTCGGCCTGTTCTACCTGCTGCTGCAGCCCCACGAGACGTGGGAGGCCGTCAGCCCGTACATCCCGTTCTCCGCCAAGAACACGGAGAAGCTGCGCCAGCGGTTCCGCGACGTCACCACCGCCACGATCGTCGGGACCGGCCTCACGGCGGCGATCCAGGGAAGCCTCGTCGGGCTCGGGTTCTGGCTGACCGGGCTGCCCAACGCGGTGTTCTGGGGAGTGGTCACGATGGTGTTCGCCATCCTACCCGTGGTCGGCAGCGGCCTGGTGTGGGGGCCCGGCGCGATCGCGCTGATGATCGGTAACCACGCGCTGGCCGGGATGCTGCTGGCGTTGGGTGGCGTCGTCATTGTCGGGAACGTGGACTACGTGATCCGGCCGCGCGTGTTCAGCCGCTGGGCCAACATCCACCCCCTCGTCACCCTGATCGGCGCGCTCGCGGGCGTGCCCTACTTCGGCATCCTCGGGCTGTTGATCGGACCGCTCGCGCTGTCCTACTTCTTCGAATTGATCAAGATGTACGGCGAGGAGTATCTCGGCTAAGCGGACGTCCCACCGGAAGCGCGCGCCACACACTGTCGCCCGCCCGCCACGCCCGCGTCGCTCCAGACGCCCGCCGCCAGCGGCACGCAGTTTGAATGGAACCTGGACTCGCGGTGCCCGGGTATAGGTGAACCGAAACAAGGAGCACGCCCATGAACGTGACTCAAGCACTGGGCTGGGCCCTGCTGCATTCGGTGTGGCAGTGCACGCTGGCCGCGGCGGCGCTCGCGTCGCTCCTCGCGATTGTTCCGGTGCGCGCGGCGCGCACACGCTACGCCATGGCCGTCATCACGTTGATCCTCATGCTCGCCGTTCCCATAGGCACCGCCGTGCGATTGCGCGCGGCGCGGTCGTCGGTCGGTGCCGTGGTCGCGCCCGCAGCGCGCGTCGTCGCGCCGCCCACCCCGGCGACCACGGAGCCCGCGACGCCATCCGCCGAGCGGCCCGGCCCGTCGCTCGCGACCCGCGTCCGCGCCGACTTGGAGCCGGCGCTGCCCTGGATTGTGGTCGCGTGGCTCGCCGGTGTGGTGATCCTATCGATCCGGCTCGTCTCCGGCTGGCTGGTCACGCGGAGGTTGAGCACCGTGGGCACGCGGCCGGTCCCGCACGCCTGCCGGGTCGCCCTCGCCCGCCTCGTGGTGCGCCTCCGGGTCACGCGGCCCGTGCGCGTGCTCGAGTCGGCGGTGATCCAGGTCCCCGCAGTCATCGGGTGGCTCCGGCCGGTGGTGCTGCTCCCGGCCAGCGCCCTGACGGGCCTGACGCCGCTGCAGCTCGACGCCCTGCTGGCGCACGAGCTGGCGCACGTACGGCGCTACGACTACCTCGTGAATCTGCTCCAGTCTGCGATCGAGACGCTGCTGTTCTACCATCCCGCCGTGTGGTGGGTGTCGCGACGGGTGCGCGACGAGCGCGAGCACTGCTGCGACGATCTGGCGGTCGCCGTGTGCGGCGACGCGCATTGCTATGCGACCGCGCTGCTCGGCATGGAGCGTCTCCGCAATCCCGTGCCCGCCTTCTCCATGGCGGCCGCGGGCGGCTCGCTGGTGGAGCGGGTCCGGCGGCTCATGGCGCCCGTGCCGGCGGAGACCTTCCCGCGCGGGCTCGCCGGCGCTCTGGCGGTGCTGCTCGCACTGGTGCTGGTGATCGGTGGTTCCCTCGTCGCGGGGTCTGTGGACTTCTCCGCGCTCGCCCGGGACGCCGCGGGCGCCCGCGCCATTGCCCCGCCGCGCGCCACGCGCGACCTCGTCCGGGCCCTGCGCCGCCGGGGTGACCATCAGGCGGTGACGACCTTGCTCGCCATTGCGCACAACGACCCCGACCCGGACATCCAGGAAGATGCCGTCGACGCCCTGGGGAAACTGCGGAGCGGCGACGCCCTGGCGGCCATGATCGACATCGCCCGTACCCATCCGGACGAAGACCTCCGTCGGCAGGCGGTCGAGACCGTGGGCCGCACGGCCCCGCATGCCGTGGCGCTGGAGGTCCTGCCGGAGATCGCGCGCACCGATCGCGACCACCACGTCCAGCACGAGGCGGTGGAGGAGCTGGGAGAGCTGCACGACCGCCGCGCGTTCCCGGTGCTGTTGGACGTCGCGCATCACCACCCCTCCCTCGACGTGCGCCGCAAGGCGGTGGCGGCGCTCGGTGAGATGGGCGAGCCCGACAGCGCGGCGGACGTGCTCGAGCGTATGGTGCTGCACGACTCCAGCGCCGACCTGCAGCACGAGGCGGTGGAGGCGCTGGGCCATCTGAAGGACCCCCGGGCGCTCGCGCGGGTGGCGTGGCTGGCGCGCACTCACCCCAGCGTCGACGTGCGGGACGAGGCCGCCGAGCAGTACGCCAAGCACGCGCCTCCCGGCGCGGCGCTGGCGTTGCTCACCGACCGGCTGACGCACGATCCCGACGCCGAGGTACGGGCCGAGGCCGTGGAGCAACTCGCCGAGCTGCCGCGCGGCATAGGCATTCCCGCGGTGATCGGGGCGGCCCAGCGCCACTCGAGCGACGAAGTGCGCACTGAGGCGTGGCGTCAGCTGCGCGAGAGCGAGGATCCGCGCGCCCGCGCCTTCGTCCGCCGCAAACCGCGCCCCTAGAACTGCAGCAGGTAGCTCAGCTTCAGAAACACCTGCCGTCCGGTCGAGGTGGTCGGCTCGTCGGTGCGTGACAGGGTGGGCGGCGTGCCCGGGAGGATGGCGAGATTCTCGTACCCGTCCCGGTACCCGACGTACAGCGCGGTCCCCGGGTTCACGAGGTACGTCAGCAGCAGGTCCATCGCCCAGCGGCGTTCCGGGTCCACGCGCGACAGCGTCGAATCCCGGTCCACCGCCGAGTAGTCGACGATGGCTCGGAGCGAGAGCGCGCGGCTGAACTGGTAGTTGACCTTTTCCCGCCAGATACGATCGGCGAACACCTGCGCGGTGGGCGTGCTCAACCGCTGGTACAGAAACGTGTGATCGAGCCGCAGCCGCGCCGCGGGCCGGAAGGTGACCCCGAGCTCTCCCTCCAGCGAATTGCCGAGGAACGGCGCCAGCCCTGCGGCCGGCTTGTGGTTCACTGCCGATCCGATTTTCAGCTTGCTCGCCACGGCCAGCCACTTGAGCCACTCGCTCTCGAACGTCAGGCCCGTCTCGTGCGTGTCGAACGGCAGGTCCTTGTACAGCTCGAACGCCTCGGTGCGCTTGAACTGGAGCTTCGTCTCCCCCACGAGCTTCACTTCGAACGCGACCTGGAGCTCGCGGTCGAGCAGCACGCCGTCGCGGTCCCAGTCGAAGGTGCTCGAGAGCGTCGGACCGATCTTCACGACCGCGCCGCTGGGCCGCCGCACCAGCTCGAGCGACTGATCGAATTGCCGGATGCCGACGCGCGGCACATAGCCCAGCTGCGCGTCGAACGCCGAGCTCAAGTCCAGATAGGTGGCCGCATAATCCAGGTTGCGGCCGTCGCGCGTGAGCTGGGCGTAGAAGCCCGTCCCGGAGCGGCGGCCGCCTCCGGCCGAATCCACGGCGTCCGTCGCGATCGCCTGCCCGGCGAACGTCCAGGTCTTGGTGAGGCGCAGCCGGGCGTCGGCGGAGGCCACGCGATTCCAGCCGCCGGCCAGGCTCCAATCGCTCGCCAAGACCCCGAGCGACGACTCGCGCCCGATGAGCCGTTGCAGGCGGAGCGCGCCGACGCCGGCGCGCCGGCCCCCGGCCGCCTCCCCGGTGGGCAGCTCTCCGGGGGCACGGTCGTCCATGCCGATCGCCCCCAGGGCCCACCGGCCCGCCTTGCCGGTCAGTCGTAGCCCCATGCCCGGATCCGCGATGCGGCGCGAGAAGAACAGGTTCACCGGCGTCTGGAAGTACCCCGCGTTCTCGATGAAGAACGGTCGCTTCTCGGGGAAGAACGTTTCGAAGCGCTCGTTGATGGTCACCTGCGGCTCGTCGGACTCGACCTGACTGAAGTCGGGGTTCACGGTCGCGTCCAGCGTGAGCGCGTCGCGCAGCACGGCCTTGGCGTCGAGACCCACCCGGCGGTCGTTGGCGGTGCGGAAGGCGGGCACCTCCGTGTCGAGAAAGCGCGCGCCGGCGAACGTGCCGTAGGGGATGGCCTGCAGGTTGCGGCCCGGCGAGATGTCGGTCAGGCCCTGAAGCGTGGCGAACTGGGGAACGAACCCCGCGATTCGTTTGGTCAGGTAGGGCCAATAGGAGTCTTCGTTGTTGCGGCGGATGTGGCGCGCCAGCGCGATGCCCCAGTCTTGCGTCGGCGTGCGCGGAAAGCGCAGGCTCTTGAACGGAATCGCGAAACGCACGACATAGCCATCCGGTGTGAGGCGACCGTCCGACTGCCACACGGCGTCGAAGCTGAAGTCGTCGTCCTGTCCATCGGTGACGAGGCCGTCGAGCTGCACGCCGAGCGGGTTTGCCTGGAACAGGTAGGCGTGGGTACGGTCGTGAAACGTGTCCAGGTACAGCGCCACGCCGTCATCGACCACGATGTCCTCCCGCTTGGCGAGGCCGGCGCGAACCTGGCGGGGATCACTGCGACACACGAAGACGACGTACAGATTCGCGTCATCGTAGCTCAGGTAGGCCGTGGTCGAGTGGCTCACCGGGACGCCGTCGCCGGGCTCGTACTGGCGGAAGTCCGAGATGGGGAGCATCGAGTCCGGCGGATCACCGGCCACGAAGTCCTCGATCAGCGGGGGTCGGTGCGTGCGGCTGATGCGCACACTGCCGCCCTCGGGCCGCACCTGCGCGCGGAGCGCCGCGACCGCGGGGCCGAGGACGCCCAGCATCGCGACGACGAGTCCGATCAGCTCGGCGGTTCTGTGCATGGACATTTGCGGGGCGCAGCAATCACCATACCAACACGGAGCGCTGCGTCCGCGCCACGTCGCGCTCGGGCGGTGCAGCGGCGCAACAGGGAAGGTGTCCGGTACGCGCCTCGCCTTTTATCTTGCCGAGACCGGCATGCGACTCTCCCTGCGGTTCGTGCTTCCCCTGGTCCTCGCGCTCGGCGCCTTCGCATACGCGGCGGTGCCGCTGGTGGACAGGCTCACCCTCCAATGGTTCGTGCGGGACCTGGACATCCGCGCCAGCCTGATCGCCAGCACTGCGCACGACCCGCTTCAGGATCTGATCCAGACCGGTAACCGGACGCGGATGCTGCAGTTCTTCAATCGGATCACCCAGGACGAGCGCCTGTTCGCCATGGGCTTCTGCCCCTCGGGCGCCGGACAGCCGGTGATCACGCCCACGCTCCCGGCTCAGATCCGGTGCACCGAGCTGGCGTCGTTCGCGTCCGGCCCGGGTCACCTGCTCCGCAGCGCGAACGGTCCACTGCTCGTGTCGTTGCGCCCGCTCGAGGCCGCCGGCGTTCCCGTCGGGAACCTGGTGGTCGTCCACGACATGAGCTTCATCGCACGCCGCAGCGCGGAGACGCGGAAGTACCTGTACCTGTTCTTCGTCGGGCTGGGAGCCACGGTGGCGCTGATCACGGTCGTCATCGCCCAGCTGAGCTGGCGCGGCTGGGTCCAGGGGCTGCAGGCGCTGCTG
The DNA here is from genome assembly GCA_035601235.1 of Gemmatimonadales bacterium. Taxonomy (GTDB): domain Bacteria; phylum Gemmatimonadota; class Gemmatimonadetes; order Gemmatimonadales; family GWC2-71-9; genus AG41. Next base: position 66,342 of record DATNOR010000007.1, read on the forward strand.
CGGGGCGAGGGCCTGCTGCGGCCGTCCGACGGACGCGTCGTGGGCGACCTGCCGGAGCTGCGGCCCATCGCCAGCGACCTGCGCGCCCTGATCCGGGACCTCGAGGCGGATCACCGCTCGCGGGACGAAGACCAGCTCGCCTGGACGCCCGACACGCTCCGCGCCATCCTCCGCAGCGATCTGCCGGGGCACGAGGTGATGGTCGTCTCCAACCGCGAGCCGTACATCCACGTGCGGCGCGGCGAGATCCTCGCGCTGTGGCGGCCCGCGAGCGGGCTGGTGACCGCCATGGAGCCGATCATGCGCGCCTGCTCGGGCACCTGGATCGCCCACGGCAGCGGCTCCGCCGACCGCGAGGTGGTCGACGAGCACGCGCACGTGGCCGTGCCGCCGGAGCAGCCGGCGTATCAGCTGCGCCGCGTCTGGCTGACGCCCGAGCAGGAGGCGGGCTATTACTACGGGTTCGCGAACGAGGGCCTGTGGCCGCTGTGCCATATCGCGCACGTCCGGCCGATCTTCCGCACGTCCGATTGGGAGCAATACGTGACGGTCAACCGGACGTTCGCCCAGGCCGTGGTGGAAGAAGCCAAGTCCCCCGACCCGATTGTCCTGGTGCAGGACTACCACTTCGCGCTCTTGCCGAGAATGATCCAGGAGGCTCTGCCGGCCGCGACCATCGTTTCCTTCTGGCACATTCCCTGGCCGAACCCCGAGGCGTTCGCGATCTGCCCCTGGCGGGAAGAGCTGGTCGACGGCCTGCTGGGCTCGAGCATTCTCGGGTTCCACACACAATTTCACTGCAATAACTTCGTCGACACGGTCGACCGCCTGCTGGAGGCGAGGGTCGACCGGGAGATGTTCACCGTCTCCTACCGGGGCAAGCTGACGGCGGTCAAGCGCTACCCGATTTCGATCGAGTGGCCGCCCTCGCCCGCCCTGCTCGGCAAGCCGGTCGAGCGCTGCCGGCTCGACGTGCGCCAGCGTCACGGCCTGCCGGCGGAGCAGGCGCTCGGGCTCGGCGTCGACCGCCTCGACTATACGAAGGGCATCGAGGAGCGGCTGCGTGCCGTGGAGCGGCTGCTGGAGATGGAGCCGCAATGGGTCGGCCGGTTCACGTTCGTCCAGATCGCGGCGCCGACGCGCAACCGGATCGAGCAGTACCAGGAATACGAAGCGCGCGTGCGCGCGATGGCGACACGGATCAACGAGCGCTTCGCCGGCGCGCCGTATCCGCCGATCGTGCTGCTCGTGGAGCACCATCAGCCGCAGGACATCTACGAGTATTATCGCGCGGCGGACGTGTGCATGGTCACCAGCCTGCACGACGGCATGAACCTGGTGGCGAAGGAGTTCGTGTCGGCGCGCGACGACGAGCGCGGCGTGCTGATCCTGAGCCAGTTCACCGGCGCCGCGCGGGAGCTGCCGGAGGCGATCATCGTCAACCCTTACGACACGGATCAGTGCGCGGCGGCGCTTCACATGGCGCTGTCGATGCCGGCGGCAGGGCAGCGCGCCCGCAGCCGCCTCATGCGCGGCCTGATTCAGGAGTTCAACGTGTACCGCTGGGCGGGGCGCATGCTGATCGATGCGGCGGGCATGCGGCGCCGCGGGCGCCTGCTGGACCGGGCAGCGAGTCCGGAGCGGCTGTCGCGCCGCGCGGGGGGCCGCGCGCCGAGCCGCGCCACATGAGGCGGCGGCGCGCGCCCTCACTGCCCCCGCCCCGGCCGGAGTGGGCGTACTTCTTCGACATCGACGGCACATTGGTCGACATCGCGGAGGCCCCCGGGGGGGGCGGTCCCGACGGCCACGTGCAGCAGCTCATCGTGGATCTGTATCAGGCGACGGGCGGCGCGGTCGCGCTGATCAGCGGCCGCTCGCTTGCACAGATTGACGAACTCGTGCCGGACTTCCGCCTCCCCGCGGCGGGGCAGCACGGCGTCGAGCGGCGCGACGCCGCAGGCCGCGTCCACCACCACGTCGTGTCGTCGCCCGCACTCGAGGCCGTGCGCCGCGGGCTCGCGGCCGTCGTGGACCGCCATCCCGGCCTGGTGATCGAGGACAAGGGACTCTCCCTCGCGCTGCACTACCGCCGGGCCCCGCGCCTCGCCGGATACGCCCACCGCCTGGTCCGCTCGCTCGTGGCCGGGTCCGGCGGAGCGTACGGCGTCCAGGCTGGGAAGCGCGTCGTCGAGATCAAGCCCGCCGGCAAGGACAAGGGGGTAGCGGTGCTCGAGTTCATGCAGGAGGAGCCGTTCCGCGGGCGAACACCGGTATTCGTCGGCGATGACTCGACCGACGAGCATGCCTTCGTGACCGTCAACGGCCTGCGCGGCCACTCGGTGAAGGTGGGGCCGGGGCGGACGGCAGCGCGCGGGCGGCTGCGCGACGTGCGCGCCGTGCGCGCCTGGCTCGAGCAGCGCGCGGCGGAGCTCGCTCGATGAGCTCGCTCGATCTCGCCCTGGTCGGGAACGGGACGATCGGCGCCCTGGTGAATCCGCTGAGCGAGGTGGTCTGGGGCTGCTTTCCGCATTTCGACGGCGACCCGGCGTTCTGCTCCCTGTTGCGGCAGCGGGCGCACGAATCGGACTTCGGATTCTTCGTGGTCGAGCTGACTGATGTCGCGCGCGCCGAGCAGGAGTATCTCGTCAACACGCCGATGCTCGTGACCCGACTGTACGACCGCGCTGGGGCGGTCGTCGAGATCAGCGACTTCGCGCCCCGCTTCCACCAGTACGGCCGGATGTTCTGTCCCATGATGCTGGTGCGGCAGATCAAGCGGATCGCCGGCAATCCCCGTATCCGCGTGCGCCTGCGTCCCGCCCGGGACTACGGCCGCGCGCCCGCGGAGACCACGTGCGGCTCGAATCACATCCGCTATGCGGGCACGGATCTGGGGCTGCGCCTCACCACGGACGCATCGATTGCGGCCCTGGTGGAGGAGAATCCGTTCTATCTGGAGGACACCGTCACCCTGCTGCTCGGACCGGACGAGACGGTGCAGGGCGCCGTGGCGGACGTGGGCCGCCGCTTCTTCGAAGAGACCGCCGCGTACTGGCGCGACTGGGTGCGCTCGCTCGGCATCCCGTTCGAGTGGCAGGACGCCGTGATCCGCTCGGCGATCACGCTGCAGCTCAATGTGTTCGAAGACACGGGGGCGATCGTCGCGGCGATGACGACCTCCATTCCCGAAGCGCCGGGCAGCGGCAGGAACTGGGACTACCGCCATTGCTGGCTGCGCGACGCGTACTTCGTGGTCAATGCCCTCAACCGACTCGGGGCCACCCGTACCATGGAGCGCTATCTCGGCTACATCGTCAACGTTGTGGCCGGCTCGGCCGACGGCCGGCTGCAGCCCGTCTATGGCCTCACCGGCCGGGCGGTCCCCGACGAGCGGTCGATCGATTCCCTGCCCGGCTATCGCGGCATGGGCCCGGTGCGGGTCGGGAATCAGGCGTACCGGCAGGTGCAGCACGACGTCTATGGCGCGGCCATCCTCGCCGCCACCCACGTGTTCTTCGACCGCCGCCTGGTGCAACGCGGCGACGACGTCCTGTTCCGTCGGCTCGAAACGCTCGGGGACCACGCCGCGCGTCTGTTCGACCAGCCGGACGCTGGGCTCTGGGAGCTGCGCGGCAAACCGCGCGTGCACACCTTCTCCAGCGTGATGTGCTGGGCCGGGTGCGACCGCCTGGCGAAAATCGCCGCGCATCTGGGGCTGGCCGAGCGTGCGGCGTACTGGACCGACCAGGCCGCGCGCATCCACCAGGTGATCGACGAGCGGTGCTGGAGCGCCGGGCGAGGCAGCTTCGTCGCCACGATGGATGGCGATACGCTGGACGCGAGCCTGCTGCGGCTGAACGAGCTCGGCTTCCTGGCGGACGACGACCCGCGCTTCGCGGGCACCGTGACCGCCATCGAGCGCGAGCTGCGACGCGGCGACTTCATTTTCCGATATGTCGAGCAGGACGACTTCGGAACGCCGGAGAACGCCTTTCTGGTCTGCACCTTCTGGTACATCAACGCGCTCTCCGCCATCGGACGGCGCGACGAGGCGCGGGCGCTGTTCGAAAACGTGCTCGCCTGCTGCAACCGCCACGGCCTGCTCGCCGAGCACGTGGATCCGCGCACCCGGGAGCAGTGGGGCAACTTCGTCCAGACCTACAGCATGGTCGGCCTCATCGGCTCGGCGATCCGGCTGTCGCGGCGGTGGGATCAGGCATTCTGAACGCGGAACGCGGAAGTGGGAACGCGGAACATCCGAGCCTGTTCCGCGTTCCGCGTTCCGACTTCCGCGTTCACCGAAGGTGAGTAGTCCCCTCCAGCGCCAGCGCCACCCCGTTCGTCCATCCGAACCCATCCTGCGTGGGGTACTCGCCCCCGCCCGCCCGCCGCCGCAAGTCGACCACGTCGTACTTCTCCGTCATCTTGCCCGTCGCCTGATAGGTGCGCCGGTTCAGGGCGAGCCAGCGGTCGCGCGCCCGCGTGGCGAGGTCCGTCCGCCCGTAGCGGCGCACCCCTTCGATCGCCAGCCACTCGAGCGGCGCCCACCCGTTGGGGGCGTCCCACTGCTGTCCCGACGCAATCAGCGTCGGTACGAATCCGCCCGGCTTCAGGAAGTCCCGCTGCAGCCGCGCCGCCACCGCACGCCCCTGCTCCGGCGTGGCGAGCCCGAAGTACAGCGGAGCCGCGGCCGCGATGGTGGGGCGATCCGCCACCCGCGCGCCGCTCTGCCAGCGCACGTCGTAGAAGAATCCCGTGGCGGGATCGTACGCGGCCGCGAGCAGCGCCCGACGCCGGTCCTGGGCCGCGCGGGCGAACCGCTCCGCGACCTCCCGGTCGCCCGGTCGCCCTCGGACGCGCCGCAGCGCGGTGATCGTCACCTCGGCATGATAGAGAAGACTGTTCAGGTCCACCGGGACGAGCTGCGTCGTTTCCAGGGTCCGCAGGTCCTTCGGGTCGCGCATCCAGCGGCTCGAGAAGTCCCAGCCGCTTTCCGCCGTGGCCCGGAGGTTCCGATACAGCGCGTCGCGTTGCCCCTCGGGAACGGTCTGGGCCAGCTCGTAGTCGGGGCGATACGACTCGGGCCGGGGCTCAGCGCGGTCGTCCCAGTAGCGGTTCAGCACTGATCCATCGGGCAGCCGGACGACTCGGGCGTACGCCTGAGCCGGCGCGAGACGCTCCGCGCCATCCATCCAGAACGCATGCTCCGCCTCGAGGGCGTCGAGGTAGCGCAGCGCCTGGGTGGTGTCGGTGGCCGTGGCGTAGAGCCCGACCATAGCCGCGAAGTAGGGCGGCTGGCTGCGACTGAGATAGTAGGTCCGGTTGCCGTTGGGGATGTGCCCGATCGTCTCGACCAGATACGCGAAGTTGTCGAGCATGTTGCGCACCAGGTCGGTGCGACCGCTGGCGACGAGCCCCAGCATCGTGAAGTAGGAGTCCCAATAATAGATCTCACGGAAGCGGCCGCCCGGCACGACGTACGGGTGCGGCAGCGGGATCAGCGACGAGCGCGTGTCCGCGGTGTCGGGCGGCCGCGTGAGCACGGGCCAGAGCGCCCGGATGTGGTCTTCCATAGTCCGCGAGCGGGAGACGCCCGGCGCGACGCCTGCTCCGACCGGCTGGGGCAGCTGGAACTGCCGCTCCACGAACGCCCGGAGGTCGAACCCGGCCACAGTGTGCGCCGAGTCGTAGCGCGCGGCGATCACGCTCGGCGGGAAGAGCGGCCGGGCGTCGACGAAGGTCTTCGAGTCCGGGAAGATGCCCGACAGCTGGACGGCCTGGAATAGGGATCCGAGGTCGTGAGCCGGGTCGTAAAAGGCAGGTTGGTGGAGGTTAGGGAAGGTTTTGGAGGTTGTGCATGTCGAAGTGCACGCGGCCGAGACCGCAAGGAGCAGCCTCCTCCAACCTCCCCAACCTCCCCTAACCTCCCCCAACCTTGCTGTTCTCATCTGAACACGATCCACAACACGCCGAGCAGGATCGCGAGCAACACCGAGAGCCCGATTTCAAACCTCCGTGCGCCAGCCGTCTCGCCCACGGCCGGCTTGCCGTAGGTGTAGGTCAGGCCTTCGGTCTTCTCGGGGCTCGGCGGCGGCGTCATCAGGCTCACGACGAACAGCACGACGGTGCAGATGACGAACAGCAGCACCGCGAAGTGCAGGAAGTTGATCGTCGCGATCCAGTGCCATAGCGTGCCGGGCTCGAGCCCGCCCGACGCCTTGTTCGTCAGCTCGAGTACGAGTCGCAGGACGCCGAGCACGAGACCGGTGAGGAGCGACGCTATTGCGCCCGAGCCGTTGAGCCGCCGATAGAACAGACCGAGCAGGAAGCAGGCGGCGATCGGCGGAGCGATGTACGCCTGCACGCTTTGCAGGTAGATGTAGATCTGCGACGAGATGTACTTCATGAAGGGAATCCACAGCAGTCCCAGGAACACCATCGCGGCCGCGGACATCCGGCCGACGCGCACGAGCTGCTGCTCGCTCGCGCTGGGCCGCATCTTCCGATACACGTCCCACGTGAGGAGCGTCGAGCACGCGTTGAACGCCGAGGCGAGCGAGCTCATCAGCGCCGCGAGCATTCCCGCCAGCACCAGCCCCTTGGCTCCGTCCGGCAAGAGCCGCGTCACGAGTGTGGGATACGCCGAGTCGGGGTTTGAGTGGATGTCGGTGAACAGCGCCGCTGCGACCACGCCGGGCAGGACGAAAATGAACACGGGAAGAATCTTGAGATAACCGGCGAAGATCGTTCCGGTGCGCGCCTGGGTGATGCTCTTCGCCGCCAGCACGCGCTGAACGATGTGCTGGTCGGTACACCAATACCAGATGCCGAGGATCGGCGCGCCGAACACGATGCCGGTCCACGGGAAGTCCGGGTGATTGGACGGTTTCCACATCGAGAAGAAGCCGGCGGGGACTTTCGCCTCGAGTCCCGAGAACCCTCCGACGCGCGAGAGGCCGATCGCCATCAGCGTCACGGAGCCGAGGATGAGCACGATCGCCTGCAGCACCTCGGTGTAGACGACGGCGCGCAGTCCACCGAAGATCGTGTACAGTCCCGTGACGACGATGAGCACGATCGCCGCCGTGTAGAAATCCCATCCGGTGACGGCGCGGATCACGACGCCGCCGGCGTACAGCGTCACGCTGATCTTCGTGAGTACGTAGCCGATCACCGAGACCCACGTGAAGTACGTGCGTGCGGCCGGGTTGAAGCGGCGCTCCAGAAACTCGGGCATGGTGTATACGCCACTGCGCAGATAGAACGGCGTGAACAACCAGCCCAGGAGCAGCAGGATGAGGCAGGCGAGCCACTCGAAGTGGCCCACCGCGAGCCCGCTCGCCGCCCCGGTGCCCGCGAGGCCGACCAGATGCTCGCTCCCGATGTTCGACGCGAACAGGCTCGCCCCCACCGCGAACCAGCCCACGTCCCGGCTCGCCAGGAAGTAGTCGGCGCTCACGTTCTTTTCGCGCCGCGCGGCCCAGTAGCCGATCCCGAGCAACACCAGGAAGTACCCGGCGATCACGATGAGGTCGAACAGGTGGAGGTTGCTCATGGCGTCTCGGTGTTGAGGAGATATTGAACGGCGAGGTCGGTGAGGCTCCACAGCTGCACGTCCGAGCTGGAGCCGTAGCGGATCGGCGCCAGGGTCCCGTTGTCGATGCGGTAGCTCCACAGCTCCGCGTGTCGCAGGCCGGACCGGTCCACGGCATCGGTGATGCGGCGCAAGGCAGCCCCGATATCATCGCGGCGACGCTGCCGCGCCAGCCCCGCGAGGAGGATGTTCACGTCACGGCCCCACACGACCGTCGGCGAGTGGTACGCGTCCCGGCGGAACTGCGCCCACACGTCGGACGGCGCGTACGCGTCGTTGGCGACGAGGGGCCCCAACCCGTCCACGAACAGGCCGATGGGATATGGCGTGAGGATGGGATCGATCAGCTCGCGTACTCGGTCGGGGGCGAGCGAGTCGACGATCAACAGCATGGCGGGATCGGTGTTCACGATCGGAATCGGTCGGCCGTCGCCATCGAGTGAAAGGGCGAGGAACCGCAGTGTGTCCGGGGATGGCACGAGGCGCCGCAAGGTGGCGTCCCAGAAGTCCCGCTCGGCCGGTGGGAGCCAGGCGAGCCGGGCGGCGACGCGGCGGCGCACCTCGGACGGCGCGAGAGTGACCCGGAAGTGCCGTTCCGCCCCTCGCCACACCGCGACCGCCCGCGCGAGCGCCACCCGATCGCGTGCGAATCGCGCGAGCGCTGCGTCACGGATCGTTGGTGTGACGCCGAGGCCTTTGAGCGCGTCAAGAATTGTCCCCGCCGCCTCCAGGGCGCGCGGCATCCAGATGACGTTCACGTCCATGGCGAAGCGACCGCCGGCGTACCCCACGCGGCTGTCGCGCCAGCTTGCGGACCGCCAGCTCCCATCGGATGCGCGCGGGAAACTCACCAGGTTGGTCGCGACTGGATCGCGGGCGTACGGCGCCGCCCGGCGCGCCACCAGCGCCAGATTGGCGAGCAGCCGCTCCACCCGATGCTCCTCGCTCAGGAAGCGGCGCTTCTCGGCCGCCGGCACGCGCGGGTCCGCGAGGTAGTCGGCGGCGACGAGCGGCAACTGGACGTCGTCGTCCACCATGGAGTGGTTCTCGCGGGTGGCGGCGAGGGTGGCGAGCTCCGCGCGCGCGCGGGCGAGCAGGCCCGCCGCCATCAGCCGGCTGTACTCGGCGGCGTGCTCGCGGATGGCCTGGCCGCCGAGCGCCTCCTCGTGGCTCACGTCCCCGTCGGGCGCGAGCTTGCCGAGCGCGCTGGCGATCACGTGCTGCGCCATCTCCGGCGACCACACCGGCCGCATGAGCAGCGCCGCCATCAACATGTCGCGGCCGAAGTACGTGGCGAAATTGGGCAACCCGGCCATCACCTTCTCGCGATAGCACAGCAACTCGAAGCCGCGCACCTCGCGCTCGAGCCGCCGGACGCGCTCGGGATGCGCCGTGTCGGCGCGGACGCGGGCGGCGAACCGCTGGAACTCGTCGTTGAAGATCTCCTGGCGCGTGAGGGGGGTCAGCGCGGCGGCGTCCGTGGTCACGCGGACCGTCCAATGCACGGCACCCCCTGCCGGACGGCGGATGGTGACGACGTTGCCAAAGACGGCGGGCACCGTTTCCCGGGTGTCGCCTTCGAGCGACAGCCAGAGGTGGGTCTTGCCGTCGAAGCTCGGCTGTTCGACTGCGACGTTCCATACCGTGTCGCCGCGCTGCAAGTTGATCCGAGGAGAGAGCCGGGCGCGCAGCGCCTCGACGGACTTCACGCCGAGCAGCGCCAGGTGGCGCGCGCGCTCGGGCCCTTTCAGCTTCGCGATATGGTCGATCAGCTGCGTGAGCTCGGACTGCACGAATGGGGGCGCGTCGAGAGGGAGCGAGTCGCGCTCCCCGTAGCCGAAGTCCCGCTCCACGCGCATCGAGCCCAGGAGCAGGAGGCCGATCTTGACCGTGGACGGGGCCTCCAGGCCGTAGGACACCGAGCGCGTGCGGCCCGCGGTCGACCGCTCCACCACGGCGCCCGAAGAGCCCCAGGCGAGCTCGGCGGGTTTCCCCGTCGAATCGCGCACGCTCAAGCCCACGCTCTCGTTGGCTGCGTCGGCCCACAGGCTCACCACGCGTCCGCTGCTCTTCAGGTAAACCTGGAACGCGTTCCCGCTCGCGTCCTGGTACACGCGGGTCTGGTAGCCTTCGTACGCGGCCGGGTCGTCGAGCCCCGGCTCCGGGAACGCGAGGTACGGGGGGACGGTGTCGGCCTCACCCCCTGACCCCCTCTCCCTTCGGGAGAGGGGGAACGCGACTGAGACCATCACTGCGAGCAGGAGCGGGCTCATGTGCGGCGGAATCCTACGCCGCGCCGGGGCGTTGCGCTACCCGTGCACCCTCTTGACGGGGTATCGTTCCCCCGCCATGCTAGCCGCCCTCATGCGCTGCGCCCTCGTCGTCGCCCTGCTCGCCGTCGCTGGGTGCCGGCCCGAAAGAGCCAATCGCCCACTGTTCAAGCTCCTCACCCCGGCACGAACCGGGGTGACGTTCGCGAACACCATCACCACCAACGATTCCGTGAACGTGCAAGCCGAGCCCTACATATACAACGGCGCGGGCGTAGCGATCGGAGACATCGATAACGACGGACTGCCGGACATTTTCTTCAGCGGCAACATGGTCTCGAGCCGGCTGTATCGGAACAGAGGGGACATGCGGTTCGAAGACATCACGACGTCGGCGGGGGTCGCCACGACCCGGTGGGCCACCGGCGCCACCATGGTGGACATCAATAACGACGGGTATCTGGACATCTACGTCTCCGTCTCCGGGTCCGAACGCTCCAAAGGACAGGACCGGGCCAACCTGTTGTTCATCAATAATAACGGCGATCGCACGTTCACCGAGGCCGCGGCACGCTACGGCATCGCCGATACGGGTTTCACCACCCACGCCGTGTTCCTCGATTACAACCGTGATGGCTGCCTCGACCTCTTTTTGCTCAACAATTCCCCCAAGGACTTTGCCCGTGGCATAGCGGACACGCACCCGCTCGGCGTCCGCAGCAGCAGCCCGGAAGGCTACAGCAAGCTCTATCGCAACAACTGCGATGGGACCTTCACTGATGTATCCCGGCAGGCGGGGATCCTGGAGCAGATCGGATACGGACTCGGGGTGGTGGTCGCGGACGTGAACCGCGACGGCTGGCCCGATATCTACGTCTCCAACGACGTCGCACCCAACGATGTTCTCTACATCAACAACCGGAACGGCACGTTTACCGACAAGGTCGGCGCCTGGCTCAAGCACACGAGTTTTGCGGGCATGGGCGTCGATATCGCCGACTTCAATAACGACGGCTGGCCCGACATCCTGCAGATGGACATGCTCCCGGCCACGCTCGAGCGGCAGAAACGCATGAGCGGGTATCTCACCTATGGCGGTCGCCTCGATCTCCGTCGCAGGGGGTTTCGCGACGCGTACGACGTCAACTCACTGCAATTGAGCAACGGCGTCACGCCGAACGGGGACGTGGTCTTCAGCGATATCGCTCGTCTCGCGGGCGTGGCGAGCACCGATTGGAGCTGGAGCGCCCTGTTCGGCGATTTCGACAACGATGGCTATAAGGACATCTTCGTCACCAACGGGTACCCCAAAGCCGCCAACGATCTCGATTACCAGACCGCGATGTTCGGTGCACGCCGAGCCGGAGACCACCAGCGTGCCCTGCGACTCCTGAAGGAGCTCCACAGCTACCGGCTGCCCAATTATGTCTTCCGGAACAATGCCGATCTGACGTTTACCGACAAGACGACCGAATGGGGAATGGACCAGCCTGGCTTCTCGAATGGCGCGGCGTACGCCGATCTCAACAACGACGGCAGGCTCGCCCTGGTGGTCAACAATATCGACGGGCCCGCGTCCATCTACCAGAACGTCCAACCGCAAGACGATACCCATCACTACCTGGAAATCAAGCTCGACGGAGAGCCTCCCAACCGACGGGGGATCGGATCGACGTTGGTTCTCTCGGCCGGCGGCACGAAGCAATACCTCTATCACTCACCCTATCGAGGGTACATGTCCACGATGGACGACCGCGAGCATTTCGGGCTCGGCCGCGCCACGCGCGTGGACAGTCTGGAAGTGATCTGGCCGGATGGGCGCTATCAACTCCTGATTGGTCTGGATGTCGACCGGATGGTGACCGTGCACCAAGGAGACGCTAGAAAGAAGGCAGCGACCTCCCCAACCTCCACCAACCTCCGCAACCCGCTTTTTCTCCCCCGCCGGTTCCTCAAGTACAAGCAACCGGAGACCGCGAGCGTCGACTACGATGTGCAGCCGCTCTTACCCTATGAGCCTTCCCGGCAGGGGCCTTCCCTCGCCGTGGCGGACGTGAACGGCGATGGGCTGGATGACGTCTTCATCGGCGGAGGCGAGGGCATCCCGGGCAAACTGTTCATGCAACGAAGAGACGGCAGCTTCGTCGAGTCTGTTCAAGGTGAACCCTGGGTGGCGGACAAGGACTACGACGATTGGGGCGCGCTCTTCTTCGACGCCAACGGCGATGGGCTGCCGGACCTGTACGTGGCGAGTTGCGGCTATCAGCACGCGCCGCAGTCGCGTTTGTTGCAGGACCGCCTCTATATCAATAAGGGAGGCGGGCGGTTCGTGAGAGACACTCAGGCATTGCCGCCAATGGCGACCTGCACGGCGGTCGTCGCGGCTGGGGACTTTACCGGCGATGGCCGGCTGGACCTGTTCGTGGGCGGGCGCCTCACGCCACGGAATTATCCGTACCCGACGCGCAGCTATCTCCTCCGAAACGACGGCGGCAGCCATTTCACCGACGTCACCGCGGAGTTTGCGCCGGAGCTCATCCGGCCCGGGGGGATGATCACCGCTGCGGTCTGGATCGATTTCGACGGCGACGGGCGGATGGATCTGGTCACCGCCGGCGAGTGGATGTCACTCCAGTTCTATCACAACGACGGCACGCACCTGCGCAACGTCACGGCCGCGGTGGGCCTGCCACCCCTGCGGGGCTGGTGGTACAGCCTCGCGACCGGAGACTTGAACCACGACGGGCGCCCCGATCTGATCGCGGGCAATGTGGGGCTCAACTTCGCGTACACAACGTCGCCGCACAGCCGGTTCGGGGTGTATGCGACCGATTTCACCGGGAGCGGCACGACCGACATCGTCCTGACGCAGGAAATCGACGGAACCGAGTATCCTGTCTTCGGTCGGGCGAAATTGGGACCGTCCATCTACCCGGTGGCGCTGCGATTCCCGAGCTACGGGTCGTTCGCGGCGGCGTCCGTCGCGCAGCTGTTCGGCACCGCGTCATTGGGGCGCGCTCTGCATTACCAGACGGACACGTTTGCCAGCGTGTATCTCCAGAACAACGGCGACGGCACGTTTAGCTCGGTCGCGCTACCCACCCTGGCGCAGATCGCACCGATCCGTGGCATTATCGTGGACGACCTGGACGGCGATGGGAACCTCGACCTGATCGTGGCGGGGAACCTGTACGATACGGAGCCGAACACACCGCCGGCCGACGCCGGCAACGGCCTGTGGTTGAAGGGGGATGGACGGGGTCACTTCACTCCGGTGCCCGCAGTGGAGAGCGGCTTCCTCGCGCCGCGCGACGTCACGGGGCTGGCGCTCATCAAGACGCCTGCAGGGAAGGCCGTGCTCGTCGCGAGCTACGGCGATTCCCTGCAGGCGTTTGCCATTGTCAAGCGGTGAGACGCGTAAGACCTCGTTCCCCCTCTCCCGAGAGGGAGAGGGGGACAAGGGGGTGAGGCTTACCACCCCGGGTTCTGCACCAGATTGTCCTGCGCCCCGGACCTGCTCACCTCGATCTGAACGGTCGGGATCGGGTAGAGCGCGTACTTCGGTAAGCTGAAGATGGCCGCGGTCCCCAGATACGGAATCCGGCTCTTTTCCTTGAGGACGTAGTTGGCGATCACGGTATCGGCGCCGCCCCAGCGGCGCAGGTCGAAGAACCGCTGGCCCTCCATCGCCAGCTCGAGCCGCCGCTCGTACTGAATCGCGGTACGCGCGTAGGCCTGACTCGGGAAGGACGGATACAGCCCGATGCGATACAGCGCCCACGGCGTCCTCAACGAATCGAGTGTCGCCGTCCGGATCAGTGTGTCAACCATGCGCTCATCGGTCGCGCACGCGGGGTATGTCGCCTTCAAGATGCTGTCCGATTTGGTATCGAACCCCTTCCCACACCCCTGGGCGACCTGCCCCGCACGCGCTCTGATCTGATTCACGATCGCGAGCGCGTTGGCGAGGGACCCGTTGGGGGATTCGACCTCCGCCTCGGCAAGGAGCAGCAGCATGTCGGCGTAGCGGAAGATGTGAATGTTCACATCGTTGGTCTGCGTCGCCTGCCAGCCGACGTTGTCTTCCGCGTTGGCGGCATTCTCGTGGACGTTCTTCTTGGGGCTGTATGGGCCGCTATACAGGGCATCCCGGATCCACGACCGATCGTGCAGCCCCCAGTCCTTGTAGGGGACGAGATCGCGGCCGACGGTCCAATCCAGTCGCGGATCGACTGGCGTCAGGTTGCCGCCGGCGAAGTTCGTGTCGGGGTTGTTCCACGCCGAGGTCGACACTGCCAACGGCAGGCCGTTCGCGTCCACCGCGAAGAAGTTGACCAGATTCTGCGAGGGCTGGTGGAAGCCGCAGCAGCCGAAGTGGCTGCCCGAATGCGGGAAATTCAGCCGCTCGCCCCAGTTCGAGTTCCACCCGCTCGGCTCGCCGTCCCGGACGGAGGCCTGAAACGCGAGAATCGTTTCCAGGCCGTCGCGATATTGCGCAAAGCCGGTCCAGACGTGGTCGAAGCTCGTCTCCAGCTGGTATGGCCCGCTCGTCCGCACATTGCGCAAGGTGACCAACGCCGAGTCCCACAACGCGGGCGTGAGGGCGGCGCCATACACCTGGACCCGGCCCTTATAGGCCCTCGCGGCCCACGAGGTCGCGCGTCCCAGCTCGCCGTTGCGCGGCGTCGCCGGCAGCAGCGTGATGGCGCTGTTCAAGTCGGCGATGATCAGCTTCACGATCGAATCGAGCGCCAGGTTGTTGGGCTTCCGGAACCCGCCCTGGGCGACCGGCGTCGTATCGGTTTCGAAGTAGTAGGGGATGTGCCCCCACATCCGATACGCCTCGAAATGATAGTGGGCCCGGAGGAACAAGGCTTCGCCCCGGATGGAGAGGGAGTCCGCGCCGATCTCCAGCGGGTTCCTCGCCAGGACTTTGTTCAGGAGATTGAGGGTCGCATTGGCTCGGAATACACCCTCGTAGACCTGACTCCACTTCTGGTTCAAGTACCCTTCGGCTTCCCCCACGGACCAGTAATAGGTCTCGATGTCGTTGATGGGTTGCTGGTCGCCTGCGTTGGAGCCCTTGTGGGCGTCGCCGCTCGGGATACTGCCCCACACCCAGTTGCTGGCTGCGCAGCCCCACGAGCCGGCGGAGCTGCTGCTACAGTCGAGCGACCGGTAAGCGGCGATGAGGGAGCCCTCGACGCCGGCCTTGGTCTCGAGCGATACCTGCTCGACGGATCCTTGCGCCGGCTGATCCAGAAAGTCCTTGCAGGCGTACGTGACCCCGGCGGCTACGAGCACGCCTGCCATCCCGAAGAGCAGTCGATTCCGATTTCGCTTGTTCATCGTCCTTCGCCCCCCGAATAAAGACGACTCCCTAGAACGTGGTCGAGATGCCGATGGTGATCGTTCGATTGGTGGGATACGAGCCCTCGTCGACGCCGCGGAACTGGTCGCGGCGATCGCCGGCCGCCCCAAACGTGCTCCAGGTCGGCAGCGTCGGATCGAGCCCGGAGTATCCGGTGATCGTGAACAGGTTTTCCGCCTGGAGATAGATGCGGGCCACCGGGATCCAGCGGACCAGGCCGGGCGGCACGTTGTATCCGATTTGCAGCGAGCGCAGCCGCACGTACGAGCCGTCCTCGACCCAGTAGCTCGAGAACTGCCGGCTCCATGATGCATCGTTGTAGTCTATTCTGGGATACTTGGCATTCGGGTTCGTCACCTTTCCCGGGCAAGCGAAGCCGGGTACCGTGTCGGGCGGAACGGGAGGCGTGATGCCGCACGGGCCATCCAGCACAACCGAATTGGCCAGCAGGTCGCTGCGCACGTTGGTATCGAAATACCGGAACACGTACCAGTACTTCTGCGCGTTGAAGATCTTGTTCCCGAACGTCCCGAACAAGGTCGCGCTGATGTCCCAGTCGCCGTGCCGCAGCGCGAGATCCAGTCCGCCGGTGAACTTGGGATGCGGGCTGCCGATGATCGTCGCATCGGCCGACGTGATAGAGCCGTCTCCGTTCAAGTCCTTGAACTTAATGCGGCCCGGGCGCGCGCCGTCGTTCCAGAACGGAGCGGCATCCAACGAGTCCTTGTAATAACCGTCGGCCACCAGGCCGTAAAACGCGCCGATCGGCTGGCCCACCATGTTGATCACGGGATTCTGCTCACGCAGCGAGATCGGCCCCACGAACGACGGGGTCCCCAGGTTGTCGATCTGGAGGATCTTATTGGTGTAGTGGCTGCCGTTGAAGATCACGCTCCACAGCGTTCCCGCCCCGAGGGTGCTGCGGTACCCGAGTGTAAAGTCGATGCCGTTGTTTCTGACCCTGCCGATGTTGATGATCGGGGGAGCGGCGGTGCCCGCGGTGGCCGGCGTCCTCGGATCGAACAACAGATTGTTGCTGTTGCGCCGGTACAGGTCGGCGCTGAACGTGCCCCGGCCTTCGAGAAACTCGACGTCCAGTCCGACATTCACCGACCGGTTTTCCTCCCACTTCATGTCGGCGTTTCCGTTGGCCGTGAGCTTGAATCCCGGCTGAATCGACGAGACGCTTCCTCCGCCGATGTCGTAGAAGGTGTCTCCCCGATCGCCGCCGTACGTACTCACGATACGCCCCGCGGGGATCAGCTGGTTTCCGGTGACCCCCCAGCCGAACCGCAGCATCAGGTTCGAGAACGGCGAGCTCCGCATGAACGACTCGCGCGACAGCCGCCAGCCCGCCCCCACGGCCGGGAAGGTGCCCCAGCGATGCTGCGGAGAGAAGTGCGAGGAGCCGTCTCGACGCACGGTAAAGTTCAGATAGTACCGGTCTGCAAAGTTGTAGTCGGCCTTGCCGAAGAACGACAGCAGCGTGCTCACCTCACCCGAGCTTGTGACGTTCTTCGTGGTCGGGTCACACAACGCATCCTGGATGTAGCGGGAGTCCAGGCTCTCGTTGAGCAGGTTCGCGCAGTTGCCGGCCTCGAAGCGTTCGGTGAACTCGTTCGCTTCGTGCCCCAACAGCACCGTCAGACTGTGTTGGCCGAACGTCCGCAGATAGTTCAGCGTGTTGGTCCAGGTCCACTCTGTTTGCAGGCGGTAGTTCTCGTTGATCCCATCGACGGACGTCACCTCCGAGTTCTCCGGGGTGGTGGGCGAAAAACCATGAAACGAGTTCTGGCCCAGGTTGAACCCGAACCGCGTCTTCAGGGTGATGCCGTGGTGGGCGTCGAACCCGCCGAACACGTTCCCGAACATGCGGTCATTGGTGCTAATGTCGTTCTGGCCGGCGAAGGCGATCTTGAGCGGATTGGTCAGGTTCGAGAGACCGACCGCCTTGCCCGAGGCGAAGTATCCCCTGATGTCGTAGATCGGGACCACCGGCTGCTGCATGATGTTCTTGCCGATGATGTTGTCTTCGCCGAGGGCGTCGTCGTCGAGCCCGCCGTAGTGCTGCTCGCGCGACAGCGCGATGTTCTCGCCGACGCTGACCCGGTCGAGGGTAAACGCCGTGTTGATGCGCACCACCCCCCGCTGCAGCCGGGTATACGCGGCAGCCCCGTCCTGGTTGAGGTAATTGAACGATACGTGGTACGTGTTATCCTCGCCGCCGCCCGACACCGCGAGGTTCGCGTTCTGGAAGTGACCGGTCCCGAACACGGCCTTCCACCAGTTCGTCCCGGCGCTGCCCGGCATGATGAGCGCGTCGGGGAACTTGTACGTGCTTGTGTCCACACCTGTGCACGGGGCCGGCACCTTCTTCGTCCCGCAGGGATTCGGCCAGATGTACGCAGGCACCGACGGGTTGTTTCCCAGTGTGTCGTTTCCGTAGATGTTCGTCGGGACGTTGAGCCCGGCATTGCGGTAGGCCGTTTTGACCACGTTGAAGTAGTTGAGCGAGTTCAGCTCGAGGATGTCGTCCATCCCGCGGATGGGGTCGGCCATGCCGGTTCTCACGTCCAACGAAACCTGGCGCCGGCCCGGTTTGCCGCGCTTCGTCTCGATCACGACGACGCCGTTGCTCGCGCGGGAGCCGTAGATCGACATTGCCGACGCGTCCTTCAGGACGTCGATCGACGCAATCTCGTCCGGATTCAGCCAGTTGAGGTAGCTGTCTCGCGTACCCTGAACCGGCGTGCCGTCGATGATGTAGAGCGGATCGTTGTTCTGAAACGATGTGACGCCGCGAATCCGCACCGTCGTGCGCGACCCGGGAGAGCCGCCGGCATCGATCGTCACGCCCGCTACGCGGCCATCGAGGCGCTGCAGCACGCTGGTCGCGGTCTGCTTCTCCACGCTTGCGGTGTTGACGCTGGAGGCGGCGCCGGTGAAGTCCTTGCGCAGCTGCGTCTGATACCCGGTCACCACGACATCCGGCAGCACCGAGATGGCGGGCTCGAGCGTCACGTTGACGCTCGACCGCCCGGCGACGGTCTGCGCGCTGCCCCGGTACCCGATCAGGCTGAACACCAGGACGGCATCCGGAGGGACCGCGACCGTATACTTCCCTTGCGCGTCTGTCACCGTGCTGGTGTTGCTCCCCCGCACGCGGACGGTGACCCCGGAAACGGGCCTTCCTCCCACGGTGGAGGTCACCGTGCCGGACACCTCGACCGGCTGCTGGGTGAACGCCGGCACCCACACCAAGAGCGCCAGCGCGAGAGTCATCCCCACTGCACGAAGAAAACGCGTACCCTGGAACGTGTCGTTCATTGGCGCGATCCTCATCCTGCGGGTCTTCGCATGGCCTGGAGGCCCTGCTTGGCGATCAGTTCGCGATACGTCATGAGGTGGACGTTGTGAGCCTTGAGGGAGACGGGCGCGGCGGTCTGACCGAACACGGCAAGCGGCGAGCGGGGCGGAAACGCGTAGGACGGCCCACCCACACTACGGATGTGCGCGGCAACGAGGTGACGGCTCAATGCCATGCGCCTGCCCTCCTACTGCGTGACCGAGTACCGGCCCGGACGGACCTACGGAAGCATTAGCGCGCGTTTGAAATACGCGTCGAAAGGCAACCCCGCAAGGGGGCCCGGTGTGCGCGACGAACAGCGCCACCCTCTTGACGGGCACGAGCGCGGCGACCATTCTAGCGGGCTCCAAAGGCCGGCTATGGGAACGATGGACGATCGGCGCGGGCGCTACGCCACCTACACCGCGCGACTGGTGGACGGCGTGCTGACGCAGCCCGGACATACGCTCCCTGCGCTGCGTCGCGCCGTGCTCGCGCGAGCCTCTGGGGCACCGGGCGAGGACGTCCCGCCCGCCCTGGCGGCCTACGTCGACAAGGTCGCCCGGCACGCCTACAAAGTCACCGACGACGATCTCGGCCGGCTGCAGCAGGCCGGCCACTCCGACGACGCCCTCTTCGAGGTCACGGTCTCCGCAGCGCTCGGCGCGGCCCTGGGTCGGCTCGAGCGCGGGCTCGCGGCGTTGCGCGGGGAGTCCTCACGCCCTGACCCCCTCTCCGCGTTGGGTCCTCACCCCCTGTCCCCCTCTCCCTTCGGGAGAGGGGGAACGCCGGACTAGCACCGTTGCGATTACGCGCCGTCGAGCACCGTCATCGTCTGCCCGAGCGGCTGAAGCTCACGCTCATCCGCCTCGTGAGCCGGCGTCGCGTGCCCGACGTCGTCAAGACCCTGCTCTACCGGCCCGAATTCTTCGGCCGGCCGATGTGCGAGTGGACCCAGGCGGTGATGCGCGGGCCCTCGACGTGGAGCGTGGGGGAGCGGGAGCTGTTCGCCGCGTTCACGTCGCGCCTGAACCAGTGCGTGTTCTGAACAGAGTCTCACGGCGCGGTCGCGTCGCTGGCCCTGAAGCGCGAAAAGAGAGACGACACGCTGGTCGCCGCCGTGCTGGCGGACTGGCACACGGCTCCGCTCGACCCCAAGCTGCGCGCCGCGCTCGGCTTCCTCGAGAAGCTCACGCTCACACCCGAAGACGTGTGTCCCGCCGACCTCGCCCCACTACGCGCCGCCGGCGTGAGCGACGAGGGCATCGAGGACGCGATTCAGGTGTGCGTGCTGTTCAACATCTACGACCGCCTGGCCGATGCCATGAAGTGGCACCTGCCCGGGCCTGACGGCTACGCGGCCTCGGGGCGCTCGCTCATGCAGCGCGGCTACCGATTGTAGGACCCTCGCTCCACCCGCCGGGTGTTGTACGTCTCCACGAACCGCCGATGGATCGCATCGGTTGGGAACGCCTCCTCAGCACCGTAGGGGTAGCGCGACATCCGATGGAACGGCAGCGGTTCTACCGTGCCTCCGGCCAAGGTGTTCAAGTCGGCGTCCTTGAGCCAGGCATCCGTATAGATGAGAAAGTCGCGCGTCCAGCCGGGCGGTAGGGCCGGCGCGGCGGCGCTGTCGAACTCGAGCGCAACCTCGTCGCCGGGGCCGAAGATCACGTAGCGGTCGTCCACGCTGTCCACCAGCGGCAGCACGTCGCCGTAGCGCGTGAACGAGCCCACGATCGGGGCCCACGCCCGCTCGCGCGAGACGTCGCCGTAATCGTACCACTGGGGCCCGTAGCGCCCGCCCTTGCGGTACATGCGGGAGAAGCCGCGGTAGTGAAGATCGGCGGCCACCGGGCGAAGCGTCGTCACGGTCACGGGGCTCGCCGACGCGGTCGCGGCCACGAACGCGCGGTCCCAGTAGATCTCCATGTTGGTGCGGATGCGGACCCGCCGGTCGGCGCTCAGGAACTTTCCCGTGAGATCCGCGATGACGGTCTTGTTCTTCCCGGCCGGGAAGCCGAGATCGGGAATCACGGTGCGCCACTGACCGGCCGGGTCCTTTACCTGCACGTGCAGCGGGACGACCTGCAGCGCGTGGGACTGGGCGAGCGCGAAGTTGATGCTCGCGTCCGTGGGGTAGATCCACCCGGTGAGAAAGAGAAACACGCTGTCCATCCCCGCCAGGCTGCCGAAGTCGAGCACGAGATCGTGCAACTCGGTCAGGCCCTGGTAGCGCACCGGGCGCAAGGTGGGGGGGGCCGCGTAGACGTCGTCCTGGGCCCGCAGCGCCGGCAGCAGATCGTTGCCGAGCTCGTCGGTCGCGGCGACGGGCGGGCGCGGCCGCGCGACCTGGTACAGCCGGAGCGACGCGGCCCCCGCCGGCACGAACCGCTCGTTGACGTACACCTGCACCGACTCGGGATGGTCCACCGCCAGCAGCCTGGCTTCGTCCAGATACCCCGTCTCCCACAGCTCCTCGGTGAGTCGCAGCTGGTAGCGCCCGTCCCGGGCCCGGAGCAGCCCCCCCCCCGGCAGCCGCAGGTATTCCTGCGACGCGTGCGGCGAGGCGGACAGGATGCCACCCTCTCGCGTCATGATGCCGAGCGGCATGCCGAGGGCGCTGTTCCACATGGCGTCTGTCGCGAACGTGAAGGCGCGACCGTCCCAC
>DATNOR010000008.1:0-2037 GCA_035601235.1 Gemmatimonadales bacterium
TTCTTCCAGCGCGCCGCCCTGCACGTGAAGCGCAACAATCTGGTGCTGGCGCCCCTCAACGTCGTGCTGTTCTCCGACGGCGAGCCGGACTATCCGGGGGCAGGCCGGCTGTCCATGGAGGACAAGTACAAACGGGTGGACCTGAGCCCGCTCGAGTACCTGTCGCGCAACGTGACCGTGCGGCTGCTGTACGCCGACCCGCCCATCGCCCAGTTGTGGGAGAACAAGGTGCCGCGAAAGCGGGTGCGCCTGTGGACGCAGGACTCGGAAGTGATGAAAGGATGGCGGCGCCACATGGTCGACGGCGCGGCGATGGAGCGGCAGGATTCGCTCTGGTCCTGGGTGGACAAGGTTGTGGATGTGCGTGTGAGACGGGAGCGGGTGATCTGACCTAAAGCAGGTTGTGGAGGTTCTGGAGGTTGTGGAGGATGGTGGAGGTGGGGGGCGGTCCTCCACAACCTCCACAACCTCCACCGACCACTACCTGCAGTATGCGTCGAACGCCGCCGTCAGATCCGCCGCGATGTCGGGCGCTGGCCGTCCTTCGATGTTCTTCCGCTCGAGCATGAAGACCAGCTTGCCATCCTTGAACAGCGCCATCTGTGGGGACGACGGGGGATACCCGGTGAAGTAGCTGCGCGCCTGCGCCGTGGCGTCCGCGTCCTGGCCGGCGAACACGGTCAACAGCCGCTCGGGGCGGTGCGCGTGTTGGATGGCCAGGGTGGCGGCAGGGCGCGCGTTGCGGGCGGCGCAGCCACACACCGAGTTCACGACGACGAGCGTGGTATCCTGCGCGGTCGCCAGGGCCGCGTCGACCTCGGCGGGTGTGCGCAGCTCCTGGAAACCGATCCGCGTCAGCTCCTCGCGCATCGGCTGCACGAGACGGGGGTCGTAGAGGGGGACGTTGAGGTTCGCCATAGATCAATAATATCGCGGCCCCGCGTTCGGGCCAACCTTTCCAATCGGAACCCCCGTCCCTGCTCGCAGTCCGAAACCTTCGGTGGCTACGCCGAGTCGGCGATCGCCACGCTGCCCGCCGTCTGGCTCTGCAGCGAGCCGGCCTCTATCATTGGATCCTCCCGAGCGTCGGAGCCGCCGCATGGCGGATCCATTCGAGCAGCTGCGACCCGCGTTAGCCGACCGCTACGCCCTCGAGCGCGAGCTGGGGCGCGGCGGGATGGCCACGGTTTATCTCGCACGCGATCTCCGTCACGGCCGCCCCGTTGCCATCAAGGTGCTGCGTCCCGAGATCGCCGCGGTGCTCGGCCCCGAGCGCTTCCTGCGCGAGATCGCGGTCGCCGCCCGGCTCACCCACCCTCACATCCTGCCGCTGCACGACTCGGGTCAGGCGGGCGGCTCTCTCTACTACGTGATGCCCTACATCGAAGGGGAATCGCTGCGGGATCGGCTCGACCGGGAGGGCCAGCTGCCGCTCGAAGAGGCGGTACGGATCACCCGCGAGGTGGCGAGTGCGCTGAGCTACGCCCACAGCCACGACGTGGTGCACCGCGACATCAAGCCGGAGAACATCCTGCTGTCCGGAGGCGAGGCGGTGGTGGCGGACTTCGGGATCGCGCGGGCGATCAGCGCAGCCGCCCGCGGCCAGCTGACGGAGACGGGGATTGCGATCGGCACGCCGGGCTACATGAGCCCCGAGCAGGGCGCGGCGAGTGCCCGGGTGGACGAGCGGAGCGACATCTACAGTCTCGGGTGCGTGCTGTACGAGATGTTGGCGGGCGAGCCGCCGTTTACGGGGCCGAGTGCGGAGAGCATCGTGCGTCAGCATCTCGCCGCGGCGCCGCCGCGGGTCAGCGCGATGCGCGCGGCGGTCCCGCCTGCGATTGAGGAAGCGATCGTGCGGGCGCTCGCTAAGACACCCGCCGACCGCTTCGCCACCGCCGCCGAGTTCGTGGAGGCCCTCGCAGCGCCGGCGCAGCGCGTGGGCGACACGGGACGCCGAACGTCCCGGCTCGCAGCCGGGGCCGGGCTCGCGGTGACCCTGCTTGCAGCGGCGGCCGGGCTCTTCGTACTGTCCCG
>DATNOR010000009.1:0-2555 GCA_035601235.1 Gemmatimonadales bacterium
GGTGAAGTCGTGCGATTCTACCTCACCAACGCCGCCAACACGCGTACCTGGAACGTCTCCTTCGATGGGGGGGACGCCCGCACCAAGCTCGTCGGCACGGACGTCGGGGCGTTCGAGCGCCAGGTGTGGGCAGCGAGCGTCGTGATCGGGCCCGCGGAGCGCTACGTGGTGGACGTGCGCTTCGACCAGCCGGGCCGGGTGGCGCTGGTGAACCGGGTCCGCGTGCTCGACCGCCTGTTCGGGCGCTTCGTCCCGGAAACGGACACCCTCGGCGTCATCGATGTCGACGCTGAGTCCGCGCGCCCTGATCTCGCGAGCAGCTTCGATTCCCTCGCCTCAAACCGGACCGTCCAGCAGGAGATCGAGCGCGTTGCGCGTGACGCCGGGCGGTCGCCCGGCCGCGAGCTGGTGCTCGCAATGAAAACACAGGGGCTGCCGTTCCTGAGCGCCCGCCTCATGATGCTCGACTCGGCATGGTTCGCGCCGGTGGAGTGGGGGGCCGGCATGCCGGCCATGAATTGGGCGACCACGGGGCAAGAAGTGCGGTGGGTATTGCGCGACCCGGCGACGGGCCGGGAGGACATGGACATCGGGTGGCACTTCCATCGCGGAGCGGTCATCAAGCTGCGGATCGCCAACGAGCGCGCGGTGCTGCACGGCATGCAGCACCCGATCCACCTCCACGGTCAGCGCTTCCTGGTGCTGGCGGTGAACGGCAAGCGGAACGATAATCTTGCCTGGAAAGACACGGTGTTGGTGCCCTCGGGCGCCACCGTGGACCTGCTGGTCGACCTGTCCAACCCCGGCACCTGGATGCTGCATTGCCACATCGCGGAGCATCTCGAGGCCGGCATGATGACCGCGATCACCGTCGATTGACGTCGCGTCCGCCCGGAGGAAACATGCGCACCTTGAGTACGGTTCTCACCGTCGTTTTTTCCGCCACCCTGGCCGCCGCGCTCGCCGCGCAGACACCGGACACGCTGCGTCCGTTCATCAGCGTGGACAGCCCGGTCGTCGCGATCACCAACGTGACGCTGATCGACGGCACCGGCGCTCCGGCGCAGACCGGGAGCACGGTCGTCATCCAGCGGGGCCGCATCGCCGCCGTGGGCGCGCGAGCGCAGGTCCCCGCGGGAGCCCAGGTGATCGATGGCCAGGGCAAGACGCTCATTCCGGGGTTGGTGGGGATGCACGACCATCTGTTCTACACGGCGGCAGGCGGCCGCGAGGTCGGGATCGGCTTCACGGGCCCGAGGCTCTATCTCGCATCGGGCGTCACCACGATCCGGACGACCGGAGCGAACTCGGCGTACTCGGACATCAACACCAAGCGTGAGATCGACGCCGGGCATCGGGTGGGACCGCACATCGTGGTGACCGCGCCCTACGTCACCGGCGCCGGTCAGACGGGATCGCCCGACATGGCGGTGGTGACCACGCCGGAGGCTGCGCGGCGCTTCGTGGACTACTGGGCCGCCGAAGGAGCGACGTGGATCAAGATCTACACCGACATCACCCGCGCGAATCTTCGGGCCACGATCGAACAGGCGCACAAACATGGCATGAAAGTGACGGGCCATCTCTGCTCGGTGAGCTATCAGGAGGCGGTAGCACTCGGCATCGACAATCTCGAGCACGGCATGCTCACCGCGAGCGATTTCTATCCCAGCAAGCAGCCCGATCTCTGCCCGCTCGATTCCTACCAGGTGATCGCGAAGACCGCCGATCCGGCCGGACCCGCAGCCCAGGCCACGATCCGCAGTCTGGTCCAGCATCACGTGCCGATGACCTCTACCCTTCCGGTCATTGAAGCACTCTGCTCCCACCGGCCGGTGCGCGATCAGCGCTCGCTCGACATGATGGCGCCGGAGGTGCGCACCTCCTACCTGCAGAGTCGAGACTTCATCGACAGCTCGAGCACCTGGCCGTTCACCGGCGAAGCGCTCAAGCGCGCGATGGCATTCGAGCGGGCGTTCGTGGCGGCGGGCGGGGTCCTGGCGGCAGGCGTGGATCCCACGGGCAACGGCGGTGCGCTGCCCGGCTACGGCGACCAGCGCGGCTACGAGCTGATGCGCGAGGCGGGGTTCAGCCCTGAACAGGCGGTGCAGATCGTCTCGCTCAACGGCGCGCGCATTCTCGGCATGCAGGACAAGATCGGCTCGATCGAGCAGGGGAAGAACGCCGACGTGGTGCTGCTGGACGGCGATCTCGCCGCCGACCCGACGGTGATCCGCAAGGTCGTGACCGTCTTCAAGGACGGCGTCGGATTCGATCCGGAGAAGGTGGTGGCCGCGGCGCGCGGGCGGGTGGGGATCAATTAAGGCGTTCGTGCTGTCGCTCGCGCTCCCGCTGCTCGGGCAGCAGGCGGCACCCCGCTTCATGTACATCTACCGGGATTCGCTGAAGGCCGGCGTCGACTCCGCCTACCGCGTCATCGAGGACGACGGCGCCCAGATCTGCGCCGATTTTCACTGCCCCAACCCGTATCTGGCCCTCGAGTCCCTGAGCGGGCCCCACGAAGCGTGGTGGGTCAACGCGTTCGCGAGTGACGC
>DATNOR010000010.1:0-8818 GCA_035601235.1 Gemmatimonadales bacterium
ACGTCGAGCCGCACCGTGCGGGAGACCGAGTCGAGATGGACCTTGTCCGACCCCACGCGCCTCGCCGCGGAGTCGAGCGCGGCGCGCGGCGGCAGCCGGCCGGTGCGGCGCGCTGCACGCCACAGCTCGACGAACGGTCCCACGGTGACATCGAACGCCCCATCGCTCGAGCGCCACAAGTCGACCGCTCGTGCCAGCACGGCGAACAGATCGTCGCTCACGCGGACGGCTGCGCCCGCTCGCTCGGTGAGGCGGCGTACCTCGCTCGCGGGGCGATAATCGCTCATGACGTCCTCGAGCTCGGCCATGCGGGCGTAGGCGGCGCGCGCCGCCCGTCGGGCGATCGCGTCGTCCCGGGCGTACAGGACGATCCGCACCGCGACGCCCATGTGTAGCTCCGCGTACTGGCGGCGCACGTCCTGCGCCGCCACGGGCCCGGGCCGCGCGCACAGGGCCGTCGCGGTCACAGCCACGGGGAGCAGGCACAGGCTTCTCATCATCATCAACCTAGCCCCCGCACTGGTGCTCGCCGTGTGGACAGGAGCGGCGCGGGGCCAGGTCGCTGCCCGCCTGGCTCCCTATCGCGATTCGATCCCGGCGACGCTGGTGAGCTTCGAGATGATCCCGATACCCGGCGGCACCGTCACCCTCGACTCGCCGGCTGGCCCGCGCGCCGTGGCCGTCGCGCCGTTCTGGATCGGCAAGACCGAAGTGACCTGGGACGAGTACGACGTGTGGGTATTCCGGCTCGACGTCGCGGCGGCGGCGGCCGCGCCCGGGGGAGGCGACTCCGCGGACGCGACGGCGCGGCCCAGCCGCCCGTACGGCGCGCCCGACCGGGGCTTCGGCCATCACGGCTACCCCGCCCTCGCCATGACGTACACGGCCGCCCGGGGCTACTGCGCCTGGCTCTCGGCCAGGACGGGACGACACTACGGCCTGCCCACCGACGCCCAGTGGACGCGGGCGCTCGAAGCGGGCCTGGACGCGGATACGTCGCTGTCGGCCGAGCGCCGCGATGCGCTCGCCTGGTACGCCGAAAACACCGCCAACCAGACGCACGCCGTCGCCACGAAGCACGCCGACGCGCTCGGCGTCTACGACCTGCTCGGCAACGTCGCCGAATGGGTCACGGTACCCGACGGCCCTCCGGTGGTGCGCGGGGGCTCGTGGGTGGACCCGGCGGCTCGGGTGGGCCCGCATGCGCGAGCCGCTCAGACGCCCGCGTGGAACGAGACCGATCCCCAATTCCCCAAGAGCCGCTGGTGGCTCGCCGACGCGCCGTTCGTCGGCTTCCGCATCGTACTCCTTACGCCATGAGCCTGTCATGACTCCCACACACCCCCGAGATGTCACGCGTCGCGAATTTGTCGAGACCACCGCGGCGGCGACGGCCGCCATCGCGCTTCCCCACGCCCCGTCGATCCGCAAGGGCGCGCCCAAACCGATCCGCATCGCGCTGATCGGGTGTGGCGGGCGCGGCACCGGCGCCGTGAAGGACTGTCTCACGTCGAGCGAGAATATCGAGCTCGTGGCATTGGGTGATCTCTTCCCCGACCACCTCGCGAAGTGTCGGGAGAGCCTGGCCACCATGGCGACCGAAGATCCCACGCTCAAGCCCAAGATCAAGGTCAAGGATTCCCAGTGCTTCGTGGGGTTCGACGCGTACCGCAAGGTGCTCGAGGACAACGCGGACCTGGTGCTGCTCGCGACGCCGCCCGCGTTCCGGGCGCGCCATCTCGCCGCCGCGATCGACGCCGGGAAGCACGTGTTCATGGAAAAGCCCGTCGCCGTGGACCCGCAGGGGGTGCGCGCGGTGATGGCCTCCGCAGAGCTCGCGGCGCAGAAGGGTCTCGCGATCGTCGCGGGGACCCAGCGGCGCCACGATGCCGGCTATCGCGCCGCCATGGAGCGGATCCACGACGGGGCCATCGGCGATCTCGTGGCGGCGGAAGTGTACTGGAACCAGGGCGGGCTGTGGATGAAGCCGCGCGAGCCCTCCTGGTCGGACGCCGAGTGGCAGATCAGGAACTGGCTCTACTTCACCTGGCTCTCGGGCGACCATATCGTCGAACAGCACATCCACAACATCGACGTGGCGAACTGGGCATTCGGGACGCACCCCGTCAAAGCCATCGCGGTGGGCGGCCGGCAGCGGCGTACGGACCCCGCCTACGGACACATCTTCGACCATTTCGCGGTGGAGTACCAATTCCCCAACGGCGCCCGCCTCAGGAGCATGTGCCGCCAGCAGGACGGCACGGCGTCGCGCGTCGGGGAGCGGTTCGTCGGCACGCGTGGCACGTCGGACGGCCACGCGGTCATCGAGGGTGCCGCGCCGTGGAGCTGGGACCCGCAGGCGCCCAAGACCAACCCCTACGTGCAGGAGCATGCCGACCTGATCGCGAGCATTCGCGCGGGCCAGCCGCTCAACGAGGGCCGCCAGGTGGCCGAGAGCACGCTGACGGCGATCATGGGCCGCGAGGCCGCCTACACCGGCCAGGAAGTCACCTGGGACGAGCTGTTGAGCTGCCACCTGGACCTGGTTCCGACCGAGGTGCAATTCGGGCCGATGCCGGTGCCGCCGGTCGCGATGCCCGGGTTGACGACCCTGGCCCGCAGCTGGCGGAGTGCCTGAGCTATGGAGCGGCGCGACTTTGTGGCGGCGGTCGCGGCGGGGGTGGCTCGATGGGACCCCGGGGCGTCGCCCCGGGGTCAGCCGCGCCGCCGGCACACAGCCGATCGGCCGACGGTCGGCATCCAGGTAGGGGCCGTGTCGTTCGTGGACGAGGGCACGGATAAGGTGCTCGACGAATTTCGGGAGCTGGCGACGATCAACACCCTGTTCCTGGCGACGTTTACCTACGGCCGGGGCATCGCGGGGCGCCAGCTGCGGGGGCAGCCGCTGCCGGACCACGGTGCGCAGGCCTACGACGATGATTTCCGCGGCGGCAACTTTGCCACGCCGCACCCGCAGTACTACCGCGAGACGAGCATCGTGCCCGAGAAGGCGCCTGAACATCCGGGGTACGACGTGATCGCGGACGTGCTCCCTGCGGCCCGGCGCCGCGGCATGCGGCTCTACTGCTGGTTCGAGGACGTATTCCGCCGCGACGTCCCCGGATTCGACCGGGCGGCGGAGATCGACCTGCACGGCGCGTCCACCGGACTCGCCTGCCACCGCAACCCCAACACCCGCAACTTCTGGCTCGGCCTCGCCGAAGATTACCTGCGGTCCTACGACGTCGACGGCCTGATGTGGGGGAGCGAGCGCCAGGGACCGCTCGACAACGCCCTCGCCGCGAGCCACGGCGGCGGTGGCAATGGCATCGGCTGCTTCTGCCCCCACTGTCTCGACGCGGCACACCGGGCCGCGATCGACGTCGACCGCGCGCGGGAGGGCTATCTCGCGCTCGAGCGCTGGGCCACCGCGCTGCGTGCCGGACAGCGGCCCACCGACGGGGCGTTCGTGACCTTCTGGCGTTTGCTCGTCAAGTATCCCGAGCTCCTGGCGTGGGAGCGGCTGTGGAACGAGGGGCTGAACGACACCTACCGCGATCTGTATCGGCTCGCCAAGCGCGTGGCCCCCGACAAAGGCATCGGCTGGCACATCTGGCACAACAACTCGTTTTCGCCGTTCTATCGGGCCGAGCAGGACTACGCCGAGTTCGCCAGGTACTCGGACTTCTTGAAGGTCGTGATGTACAACAACTGTGGCGGCCCGCGCCTGGCGCAGTACGTGCGCAACGCGCACGCCACACTGTTCGCGGACTTGACACCGGAGCAGGTGCTCGATTTCACCTATGGGGTGCAGCAGTATCACGAGCATCCGCTCGAGCGAATCGCCGCCGACGGTCTCTCGGCCGACTACGTGTTGCGCGAGACCCGTCGCGCGGTGGCCGGCGCCGGCCCGCGGCTGCGCATCTGGCCCGGTATCGACATCGACATTCCCACGGGGGCGAACGACAAGAAGACGCAGCCGGAAGACGTGTACCAGGCGGTGCGGGCAGCGTTCCAAGGCGGCGCCCACGGCGTGCTCCTGTCGCGCAAGTATTCGGAGATGAAGCTCGCGAACCTACGGGCCGCTGGTCGCGCGGTGAGGGAGCTGGCGCCGGCGTAAACAGCAGATCCTTCGCTCGCGCGCGTTCCGCGCCATCAGACAACCTCGGTTGCACCCCTGGGCGTAAGCAGATCCTTCGCTCGCGCGCGTGCCGGGCCATCAGACAGCCTCGGTTGCACCCCTAGGCGTAAGCAGATCCTTCGCTCGCGCGCGTGCCGCGCGCTCGCTCAGGATGACAAGTCGCGCGGGTCTTGAGAAGAGGAATTAAAGATGGAGATCATCGTGGGAGGCGTGGTTCCTAGAACCAGCCATCCGCCAGGTCTTCCCAGGTAGGGTTGCGCTCTTCGAGCAGGCGAATCTTCCGTGTACGACCCCAGCCTTTGATCTCTTTTTCCCGGGCAATCGCGTCACGAACGTCC
This sequence comes from Gemmatimonadales bacterium, assembly GCA_035601235.1. Lineage (GTDB taxonomy): Bacteria > Gemmatimonadota > Gemmatimonadetes > Gemmatimonadales > GWC2-71-9 > AG41. The sequence goes on from DATNOR010000010.1 coordinate 4,480, forward strand.
GCGAACTGCTCAAGGTGGACCAGCCGAGTGACGTGGTACGTAGTCGTGAAGCCGGGGGTGAGGCCGCGCTTGTGCTCATCCACCCGCCGGACGATGTCGTTCGTGACGCCCACGTATAGCACCCGCGAGCGACTGGCCATGATGTACACGCAGTAAGGGCGCATGGCTTACCAAAGTCGCGCATCCGGGGTTCGCCACCGGCATCATTTCTCGGCACTCTGGTCCTTTATCCTGCATCGGAGAGTGGTTTCCTTACTTCTTTCTGTTTCGAGAAGCGAGCGGGCTTGTCATCCTGAGCGCCGCAGGCGCGAAGGACCTGCTTTTCTGTCACACCTCGCGGATGGAGGGAACAGCAGATCCTTCGCTCGCGCGCGTGCCGCGCCATCAGACAACCTCAGTTGCAGTCCTGGGGTAACCAGATCCTTCACTCGCGCGCGTGCCGCGCCATCAGACAACCTCGGTTGCACCCCTGGGCGTAAGCAGATCCTTCGCTCGCGCGCGTGCCGCGCGCTCGCTCAGGATGACAACGCCGCGCGGCCTCCGGGGGGGAAGGAAGGGGGAGGAAGGACCTGCCTTGGGAGCGCCGCAGGTGCGCGAAGGACCTGCTTTTTCGCGAGATTTCGAGGCTCATGGCCCCGCGCACGTCCGACGCCCCCCTTTCCCGCCTGGTCTGCGCGCCCGGGCGCGTGAACCTGATCGGCGAGCACATCGACTACTGCGGCCTCCCCGTCCTCCCCATGGCCCTCAGCCGCGGTGTCCGCATCGCGTTCGAGCGACGCGCGGATCGAGGGACGCGCCTCGTCAACGCCGATGCGCGCTTCGCGCCCAGCTTTTTCACCATAGAGGCGAGTATCCCGCCCGCTCCGGCGGGGGACTGGAGCAACTACGCCCGGGCCGCGGCCCAGGCACTGGCTCAGCGATGCCCGGATCTACGGGGCGTCGACGCCCTGGTGCAGAGCGATCTCCCGATCGCCGCCGGGCTCAGCTCCTCCTCCGCGCTCGTCGTGGCTCTGGCGCTCGCGCTGCTGCAGGCGAACGGGGTGACGGTGCCGCCGCTCGAGCTGATGGAGCTCCTGGCGCAGGGCGAGCGCTACGTCGGCACCGCGGGTGGCGGCATGGACCAGGCGATCATCCTCGGAGCCCGGGCCGGGTGCGCGTCACGGATCGATTTCCGGCCGCTCCGGCTTACTCCCACCCCCGTGCCCGCCGGCTGGCAGTTCGTCGTGGCCTGGAGCCTCGTGCCCGCCGAGAAATCCGGAGCCGCGCGACAAGCCTATAACGAGCGCACGCGGCAGTGCGACGAGGCCCGGCGGCTCGTGGCCACGCGGCTCGGCCGGCGCGAGGACATCAGCTACCCTGCCCTGCTCGCGGCGGCCCCAGTCGAAGAGCTGCTCCTAGTCGCGGAGGCGACTCTCTCCGGCGTGCTCGCGCGGCGGTTCCGCCACGTGGTCACCGAGGGAACGCGCGTGCCGCAGGCGGAAGCAGCCATGGCCGCCGGGGATCTCGCGGCGTTCGGGCGCCTGCTCGACGCCTCGCACCAGAGTTTGCAGGACGACTACGAGGTGAGCCACGCCGAGCTGGACCGGCTAGTGAAGCTGGCCCGGGAGGCGGGCGCGGTGGGGGCGCGACTCACGGGCGCCGGGTTCGGCGGCTCGATCGTGGCGCTGTGTCGCGTCGAGCGTGCGCCCGAGGTCGTGAGCGCGTTGCGGGAGCGCTTCTACGCTCCGCGCGGCGCTGCGGCCGACGTCGGGCGCCACGTGTTCCTGGCAGAGCCGTCGGCAGGCGCGGAGGTTGTTTGAGCCCCCGGACGCATCCGCTCGCGCAGGAACTTGAGGCCGCGAGCGAGCTGCGTCTCCACCGTCTTCTCGCGGATGCCGAGCCGGTCGGCGATCTGGGCGTAGCTCAGCTCATCGATCAGCCGCAGCTTGCACACCGCGGATCGTTTGGGCGGCAGCTCGTCGAGGGCTCGTTGGACCGCGGCGACGAGCTCCGCGGCCTCCAGCTCGGACTGGATCGCCGCCACCGTCGCCACCTGACCGACATGCCCCCCCCAACGGCGGGCCACGGCGGCGCGCTCCAGTCGGTCGCGTGCGGCGTTGCGGACGGCGACGTAGACATAGTTCCGGACCGCGCCGGCGGGGACCCAATCCGCCCGGCCGCGCCAGATCCGGAAAAACACGTCCTGCACGACCTCCTCCGCATCCTCCTTGGAGCGCACATAGCGGAAGGCAAACGCGTACAGCCGCTGCCAGTACGTGCGGTACAGGGCCTCGAACGCGTCCACGTCCCCCGCGCGGATGCGATCAACCCACACGAGTTCCGCGGCGGCAGTCTCAGGCTCGTTGGTGAAGCGGGTCTCGAAGGGCATCGACGGCGACCGGATGCGTGAGAGGTCCTAAGCGTGCGCGTAATCTTTGGACCGCGCAAGATCCGGGCCGCCCGTCATGCGAACTCGCGATAGGCACCAAAGGTGGCCAAGTGGTCTTCGCCGAGCTCGGGAGGGATTGGCAAAGAGGGCTCGTTCAATCGCTCACAGATCTGCTTCCACAATGCCGTCCGGGCATAGCGTTGATGGACCCGCTGAAACGAAACCGATAACAGCAGTCTCTTGGCCCCTTGATACTCACCCTTGTCGATCAAGAGCTGGACGCGCCGCTCGATAATCCAGTCATCTTGCAATGCATCGACCCGGTCCAGCCATTCCTCCCGTTCGGGCGTAGTGCGTGGTCCGAGATCGCGCAGCACGGCATCGCGCTCGACGACAATCTGCGGATGTATTTGTAACCATTGCTCCTGAATCGATCTGAACGCTGTTGCGGCCCCCTCGACATCGCCTTCGAGCTTGAGCAACCTGGCCAACAACGCCTTGGCAACCCCGAGGCTGCTCGCGGACAGTGCTTGGATAGCTGCTCTTCGTATTCCTCTCCCGGCGAGCCAGGCGCCGTAATGGAATCTCCAAAGCGCTGCATCGTCGCCAGTGGTCTGCTCGATCGCCCATTCGAATGCGGCCGTCAGGTCTTCCATACCGGAAGGAGCCCACAGGCAGCGATGGACTCGAGGGGGTTGCGGTAATCCTCGTCCGCTGCGGTAGGCATGCACGAGGTCGTTCCACACCTTCACTTCATGTTCCCTTGCCCAACCGAAAGCGGGAACCTGTGTGACCGGCCGGAGCTCTACCTTGGGAACTCGTAGGGCATAGATATTCAACGGCTTGCTTGCAGGGATCCAAAACTCCAGGTGCCAGCGCGTTGCTCCGGGTGGTAACTCGAGTTTTGTCGCCTGATCGCCGATGGGTCCGCCCTGTATCTCGACGTACGGCTCGCGTCTTGCCGTACTCTGCGTCGCCCAGGCGCGGTCCTTGCCGACACCATAGCTCCACAGTTTCATTCCCGGCGCGATCGCTTCATCGGCGACGTGATACAACCCCGCACCGCGTGACGGCGTGAAGGCGCCAAAGCCATTCGCATCCCTGGTGTTCCAGAAGTAGCCCGTCATTTCCTGGATGTCCGACTCCTGCTTCGGTCCTGACTCCTGCCAATCGATGGTCGCGAGCCTGGACGAATGGGCCAACACTTTGCCCTTGGGAAAATGGTATTCGGTATCGGGAGCGCACGGCACAGCGGCGTTGGACCACGACATCCACGGACACGCGGCCGTTCCGGGATTGTGAAACACGGCACGCTCGGTCAAGAAATCATCGTCACTCCCCAGGGAGTATTCCACCGACCACTGCATGCCAAACCGCAATTCCCGTTCGCCACAGGTGACATACGCTCGCTGTGCGGTTCGATCGATGGCGTAGAGCACCGGGTCGTTCTGTGTGGGAGAATGCGAAATGGGAAAACTCACCTCGATGCCGCCGGCCACAAAGCCGAACCGCGGCAAGATGCGCGTCGGCCGGATGACGTCCGGAACGTACAGCACTTCCTTGCCTGATCCCTTATGAACTGTTGATGTGACTCTTCCGCCGAGGTCAGGACAAATCACGACCTTGATCTTGTCATTCTCCAATGCGACGAACCGGTACTGCTTGAGCACCGGTCGGTGGGAGGTCTCCGAGTAGCTGACGTACGGATAGACACCGTCTGGATCGAAGGCGGTCGGAACCGGACCGGCGGGGATCAGTTCGTGGGTGGGGACGTAATCCTGAGCTTCGTTACAGACCACTCCGCTATCGCGCAAGGCGCTCGCTTAACGCCTCCAGCATCCGCATCCCCGTGTGAACGGCTTCTGTGATTCTCGTCTGATCGTAGCTCCGTTTACTGTAGTCGCGATCTCCCACGAATGTGCTCAACTGGTCGTCGAGCTCTCGGAGCTGCCGTTTGATCGTGCCATCCGT
>DATNOR010000011.1:0-26718 GCA_035601235.1 Gemmatimonadales bacterium
GCGGCATAGCGTCCCCCCACGTCGGGGGGGTGCGGGAACACGGCACGGAAGCGGCGCTCGCGGGCCAGCGCCTCGAGCGGGCTGCCGGGATCAGTGATGGCCACGAATCGTTCCGGTCCGGCACGCGCCGCGAGAAACCGGTAGAACGACAGCGTCTCGACCGTGGTCCCCGACTTGCTAGAGATCACGAACAGCGTGCGGCCGAAGTCCGGCGCGCGCGCCACCGCGAGCACGGCGGCCGGGTCGGTGCTGTCGAGCACGGACAGGCGGGCCTGCCCGAAGCTCGCCGCGAGCACCTGCGGTGCGAGGCTCGAGCCGCCCATCCCGCAAACGACCGTATGCGTCAGCCCGTCGCGTCGCGCCGCGTCGGCAAAGCGCACGAAATCATCCCACTGCCCCAGTGTGGCGCGGGGCGCGTCTTTCCATCCCAGGAGGTCCATACGGCCGCGAAACATAACGAACCCTCCCGGCCGCCAGGGATGGCCGTTAGGTTAGCGCGGAGGTCGCGCGTGCCCCCCCTCAACCGGCTCACCCGCATGCTGGTGGCGATCGCCGCCCTCTCGTTCCTGGTGATCGTGCTGGCCTATCTGCTCGCCCCCGCCGATCGGGCGGCGCGCACCCTCGTCGCCGCCGTGCTGATCGGCGCCGCGCTAGCGAGCATCGGCGTCCGGTTCACGTATTCGTTGCGCGCCAACCGTCGCTACGCGGCGCTGCTCGAGAACGAGGTCGCCAGTCAGACCCGATCGCTCATGGATTCGCTCGCGGCCACCGCGGCCGCAGAGCGCAACCTGCGGCTGGTCATGGACGCCGTGCCCGATGCCATCGTCGTGCTCGACCGCGCCGGCCGGATCCTCGAGGCGAACGAGCCGGCGCGTGGCATGGGGGCCACTCCCGGGACCACGCAGCGGCCCACCCTGTTCGACTTCGTGAGCCCCGACGCGGTCGCCGTCGTCCAGGAGCGGCTCGCGGCGGCGTTCCTTGGCGACGTCCAGCGCCTGGAGATCCCCCTGATCCGCGCCGACGGGAGTCACGGCATCGCAGCGCTCTTGTACGCGCCGGTGCGGGAGGGCAGCGCCATCACCCGCGTGCTGATTCTCGCGCGGGACGTCACCGACCAGCGACGCAGCGAGTCGCAGTACCAGCAGGCGGAAAAACTGGCGGCGCTGGGCCACCTGGTCAGCGGTGTTGCCCACGAGATCAACAACCCGGCGGCGATCATCTCGGGCTTCGCGCAAACCCTGCTGCTCGACGAGCTCAAGCCCGAGCACCGCGAAATGCTCCAGATGATGTACGATGAAGCCACCCGCATCGGGCGCATCACGTCCAGCCTGCTGGCGTTCGCGCGCGCCGGCGGCAAGCAGCGGAACCTTGTGGACCTGAACGACATCACCCGCCGCACGTTCGCGCTGCGCTCCTATCACCTCTCGACCCTGAACATCACGGTCGCGCTCGACCTCGATCCGGACGAGCCCAAGATCTGGGCCGACGCCTCCGAGCTGCAGCAGCTGCTCCTCAACCTGCTGATCAACGCGGAGCAGGCGCTCGTGACCGTCGACACGCCGCGCACGATCACCGTGCGGACCCGAGCGCACGAGCGCGACACCCGGCTCGAGATCGCCGACTCGGGCCCGGGCATTCCCGCCGAGCTCCGCACCCGGATCTTCGACCCGTTTTTCACCACGAAGCCGGAAGGCGTGGGCACGGGGCTGGGGCTCTCGATCTGCTACGGCATCGCGCGGGACCACGGTGGCCGTATCTGGGCGGAGTCGGAGCCCGGAGGAGGCGCCCGCTTCTGCGTGCTGCTGCCGCGCGACCAGCGCGAGGAAGCCCGCGAGCCCGCGGCCGCTCCGGAGCCGGGCCCACCTCCGGCCACCGGCCGGCTCGCGGTGCTCGTGGTGGACGACGAGGTGGCGTTGCGCGAGGCGCTGCTGCGGTTTCTGCAGCGCCGAGACATCCACGCCGAGGGCGTCGCGGACGGCTGGGAGGCGATCCGCCTGCTCGAGCAGCGCGCCTTCGACGTGATCATTTCCGACGTGCGGATGCCCGGGATGAGCGGACGGGAGTTCCTGGAGCGGCTGCGCCGCGACCGGCCCGATCTCGTGGCGCGCATGGTGTTCAGCACCGGCGACGCCTTCACGCCGGAGACGGCGACGCTGCTCAAGGAGTCCGGCGTGCCCACCGTGGCCAAGCCGTTCGACTTCGCCGTCCTGGAGCGGGTCGTCCGCGAGGTCGCGGGGCGCGCTACGGCCTCGGCCTGAGCTCGACCTCCAGACCGGAGGCGCCCACGCCGTTCGCGGTGGGCGCGAGGGTTACCCGCAGCGGCGCGGCGGTGGCCTGCAGCGCGTCCAGCACGGCGGCGTCGACCGCCAGGTCGTAGTCGCCGGGCTTCACCCCCAGGACGTAGAACGCGCCGTCCGAAAAGGTGGTGAAGCGCTGCGTGACTCCGGTGCGCCGGTCGGTGAGCCGCAACGTCACACCGGGAACGCCGACGCGCCCGCCACCCGCCTCGCGGCTCACCCGGCCCTCCACTACGCCGGCGCGCACGACGGGAATGTTCAGGCCACGGAACCGGTTGGGGCCGGGCTCGAGCAGCGCGCTCGCGAACGCCGGCACGAGCAGCGGGGAGGACAGGGACAGCGAGTCCACCTGCACGCTGACGGGCTCGAACGGCACGATATCCCACACGCGGAACGCACCCTCCGAGTCCGAGACGGCCGTGCTCGTGCCGACGCGCACCCGGACGCCCGCCAAGCCCTGCTCGCCGGGGTTCTGCACGCCGTCCGCGTTCTCATCCAGGAACACCCGCCCGGATACGCCGGACCGCTCGAGCGAGGGCCCGGGCGCCGTCGTGAGCCGACCGGTCGCGCGGTCCCACAGCACGGACCCCTGTACGTATTGCGTCCCGCTGACGCTGCCGCCGGCGGGTGCGCTCACCGTGGTATACGACCGCAGCGCCGCGAGGTAGGACGTGAGCGAGAGCGACAACACCGGGCCTGCCGATCCCCGCAGCCACGTGACGCCCGCCTCGACCCGGAACCCCGCGCCGACGGGGCGGGCGGCGAGCAGCGCATACGACGACAGCCGCAGCGGGCCGTCCGTCTCGATCTCGGCAGCGCCGCGCAGCCAGATCGGCCCCAGCACCGGGCCGAGCGCCGGGCGCGGCAGCACGAAGGCGCTGGCGCCGGTGAACCACCGGGTCGCCCCCGGCACGCCGGTCGGGGCGTCGCGCTCGAACCGCACGAACGGCAACGCGCGCACCGCCTGGCCTTCCGTCGAGCTCTCGACGCGTGCGAGCGTGGTCGTGCCGGTCAGGCTGGTCTGACGGTCGAAGCTGCCGTCGAAGAAAAAGAACCCTGCCCGGCGGATCGGCCGCCAGAAGCCGAACAGCATGAGCCGCGAACGGGCGCCGAGCGGCGTGAGGATGGGCGCGACCGTGCCCTCGGCGTAGCGCGTGTATTCGGCGGTCACGCGACGGTCGATGGACGGCTCGTAGCGCAGCCCCGCGCGCGCGAACCCGGCCGTGACTCCGTCGAGTGTGACGGTCCACGTGGTGGAGGGGCCGCCCACGAGCGATGCGTAGGCGTGGGTCAGATCGGACAGGGTGTCGCGCCAGAAGCGATCGACGCCGCCTCGCACGGTCCAGCGGTCGCTCACGCCGTAATGCAGATCCACGTTGGCAGTGGCGCCGCACGGCGTCCCGTGGCACGACCCCGCCGACAGGCCGTATTCGAGCCGCCCGGCCGGCAGCAGCTCCTCGGCCACGCGGAAGGTCTGGTTGAACTCGCGGATTTCACCAAGCGGCCCGTAGGCCACGAAGTCCACTGGATTTTCGCCGTACCGCACGGGAACCTGCACGCTGAAACGACCGGCAGCATCCGCCGAATCGAACGCGATCAGCTCACCGCCGCGGTACGCCTCGACCGCCCATCCGCCGCCGGGCTCGAGCGCCCCCTGGTAGCGCTCGGCGCCGATCAGGGACGGGCGGACGAACGGTGCATTCGTGATTGAGACGCCGCGCAGCGCGCGCAGCGCCGGCCCCGTGGACACGCCGTCGCCCAGACGCAGCTGCTCGAGCCAGCGGTGGTCGCGCCACACGCCCGTCCACGAGGCGGCGATCTGCACCACGCCGTCCGCCGCCCTCCCGACACTCGAGGCGACGAGCTCGAGTGAGCCGCCGAACGCGTCCGCCCCTAGCGCCCCCGTGTACCCGCTGCCCGCGAGCAGGTCGCCGCTGGGCGCGAGCAGCGTGTAGTCGAACACCAGGCCGTCCCAGTGCGGGCGCTCCGCCGCGAGCAGCAGATCGGGATGCGTGGTCTCGCGCGGCCGGAGCAGTGCCGTCCGGGCCGCCTCGCGGCGCAGCCGGCGCGCGACCGGCAGGTCGCCCGGATCGGCCATGGTCACCGTGAGCTCGGAGAAATCGACGACGAACCGTGATCCCAGCAGGTCACCCAGCCGCTCGGCGCCCACGTACAGCTCCCCCTCGCGGAAGCTCTTGTACTCGCGCTCCAACCGCACGCGCCGCGCGCCGTAGCTCATCGTGTCGCCGCCCGCATCGATCACCAGACGCCGACCTCCCGGGTCCACGGTGGCTTCGAGCCGTCCGGTCGAGCTCACGCGATAGCGGATCTCGGCGAGCTGCAGGAACTGGGTGAGCGGGAGCAGGACTTCGGTGCGCAGCCGGTACGCCGCGACGGTGCGACTTGCGACGTGCCCGAGGCGCAGCTCCACGAGGATGGGCTCCGCCGTATCGGGCCGGGCGACCCCCTGGGCAGCCGCCACGGGGGCGCCGGCCACCGTGAGCCACAGGGCGACCCGCGTCGCGCGCGAAATCGGTGTCATCTGTCCTACAGGTAGGCGATCGTGACGATGATCGTGCCCGCGTGACGGAGTCGAAGTATCACGGAACGCGGACCTCGACCGAATCGCGCACCGGCGGGCTCGGGAGGACGAGCTCCGGAGCGAGATCCTCCCGCCCGGTGGATAGCTCGAAGCGCAGCCGGTAGCGGCCAGGAGCGAGAGCCCCGATGGGGAGTGCCCAGCGCGGCTCCATCGTGTAGTAGACGGCGATCGGCCTCGTCATCTCGCCGCGCCTCTTGCCAGCCGAGTCCACGAGCACCGCGTGTGCGCTACCGATGTAGGCGGCGTTGCCCTGTTGCGTCAGGCGCGCCCGGACCGCGAGCGAATCCCCCACCACCGCGGTGCGCAGCCCCGACACAGTGACGCCCGTGTGTACAGCGCCCTTGCGGTAGAACACGCCGATGATCGTCTGCACCTCGAGCGTCAGCCCGACCTTGACCTTGGCTGTGTCGGCGACGCCCGTGACCGGGAGTTGCCCTCCCTTGGCCGAGATCACGAGACGCGCCCAGTACTCCCCGTCGGGGAGGCCCGAAGGCGGAGTCGCGAGCAGGCGGATGGTCTGGCGCTCGAGCGGCGGTACCGTGAGGCGACGCGGGAACGCCTGGATCCAGCCCGCCGCGGATGGACTGGTCGAATCGGGGTGCTCGACCGTCCGCACGATGGTGCTTCCGGCGGAGTCCGTCGTGGGATAGCCGAAGAAGAACGAAATGGCGACCTCGGCGGGCTCGGGGTTCGGGTTGTACAGCAGCACGGCGCCGCTGCGGGTGCGCGCGTCGATGAACACCGCATGAGGGGCGATCACCACGCCCTGCCCCGCGAGCGGCGCCGCGCCGCACAGCAGCGCGAGCGACAGCTCGGTCCGCTTCATGGGAATGCCGTCAGGTTGAGGGTAATCGTCCCGGTGTACGAGCCGGCGCGCTGCGTCGGCGCAGGCTGCGCGGTGCCGCCGAGGAATACCGACCCGCGCCCCTGCCCGCTGAAGGTGATGAGGAACGGCTGCTTCGGATCGAAGCCGATCTGGCTACCGATGTTCTGCGACTGCGAGTACCCGGCGTCGCTCCCGGAGAACGTGAGCGGCAGCGTGGCGCCGGCCGGCCCCGTCAGCACGGAGGGCAGCGTGAACGTCACCTCGCCCTGAGTATCGTGGGGCCCGCCGACGTCGAAGCGCCCGCTCCTCGCCGCATCCGTGCGCGACACGGCGGTCGGGATACCGGGGATGAGGGCGCCGAACGTGAGAGACTGGATGCCCGTCACGCTGAGAGGGCGTTGGCCGGCAAGCGGCAGAACAGCCGTCGCCGTCAGCAGGAACGCGTACCGCAGTCCTCTCATACTGGGCCTCCCGTGTGTGGCAGCGCCGGCAGAGGGACCACCCAGCCTCTGCCGGCGCGGCGACAGCCAAACTTATGCGAAAACCGCGTTTAGTACGACACCGTGAGCGTCACGGTACCGGTGTAGCTGCCGGCCGGCAGATTGACCGGTGGCGTCACCGTGGCACCGACGAAGAAGTAGAGCGTCCCACCGGCGCTCAAGCTCGCGCCCGCGGGCGTGGACGAGGGCGTGATGGCCGCTCCGCCCGACGTCGAGTTCGCCCCGTTGACATAGCCGGTCCACGACCCGATCGGCAGGTTGTTCCCGCCGGTCGTGAGGTTGGCCGGCAAGGTGAATGAGTAAGTGACCGGCGTGCTGGCCTGGCCCGTCACGTCGAACCGGCCGGCGTTGGTCGCATCGCTGTAGGCCACGGTCTTCGCCACACCCGGGAAGACGTTACCGAACGCCAGGTTCTGAGCCCCGGCGACCGTGATGGGCGACTGCACCGAGGCCGTCGCCGTGATGCTGCCGTTCACGCCTTGCGCGCGGACCGGAGTGCCCGCCACCAGCGCGAGAACCAGCGTGGCAAGTGCGGCTTTGGAAGCAGTGTACATGTGGCGTCTCCCCCTATCCATCGTGTGGTACGGCACTTACAGCCATGAGGCGCGTGCGCATCTATTGTTGTACCGACGCAACAGGCAAAGGGCGTGCCATAGTGCTTATTTTCTTGACGATCGTCAATGTTTTGTACAATCAGTGCAGTGCCCGTTATATCAAGACCGCAAAGCGGTTAGCCTGCGCCCTCACCGCGACTGTCATGATATTTGACAGCGACACAGCATGGGCGCAGCACCACGTTATCATATAAGCTATTGTCATGCAGCAGCTTAGATGTCTGGCCATCAGGGTACGGACCGTGCCTTACCACTCGGCACAACACAAAGGCCGGACCCCAATGAGCACCACCATGACAAGTCGACGTCGTTCGGCGATCACCCGCGCTGTCGTGGCGGTCCTCGTGTTCGGTGTCGTCTGGCTGGGCCGGCCGCTCAATGCAGAAGCCCAAGCTCGTGGCACGCTGCAAGTAACCGCGCAAGTCGTTGATACCAAGGCGAGCTACGACGGCCTTCAGGCGGCGCGCGTCGCGCTGCGGCACGCGGCGGCCGGGACCCGGAATGCCAACATCGATACTGTCTCAACACTGGCGCAGGTGAGCATCGCTCAGCCCGCTACGGGCCGTTCGGACCTGGTCGTCACGATCGATTACTCGAAGAACTAGCGAGCAGTCACTCGATCCCGAGCTCCCGGCGCAGCGGGATCGGCATGATCGCCACCGCGTGCCTGGTCGGTACGGACAAGCCGAACCCAGGCGCCTGCGCTAGACCCGCTCGGTGGATGGCGATCACCTCCCCGTTGGCGTTGAAGAGCGGACTTCCCGAGGACCCACCGATCGTCATCCCGTCGAACTGAATCACGTCGTCCGTGGTGCGCGAGATGATGCCGGCCGTCATCGACGTACGGACGACCGACGTGCGCAGCCGGGCGAACCCCGCACCCGCCGGATAGCCGATCAGCGCCGCAGGTTCACCCTGCCGGGCCTTGGTGCCACTCCAGTCGACCGCCGCGATATACCCACCCCGATAGCCACGCAGCTTGATCACCGCGATGTCCCGCTCCGGGGACGTGGCGATCACATCGGCGTAGCGGGCCTGGGACTGATCGGCCAGGATGACCCAGATCGTGTCCGGGCGCTGGTGCAGCGAGTCGGCCACGACGTGCCAGTTGGTGAGCATATAGCCGTCGGGCGTGATCACGAACCCGGTGCCGTTGTAATAGTCCCGTCCAAAGCTCACGGTGATGAGCCCGACCGCTCCCTGGTTCTGCTGTGCAATGGCGGCGAAGTCGGTCCCGCGGATCGCGCGGATCTTGGCGTCGAGCCCTCGCGTCTGCTGCTCGGCGCTGGCCACAGCTCCGCGCAGACTATCGAGCGTGGCGGCGGACGGCGCGCGTCGCTCCGCCGCAGCGAGCTCCTCCCGCAGCCGTTGCACCTCGTTCTGCGCCGCGAGACGACGCGCCTCGCCCGCCTCGAGCTGGGTGCCGAGGGCCGCCTGCGCCCGGTCCAGCGCCGCGCGCAACTCCGCCGTGCGGGCCTGGGCGACCCCGAGCTGCGCGCGCAGGCTCTCCACCAGAGCCGCTGGCGCGGAGCTCGCCCGGGCGACCTCCAAGTCCCGCTCGAGACGCCGCGTCACCAGGCGCACCGAATCCTCGGCGCTGCGCTGCGCCGCGTTCGTCTGCTCGACTTGTGAAGAGAGCAGCCAGTACACACCGTACACGGCGCCTGCCAGCAGGAGAAACAGCACCATCACGACACCCACGAGCCAGCGGGGGGACCCCTCCGCGGCGACGGTCCGCACGAAGGCCGCCCCCGAGCCCCGCTTGCCCTCGCGCCGCGCCTGCTTCGCTTGCGCCAAAGCGTGGCCGATGACCCGTGCGACGCTGGGTCGCCCCGCCGCCTGGCGCGCGCCTGGGCGCGCCACCGGGAGCTGTGGCATTGTGCCGAGCCCGTCGACCACCAGCATTGGACCGCCCGCCCCGAGCATGATCCGGTCACCCAGCCGGACGGGCAGCGGCGTGATGACGCGTTCCCCGTTGACCCACGTGCCGTTCCTCGACCCGGCGTCGCGCACCAGGAGTGAGCCGGATGGGTCCACAATCAGCTCCGCGTGGACCCGCGAGACGGTCGTATCTGCGCCTGCGGCAACCTGGACTTCGCACTCGCGGCCCCGCCCGACGCGGATGCGTACGCCCGCCGCCTCGTAGCGGCGTCCGGTGGCGCTGTCGAGCAAGGTGATCCCGTACGCGCGGTCCCCTGCGGGGAGCCCGGGGCGCTCGGGGAGGGTGGGCGGGAGGGGCGCGCCTTCGGTCACGGCGGTGATCTCGAATCGCGGCCCCGACTCGCCCAGACCGATCACATCACCGGGCCCGACGATAACGGCAGCGTCGAGGCGGCGGTCGTTCACGTAGGTGCCATTGCGGCTGCGGAGGTCGGCCAGACACCATGCGCCGTCCTCGTACCGCAACTCGGCATGGAGGGCGGACACGACCCCCGCTCCGGGGCCGCCCACGACCACGCGACAGTCCGGGCTGCGGCCGAGACGTGCGACGGCATCGCGGATCTCGGTGGCGTCCTGCGTGACGGAATCGATCAGCCTCAGGTAAGGCACTCGCTACGCCAGCAGCGGACTCCCCCTGGCGCGGCGGTCCGGGACGAGACGGCGGGGCGCGAGCGAGCGCCGCGGGGCCCGGCGCCGCTCGCCGCTTGAGCGGCGCTCCGACGCGGAACGGCGCTCGTTCGGTACCGGCGTGTTCCCCTGGCGCCGCTCAGCGCGCGACCGGCGGTCGACACCGGAGCGGCGGTCGTCGAGTTGCCGGCGATCGTCGCGGGTACGCCGGTCGGGCAGTGGTTCGTAGGCGATGGAATCCTCCGGTCGGGGGCCAAAACTACTGGCCAGCCGACCAGCCGGCTAGTGCGCGACGGCCCGCAGCCGGACGTCGATATCACCCACTACCTCCTCGGCCCTGCCCTGGCGGAGCCACCCCTTGTGCCGGCCGCGGTCCCGCTTCTCGCGAAGCCCGCGGATCAGGACGCGCTCTCGCTCTCGAGTGGCAAATACTCGCACCACCTCGTCGTCGCCGCGCCGAGCCCAGATAACCCGGGTGGGACCGTCGTCCTGGACGCGATAGACGACGTAACCACGACGCACCAGTACGTCGCGCGTCACGACCACCACCTGGTCCACCGGCACGACGTACCCGTACTGGGCCGGCTCGGCGTACACGACCTCAGCCCGCGTATAGACACCCGGTCCACAGGCGGCCAGGGCGAGCCCAAGAGCTGGGAAATAGCGGCGCATAGGTGAATTCGGCTCCGTTCGGGGTTTCTCTCAAGACTCCGGCAGCCCCGGGTTCGTTACGACGGTGTGACGGCGGTCACACGCGGAAGTCGGGCGGTGGGGGGCCCCGAGGGTCGCTAGATTGGGCCACGCGATGACCTCCGCCCTGCCTCCCACCGAGCTGCTCGAAGGTGTCGTACGCGTGCTCGAGCCGGCGTTCCGCCTCGACCGGCTCGTCGCCGCGACGGCCGAGCGCGTGGTGTACCACGCCTGGGATCGCCTGCTCAAGCGGCACGTCGCGCTGCACGCGCACCTCGCGCCCGACGCGCCCGGGCGCGCCTGGTTTCTGCGGGAGACGGAGACCCTCGCCGCGCTCGACCACCCCACTATTCGCCACGTGTACGCGGCCGCGAGTGCGGGGAGCTTCGCCTACCGGACGACGAACTGGGTGGAAGGGGAAAGCCTCGCCGACGCGCTGCGCCGGGGCCCGAGACCGATCCCGACGGCGCATACCCTGGTGCGCGACCTGCTCAGCGCGGCCGAGCACGCGCACGCCCGCGGTGTGATCCTGCGCCGCATCGTACCACTCACGCTCATGCTCGAGCTTTCGGGCCGGGCCGTGATCACCGACCTGCGCTACGCCAACTGGTGTCTGCCCAATGTCCCGCCCGAGGAGCGTGGGGCGGGAGGCGCCTTCGTCGCGCCCGAGGTGCGCGCCGGCGGCCCGGGGGAGCCGGCGAGCGACGTGTACGCCGTGGCAGCCCTGGTCTACTACGTGCTCACCGGTCACGAGCCGGACGCGGACCCGGCGCGGGTCGTGCCGCCGCGGCAGCTCCGGCCCGCGGTGCCGGCCGCCCTCGAGCGCGTCCTGTTGCGCGCGCTCCAGGCCGCGCCGGCCGCCCGCTACTTCACGGCCACGGAGATGCTCGAGGACTTCGTGAGCGACGCCGGAGTTTTTCAGGGGCTGGCGGCGACGCCGCAACTGGCGGAGGCGGGCTTTGAGCGGCGGCTGCGACGCGCCCTGGGCGACGACTACGAGCTGCTCGAGGAGATCGGCACGGGCGGATTCGGGAGGGTGTACCGGGCGCGCGATCTCGCGCTCGAGCGCGACGTAGCGATCAAGGTCCTGCACCCGTCGCTCACCGCCGATACCGCGGTGACGGAGCGGTTCCGTCGCGAGGCGCAGCTCGCCGCGCGGCTGCGCCACACCAGCATCGTCAGCATCTACGACATCATGGGCCGGGCCGGGCTGGAGTGGTACACGATGGAGCTCGTGCCCGGCACCAATCTCGCCCAGCTGGTCCAGTCGCAAGGACCGCTCTCGGTGGATCAGACGGTGCGAGTGGTCGACCAGGGGCTCTCGGCGCTGGAGCACGCGCACGCCCTCGGGCTGGTGCACCGGGACCTGAAACCGGAGAACATGCTGATCGAGCCGGACGGCCGCCTGCGCATCACCGATTTCGGACTGGCCCTGGCGCTGCGGGGCGATGGGCGGTTCGGCGGCGCCACCTCGCGCAGCGGCACGCCCCAGTTCGCGGCGCCGGAGCAGCTGCTGGGCGAGCGCGTCGACCAGCGTGCGGACCTGTACTCGCTCGCCGCGGCGGCCTACTTCGCGCTCGTCGGTCGTCCCCCGTTCGATGGACGCACCCCCGAGGCCATCCTGGCGCGCCAGACGACCGACGATCTCCCGCCCCTCGCGGATGCCCGGCGTGACGTGCCGCGCGAGCTGGAAGAGGTGTTGCGCCGGGCGCTGGCGAGCGACCCGCGGGCCCGGTTCCAGACGGCGACCGCCTTTCGCGAGGCGGTGCGGCGGTCACGCGGATTGCTGCGCCGGCTCAGGGCCGTCCTGCGCGGCGAGTGAACCGCGCGTTGACACGAGCCGGACAAAATCCGAATTGCCAGGCGGGGACGTCTCCCACACAATAACGTCGGACCACCAAGGGAGCCGCCATGAGGATGCGATGTGAGGTGCTTGTTACGGTGCTGGCGGCCGCGTGCGGTGGGTCGAGCCCCACGAGCGCCGCGGGAGGTGGGGGGGGCGGCGGGGGCGGGGGAGGGACTCCGCCGGCGGCCTCGGTGACGATGTCCGAATACAGATTCTCACCGGAGACCGTGCGGGTCGCCGTGGGCAGTGCCGTCGGCTGGAACAACAATGGAACGACGAGCCACACGTCCACGAGCGACACGACCGGCATATGGAACAGCAACGCGATCAATCCACCCGGCCCTCCGCCGCAGACGTGTCCGTACCCTCCCTGCGACGGCACGCCCGGTGGCAGCTTTCGGTACACCTTCACGACCGCCGGGACATATCCGTACCACTGCGCGTTTCACGACGCGTTGGGGATGAAGGGGGTCGTGATCGTCACCCCCTGACCTAGCGCCACCGAAAGATCCCGAGCGCGACCACGAAGCTCGCGCAGCCCCACGCCGTCACGATCGCGAGCGGCGTGCCCAGTCGTATGAGCGGGCTGCCGTCGATCATGACGGCCCGCAGGGCGTCGTTCAGAGCGGTGAGCGGCAGGGCTCGCACGAACGGCTGCATCGTATCCGGGAAGCGGGCATACGAGAAGAACGTCCCCGACAGGATCCACATCGGGAGCATCACGAGGTTCATCAGCCCGGAGACCGCCTCGATGGTGCGGGCACGGCTCGCCACCAGCATGCCCAGCCCGTTGAACGACAGGGCGCCGAGCACCGTGATGAAGGCGACGGCGCCGAACGAGCCCCGCACGCCCACGTCGAACATCCACCACGCGAATCCCACCAGGGCCGCGACCTCGAGGAACAGGAACACCAGACGGGACAGCACGAATGACAGCAGGTAGTGGCTGCGCCGCATCGGCGTCGCCATGTAGCGCTTGAGCAGGCGCTTGGTGCGAGCCTGAACGACGGAGAAGCCCACGCCCCAGAGCCCGCTCCCCATCAGGTTCATGCCCAACAGGCCCGGGATCAGGAAGTCGATGTAGCGCGCGCCCGGCTCGGTCACGCGCTCGTCCTCCACCCGGACCGCATCGGCCCGCCCGCGCGCGCGCTGCACGGCGTCGTCCACCTGGAGGCGCGCCAGCCGGCTCTCGGTGCGGGTCGAGTCGTACCGGTACACGAGGTGCTCACCCGGGATCACGAGCAGGGCGACGCGACCAGTCCGGAGCTCGAGCCGCGCCGCGGCGCTGTCGAGCACCGTGACGGTCAGGCCGGGAGCGTGGCCCAGCCCCGCGGCCAGCGCCGAATCGCCCGTCTGGCGCAGCACTGCGATCCGCAGCTCGCCGGGCCCGCGGTTGCGGAAGGCGATGCCCAGCGCGAACGCCAGCACGATCGGGAACCCGAACACCCAGAAGATCGCCTCCGGCTCACGGTAGAACTCGCGCATGCGCGCGAGCGTCAGCTGGACCAGGGGGTGGTCACGCATCGCGCAACTGTCTGCCCGTGAGCGTCACGAACACGTCCTCGAGCGTCGCGTGGTGGGTGGCGAGCAGCGAGAGCGCGGCGCCGCGCCGCTCCAGCAGGGCCAGCAGCGCCGGGACCGCGCGGTGCACTTCCGCGACCGTGAGCGCGGTCCGGTCCGGCGCCGGACGCACGGCGCGCACCCCGGGCAGCGCGGCCAGCTCGTCCACGGTGGGTGCGGCGCCGTCCGCCAACGCGAATTCGACGACGTGCTCGGCGCCGAGCGATGCGATGAGCGCCCGCGGCGTGTCGAGCGCAATGATCTTGCCGTGGTCCATGATGGCGACCCGGTCGCACAGCCGCTCCGCTTCCTCCATGTAGTGCGTCGTCAGGAGAATCGTGCCGCCCCCCGCCCGGAACCGGCCGATCACGTCCCACAGCTGGCGCCGCGACTGCGGATCGAGTCCCGTCGTCGGCTCGTCGAGGAACAGCAGCTCCGGCCGCGAGACGAGGGCGCACGCCACGGCGAGGCGCTGCTTCTGGCCCCCGGACAGCTTGCCCACCCAGGCGCCGCGCTTCTCCTCGAGCTCGACCAGCGCCAGCACTTCGTCGACGGTGTGCGACGACCGATAGAAGCTGCGAAACAGGCGCACCGTTTCCTCGACCGTCAATTTGTCGGCGAGCTGGGTGTCCTGGAGCTGGATGCCGAGACGCTCGCGCAGCGCGCGCGTCTCGGCCCCGCCGGTCCAGCGCAGCCCGAGGATCTCCACGTCTCCCGCATCGGGAGGTGTGAGCCCCTCCAGGATCTCGATGGTGGTGGTCTTGCCGGCGCCGTTCGGCCCGAGCAGGCCGAAGCACTCTCCCGCGGTCACCGCGAGCTCGAGCCCGGCGACCGCGAGCACGTCGCCATAGCGCTTGACCAAGCCGGTGCAGCGAATGGCCGACACGTTCAGGCGGGCTTCTTGGGCTCCGGTGGCGTCATCGCGTGCTTCAGCGCCGCGTCGAGCTGGATCTGCAGGTTGTTTACGGCGTCCCCGAGCGCCCGGATCTTCATGAGGACTCCTCCCCCCCGCCCCGCCATCACCGACATTGTGCCTGCCACGTCCGCGATGGTGCCAACGTTGCCGGTGAGGGCCCGCTGACGCATCTGAGCAGCCTCGATGGCGATCTTCTCGCACAGATGCTGAATCGTGCGCGTCTGTCCGGCACGGTTGGACTCGAGCTCGGTGACGAGGTGCTTGAGTCGATCGGTGGCCCGCTGGAAGTCCTCGATCTCCTCCACCTGACGGACCTGATCGGCCGTGAGCTTCTGGCTCATGGGAGCACCTCCGTGAGCACGTGACCGTCGAGCGGCTCGGCTGGGGTGACGTCGAGCAGCCGCGCCAGCGTGGGCGCGATGTCCACCGTACGGACCCTCGTCTCGTACACGCCGCGGCGCACGCCCGGGCCCCAGAAGATCAACGGTACACGGGCGTCCAGTTCCGTCGGCTGGCCGTGCATCGCGATCGGGAGGTTCGTGATTCCCCAGATCGAGTACGGCTTGAGCGTCACGACCAGCTCCACGCCGGCGTCGGGCGGCACCTGATGACGCCAGCGGCGCACGGTGGGATCGGCGCTGTCGGCCGCAGCCAGATCCGCCGTGCGGTCCACGCGCCCAACCCCCGCGAGCCGGCGCAGCCGGGTGGCCACGTCGGCGACGACACTGTCGACGTTGACGCCTTGCGCCGCGAGCCGGGCGCGACCCGGCACGATGAGCATACCGCTCTCGAAGACGAGCCAGTCGGCCCCGCCGGCGCGCGCGTCGAGCGCCGCGTTGACGCTCTGGATCAGGCTGTCGGGCGTCACGCGCACCGCTCCGCTCCGCCCCAGCGCGCGCGACCGCTCCGGGAACGGCGTCACACCGTGGTCGGCGGTCAGCACGATCAGAACGTTGCTGCCGCCGTAGCGCACGAACAATTGCTCGAAGAAGCGGCCCAGATAGCGATCCAGGCGCAGCACCTGGTCGTGGATCTCGCGGGAGTCGGGACCGTAGGCGTGCCCGATGTAGTCGGTGGTGGACAGGCTCACCGCGAGCAGATCGGTGGTCCCGCGCACGCCGAGCCGGAGCGCGCGCGTCCCTTCGAGGGCGAACGCGAGCGTGAGCGAGTCCATCGTCGGGGTCGCGATGAAGGCGAGGGCCGCCTGCCCGCTGTCGCTCGGGAGCCGGTGCGGAAAGACGAAGTCGCGGCCCTGGTTCTCATAGGGCACGCTGTCGGGCTCCGGGTAGTCCCGCTCGGGGAGAAACAGGGTCCATTGCGTCCCCGCTGCGCGGAACGGGACGCGCTCGCCATTGAACACCCGCACCCACAGGGGCAGCGAGTCGGCGTAGTAGCGGCTCGTCGTGAATACGCCCCCGACGTACCAGTACACCTGCTCCTTGGCGCGGCCGATCGGCAGGATGGCCCCGCGGTCTTTCCCCGACACCGACAGCGCCCGCGCCGCCGGCTCGGCCGCTTTGAGCCAGTCGAACAGCTCCGTCCCACGGAACCGTGCGGGGGACGCCCCGATCCCCGTCACACCGATGAGCGAAGTCGTGGAGTCCTGCACGCCCGCGAAGTTGCGGATGATGCCCGTATGCGCGGGCCAGCGCCCCGACAGGATCGTGGCGTGGCCCGGGGCTGTCTCCGTGACGGCGTGGTCGTGGTACGCCTCCGTAAACACCGCGCCCTGCTTCAGGAGCATCGCCAGCCCGCTCTTCAGCTGCGGGCGATAGCGGTCGAGGTAGTCGGGGCGCAACTGGTCCACGGTGATCACGACGACCAGGCGCGGTTTGGGAGCGGGCCGAGACGGTCCCGCGGCAAGGGCGAGGAGAAGAGGAATCATGCCAAGAAAATAAGCGGGCGGGGGTCCCTACGCCGTCACCGGCACCGGGGCCCCGCGCGGCACGCGAGTGGCGAGCAGCAGCGCGCAGGCGATGATCACTGCGCACGCGAAGAACGGGACGCTCGGGCCGAGGTGCTGGTAAGCGAGCCCGGCCCAGATGGGGCCCGCGACGCTCGCGACGCCGCGCAGCGCCTGTTGCACGCCCATCATGAGGCCGAACTCGTGCTGGTCGGTCCGGTGGCTCACGAGGGCGGAGGTCGCGGGAAACAACAGCGCCGTTCCAAGCGGCAACAGCACCTGGAACACGAGGAACAGGGGCACCGAGGATGCCAGCGGCAGGAGCGCGTACCCCAGACCGTACAGCGCCGCCCCCACGCGCATCGTGCGCACCTCCCCGAGGCGATCGTTGATGGGGCCGACGACGAACGCGCGCATCAACACGCCGACACCCCCAAACACGGTGAAGAACCAGCCGATGTTGGTCACATCGATGCCGAAGCGCCACGAGAGATACAGCGTGAACACGGCCGGCGCGGAGTTGTAGGCGAGCATGGCGACCGCGTAGATCCAGATCAGCTGGGCCGCGGGTCTGCCCGGGTGCCGGATCACGTCCCACATGGCGTGCAGCACCGGCCGCGGCTCGGGTGGCGGCACGTGTCGCCCGCTCGCGGTGGTGGCGTGGGGCGGCAGGACGCGGGATTCGGGCAGCCACCGCCAGGCGAACGCCACGTTGCACAGGCACAGCGCGGCCGCGACGAGACCGGGCGCCGACTGGCCGGCGCGCGCGGCAAACGAGCCGACCACCGGGCCGATTACCACGCCGAGGCTCGTCGCGGCCGAGAGCCAACCGAGGGCCTTGGCCCGCTCGTGCGGCCGCATCGTGTCGGCGACGTACGCCTGCGCCACGCCGGTCGTGCCTCCCCCGAGGCCCTGGATGAAGCGCGACACGAACAGCAGCCAGAGCGACCCGGCGAGTCCGAACACGACGTACGCCAGGGCCGATGCGGTCAACCCCACGAGCAGCGCCGGACGCCGTCCGTAGCGATCCGATACCCGTCCCCACACGGGGGACGCGAGCAGCTGCGCGACCGGGAACGAGGCGGTGAGGAACCCGATGGTAGTCGCGCTCGCGTGCAGATGGAGGGCATACAGGGGCAGCAGGGGCAGGACGAGCATGAGCCCGATCATGTCCACGAACGCCACCGCCATCAGCACCGCCATCCGTCGCATGGCCTAGTCTCCTCGAGGGTCCTGTTCTAATCTTCTTGCCACTTCACATGTCCGACACCCCAGCACCTGACCACGCCTCGCGCCTCTTCCGCCGTACGCTGCTGCGCGTGATGGCGGTGCAGGTGGCGACGCTGCTGCTCCTCTGGCTGCTCCAGACCCGCTACACCGGGTGATCGCCCCGTCGTGCGCGCGCTAGACTGGGTCATCATCGCCGTCTATCTGGTCTACGTGTTGGTGGACGGCGTGCGTCGATCCAAGGGCACGCGGGAGATCGAGGGCTACTTCCTGGCCAACCGGAGCCTCCCGTGGTGGGCGGTGGGTCTCTCGGTCATGGCGACGCAGCTCTCCGCCATCACGCTCATCGGCACCACGGGGCAGGGAGCGACCGATGGCATGCGCTTCGTGCAGTTTTACTTCGGCCTCCCGCTGGCCATGGTGATCCTGGGGGTGACGCTGGTCCCGTTCCTCCACGGGGCCAGAGTGTTCACCGCGTACGAGTACCTGGAGCGGCGCTTCGACGCGCGCACGCGATCCCTGACCAGCTTCCTCTTTCTGGTAGCCCGCGGGATGTCGTGCGGCACCATCATCGCCGCGCCAGCCGTGGTGTTCTCCGCCATCTTCGGCTGGGGTCTGCTGTGGTCGGTGGCCCTGATGGGCGTGCCGACCGTGATCTACACCATGATCGGCGGAGTGCAGGCGGTCACCTGGGTGGACGTGAAGCAGATGGCGCTCATCGTCTTCGCCCTGATCGCGGTAATGGTGACCCTCCTGGTGCAGCTCCCGGTAGCCCCCGACCACGCGCTGGCCCTGGCGGGCGCGGCGGGCCGGCTGCGCGCCTTCGATTTCTCCTTCGACCTGACCAACGATTTCACGTTCTGGTCCGGCCTGGTCGGCGGCACGTTCCTCATGTTGTCGTATTTCGGTACCGACCAGAGCCAGGTGCAGCGCTACATCACCGCCAAGTCGGTAGACCAGGCGCGAAGCTCGCTCTTGATGAGCGCCTACTGGAAGATTCCGCTCCAAGCGCTGGTGCTGCTCACCGGCGTCCTGGTGTTCGTCTTCTTCTTGTTCCAACGACCACCGCTGCTGTTCAACCCCGCCGCAGAGCAAGCCGTTCGCGCGGTGGAGCCCGCGAGGTACGAAGCCCTCGACGAGCGGTACGGCACCGCCCTCCAGGCACGCGCGACCGCGGCTCGGGCCGCCGCGGCGGCGCGCGATCGGGGAGACCGAGGGGCGTCGGCCGCCTCGTTGGAAGCGTTCCGGGCCCGCGAGGCGGACGTGGGCGCGTTGCGAACGGAGGCGCTGGGGTTGGCCCGCCGCGTGACCGGAACGAGCGCGCAGGACGTCAACTACGTGATGCCGTACTTCGTGCTGCACTTCCTTCCGGTGGGCCTGATCGGAATCTTCGTCGCCGCGATACTGGCCGCGGCGATGTCCAGCATCGCCGCCGAGCTGAATTCGCTGGCCACGGTCACCGTGATCGACTTCTATCGGCGCTGGGTGCGGCCCGAAGCGCCAGACGCGCACTACCTCCTGGTGTCGAAGGCCGCGACCGGATTCTGGGGCCTGTTCGCGTGCGTGGTCGCCACGTTCGCGGCGACGCTCGGCTCCCTGATCGTGGTGGTGAACCGCTTCGGGTCGTTCTTCTACGGCTCCATCCTCGGCGTTTTTCTCCTGGCCATGATCCCGCGGGCGCGGGCGACCGGCGCGTTCTTCGGCCTGATCGCCGGGATGGCCGCCGTGGGCGTCGTGAACTTCGGGGCGCCGTCGGTCTCGTGGCTGTGGCACAATGTGATCGGAGCGGTTACGGTGGTGGCGGTCGGGTTGGCGCTGAGCGGTCGAGCCAACGCGGAACGCGGAACGTGGAACGCGGAACAGAACTAAGGACATCCGTTCCGCGTTCCGACTTCCGCGTTCCGCGTTATCACTTCTTGCCGAGCGCCAGCAGGTTCGCAAAGAGCCGATACGCCCCTGGGACCCCCGCGGGCAGCTGCCGGAAAAAGCTCAGCCCCGTGTAGACGTACGTGCCCTTCCCCAGCGCCGCCACGAGCAGGCCCCCCGAGAGCGGCGGCTCGCCCGGATCGTGCGTCTCGAGCAGCGCCGTGTAGGACGAATCCCAGTCGTGCGCAAAGTAGAGCCCCCGCTCCTGCACCCATCCTTGCCAGTCGGCCGGACCGATCTGGTTGGGGACGTGCAATGCGGGGTGCGATGGGTCGAGGGCGGTGACGGGCGCGGTCTCATCGGTCACACGGTCGTGGGGCCGAGCGATGGACAACCGGTAGGGCGCGAAGCTCCCGCTCACGAACGGGTATTGCTGGTATTGCACGATCACGAGACCCCCCGAGCGGGCGTAATCGAGCAGCCGCCCGTTTGCCGCCACCAGCGCCGGCTCGGTCTCATAGGCGCGGCTGCCGATGACGATCGCGTCGTAGTGCGGCAGATCCCCGCGCCCGAGCGTGTCGGGACCGAGCAGCTCGATCGGGATGCCGACGGCGGCGAGCGCCTCCGGCACGCGGTCGGACGCCCCCCGCACGTAGCCGACGCGCGCCAGCCTGGGCAGCGCGATACGCGCGGCCCGGACCTCGGCCACGGAGGCGTGCGTCACGCCGCGCGGCCGGATATGCGGGTAGTCGATGATTGCCAGCGAGCCCTCGCTCCGCTCGCGGTTCGCGACCGCGGCTGCCTTGACCTGATACACACCGGGCCGCACGCCCGCGGGCATGGCCAGGCCGACGGTGAGGCTCTTCGCCTCGTCTTCCCGTTGGAATGACAGGCTCTCGGCAGGGGCCCCCGCCCAACCGGACGGGGGTGTGAGCACCACCTGCGCCGTCGCCGGCCCGCGCGTGCGATTCGTCACGGTCACCGTGAACGATCGCGGACCCGCGGCGGTGCCGTCGACGGGCCAGACGACGAGATCGGGGGTGACGGCCACATCGAACGGGCGCGTGACGAACACGGGCCGCCGCACCTCGCCGATGCTCTGATCGCGGTACCGGTAGACTATCTCGCGGGTGAGCGCCAGCGGCTCGCCGGCGACGGTGAGTCGCACCGTCAGCTGCAGCGGCCCCGGCTCGAACGGCAGCCCGCGCCACTCGGCAGGCACGCCACTCCAGTCGTACAGCGCTCCCAGGAGGGGCCGCCGCAGAAAATACGGCTGCGAGCGCGACGCGTCCGGGGCGACGGTGACGGCGAAGCGCCGGGTCGCAACGGTGCCCGGCGCGACGGGCGAGGTCGCCGCGTCGATGCGCTCGACCTTCCATCCCGCCGGCGCCGCGACGTCGATGCCGTCCAGCGTCACGGCTCCCGGCCCCGAGTTCCAGACGGTGGCTTCGATCTGGACGCGCTCGCCCGGAATCACGATTCCGTCGTCCGTCGCGCCATCGAGCGCGACGCCGGCCGCGGCAGCGAGCGTTTGATCGAGCAGCGCCTGCTGGCCCGAGTCGGCGCCGCCGAGCTCGTGCCGGGCGCGCGCGAGCAGGGGGACGATGGCCTCGGGATGCGACGGGCTCAAGCGCGCCCGGGCGGAATCGATCAGCGCCGCGTAGCGGGCCTGGCCGGCAGGCAGGGTGTCGACGCCCGAGAATACGCCGTCCCCCTCCCCCGGCCCTCGTGCCCGCTCCCGCCACTCGATGAACGCCAGCCGCGCAACGGCCGGTCCGGGCCGCTCGAGCTGTCCCATGTCCTGCGAGCGATGCTGACTCCGACCGGCCATGGCGATCTGATGGTACGAGACGCCACGGACCGGATCGAGCGCGCCCGCATCGAGCCGCAGCGTGGCGGAAGCGGTGTCAGAGTACAGCGAGCGGTACAGCTTCACCGGTCCCCAGCTCGAATCGCGCAGCGCCTGGAACGCCTGGCGCGCGAGCACGCCGGCCACCTGGTGCTGGCCGTGGCCGTCGCTGGGTGTGCCGGAGAACACGGAGACGATGATTTGGGGACGGAACCGGCGCACCACGTCGAGCACGTCGCGCAACAGCGAGTCGCGCGGCCACAGCCGCAGCGCTTCGTCGATGTTTTTGGAGTAACCGAAGTCGTAGGCCCGGGCGAAGAACTGGCGGGCCCCGTCGATGCGACGGGCGGCGAGCAGCTCCTCCGAGCGGATCACGCCCAGCTCGGGACCGAGCTCCGGACCGATCAGGTTCTGGCCCCCCTCGCCCCGGCTGAGCGACAGGTAGGCGACCTGAGCCCCCATGCCTCGCGCGAACAGCGCCACCAGGTCCGAGTACTCGTCGTCGGGGTGCGCGCCGATCATGAGGATACGCTTCGTGGCGCCGAGCTGGCGCAGGGCGCCCGCCAACGCTGCGACGCCGCCGGTGCCGGGTGGGGTGTACTGTCCCGCAACCGGGCCGACGGCGCCAACCAAGAGAGCGAGGCTAATCTCGAGCGCGCGCCGCACTATCGCGAAAGATAGGTGACTCCGCCCTTCATGACGAACCGTACCCGCTCCAGTTCCGTGATGTCTTTCAAGGGGTCGCCCGAGACCGCGACCAGGTCGGCCGCCATGCCGGGCGCGACGGCGCCGAGGTCCGCCTGCCCGAGCAGCTCGGCGGCCCCCGACGTTCCCGACTTGATCGCCTGCATCGGCGTCATGCCGTACTGCACGTAATAGGCGAACTCCTTGGCCTCGTTGAGCTCGGTCCACGGAAAACCGCCCACGTCGGTTCCTAACACGATCCGGACGCCCTTCTTCACGGCCCGGGCGAAGGCCTGGCGCTGATGCTCGACCATGGGGCCCCAGGCCCCGCCACGCGGCCCAGCGACGTAGTGCGCCACCGTGACGGTGGGCACCCAGTAGACGCCTTTCGCCAGGAGCACGTCGATCAGCGAATCGGTCATGCCGTCGCCGTGCTCGATGGTGTTCACACCGGCCCGGAGGGCCGCGGCGATCCCGTCCGAGCCGATGGCGTGCGCGGCCACGCGGCGGCCCAGCCGATGCGCCTCGTCCACGATAGCGCGCGCTTCTTCGTCGGTGAAATTGACCCAGCTGTGCAGCACCGAGTCGGTTCCGAAGTAATAGCGGCGATCGGCGTAGAACTTGATCCAGTCGGCGCCGTGGGCCACCTGCTGGCGCACCGCCAGTCTGGCGCCCTCGACGCCGTCCACCGGCTGCACGCCGTGCGGCAGCTCGAGCTCCCAGTTGTCCGACACGATGGGATACATCCCCGTGGGGGCCATCGCCCGCGTGGATGCGAAGATGTGCGGCCCGGGGATCACGCCGCGCTCCACGGCGCGCTTCACGTCCACGTCGGCGTACATCGCGCCCTCGGTCTCCAGGTCGCGAATCGCCGTGAAGCCGTGCTCCAGCGCGATGCGCGCGTTGCGCGCCGCGAGGATGGCGCGATAGGCGGTGGACTGGTACAACAGCTGCTCGTCGTACGACGCGGCCGTCGGGTCGCCCTGCAGCAGCAGATGCGTGTGCGCGTCGATCAGCCCCGGCAGGACGGTCATCTGGGCGAGATCGATCACGCGGGCCCCCTCCCCGGCCTGGGGCTGCACCTGGGCCAGGGGCCCAACGGCCTTGATGCGATCCCCGGCGATCAGGATGCCCACGTTGCTGCGGGCGGCGTCGGCGCGGCCGTCGATCAGGCGGCCGGCCTTAATGAGGACCGGCGGCACGGCCTGGGCGGGTGGGCGTGCCTGCGCCCAGGCGGGCGGGGCGACGGCCAGCGTGGCGAACAGGACGAAACCGCGATGCATCGGTCCTCCTTCCGGGGCGAGGCGAATCTCCCCCTGCTCAAGTCCATGTCAAGACGTGCGCCAGGGGCGGCGCTTGTCGCATTTCCGACGGGCCGTGCCGCAAAAACGCCCTAGTGCGGGCGCAAGGGTGGCGTCATTCTTGAGGCACTCGAATGCTAATCAAGGAGGATCAATGGAAGCCCGTCGTCTGCCCATGGGTGAGCTCGTGTACGGGCGAGAACGTGTCTTGTTCGCCGTCATGCTCCTCGTCAGCCTGCTGCTCTACGGTAGCCTCGTGACCGTAGCACTCTCAGATGCGTCCACGGGCGGCGTGTTCCTCTTTTACGGCGTTCTTCTGGCATTCGGCGGCTTCGTTGCTCACGCCTTCGCTCTCGGGCGCATCCGCGGCAACGGCGTGCTCGTGACTGAGCGACAGTTCCCGTTCCTTCAACAAATGGTGAACGCTCACGCGCGACAGCTTGGGCTCACCTACTCACCCACGGTCTACGTTCTGGAATCAGGTGGGATCCTCAACGCCTTCGCCACGAAGCTGCTTGGGCGGAAGTTCGTCATCGTCAATGCGGACATCCTCGCCCTGGCGGTGCGGCGCGGACAGGAGGCCCTGAGCTTTGTCGTCGGCCATGAGCTTGGACACCACTGGCGTGGGCACCTACGGTGGCGGTGGCTGATCGCGCCGGCGCGCTTCGTCCCCTATCTGGGTCCTGCCTACTCGCGTGCGTGCGAATACACCTGCGACCGCGTCGGGGCGTACTGCGCACCGGACGGCGCGATAGACGGGTTGCTGGTGCTTGCGGCCGGGAGTTGGCTCCACAGGCACGTGAATGCCCAAGAGTTCGCCAAGCAGGCGGACAGCGACCGCGGTTTTTGGATTCGAAGAGCAGAATTGGTGAGTTCCCATCCGCGTCTTCCGAAGCGCGTAGCAGCGCTGCTGGCGCTGGGGGTGCCCAGCGCAGCGCCGGAGCCTCTGCCGGCGAGCGATGCCCTGCCTAGCCTGCTCTCCCGAGGGCTCACAGGCTAGATTGAGACCATGGCCACCACCGCTACCGCACCCGAGCGCAAGGTCAGCGCCGACGAGGCCCGCGAAGTCGCCGAAGCCGCGCGCGAGCAGGAGTGGGCCGCGCCGAGTTTCGTCCGCGATCTGTTCCTGGGCCGGTTGCGGCTCGACCTGGTGCACCCCTACCCCGAGCAGGATGCAGAGGAGATCCGCCGCGCCCAACCCTTCCTCGAGAAGCTCGAGCGGTTCCTGCGGGAGCACGTCGATTCGGATCGCATCGACCGTGAAGGCGAAATCCCCGAGGCGGTGATTCAGGGCCTGCGCGAGCTGGGCGCGTTCGGCATCAAGATTCCCCGGGAATACGGCGGGCTCGGCCTGTCGCAGCTCTCCTACATGCGCGCCATCGCGCTGGTGTCCTCGATCGACGGCTCGATCACCGCGCTCCTCTCGGCACACCAGTCGATCGGCGTGCCCCAGCCGCTCAAGATGTTCGGCTCCGCAGAGCAGAAGCAGCGGTACTTGCCCCGCCTCGCCAAGGGAGCCATCTCCGCGTTCGCGCTGACGGAGCCGGGCGTCGGCTCCGATCCCGCCGCGATGGAGACCATGGCCACGCCGAGCGAGGACGGGAAGGCGTGGATCCTGAATGGGGAGAAGCTGTGGTGCACCAACGGCACCAAGGCTGAGCTGATGGTCGTGATGGCGCGGACGCCGTCCAAGACCGTCAACGGGAAGGAAAAGCGGCAGATCACGGCGTTCATCGTCGAGACCGCCTGGCCCGGCGTGAAGGTCGAGCACCGCTGCCACTTCATGGGGCTCAAGGCCATCTACAACGGCGTGATCTCGTTCAAGAACGTGCGCGTGCCGCGCGAGAACGTACTGTGGGGCGAAGGCAAGGGGTTGAAGCTCGCCCTGATCACGCTGAACACCGGACGCCTGACGCTCCCCATCTCGTCGGTCGCCGCCGGCAAGCGCTGCCTCGAGATCTCGCGTCGCTGGTCGAGCGAGCGCGTCCAATGGGGGCGTCCCATCGGCAAGCACGACGCCATCGCGCAGAAGATCGGCGCCATGGCGGCCAACACGTTCGCGATGGAAGCGGTGGCGGAGCTGTGCGGCGCCATGGCGGACCGCGGCGGCTACGACATCCGCCTCGAAGCGGCGATCGCCAAGCTGTACAACTCCGAGGCGGGCTGGCGTATCATCGACGACACCGTCCAGATCCGCGGCGGCCGCGGCTACGAGACGGCCGACTCATTGCGGGCCCGGGGAGAACGGCCCGTGGCGGTCGAGCGCATCATGCGCGACTTTCGCATCAATCTGATCTTCGAGGGGTCGAGCGAGATCATGCACCTGTTCATCGCCCGGGAGGCGGTGGACAAGCACCTCCAGGTGGCGGGCGACGTGGTGCTGCCGGGTAAGACGCTCGCGCAGCGGCTGCGCGGGCTGGTGCGGGCAGGCCTGTTCTACGCCTGGTGGTATCCGTCCCGCTGGCTGGGCTGGGGATTCTGGCCCAAGTACGGGGAATTCGGACCGCTCGCCCGGCACCTGCGGGCGGTGGAGCGCGGCGCCCGGCGCCTGGCGCGGGGCGTGTTCCACGCCATGGTGCGCTTCGGGCCCAAGCTCGAGTACCGCCAGTCCGTGCTGTTCCGGCTGGTGGACGTGGGAGCCGAGCTGTTCGCCATGGCGGCCGCGTGCGCGCGCGCGCAGTGGCTGCTGCAGCACGATCCCGCCGCCGGCCGCCGCGCCGTGGAGCTGGCCGACCTGTTTTGCCGCCAGGCGCGCGCGCGCGTGCACGTCAAGTTCCGGGAGCTCGGTCACAATGCGGACACGCGGGCCTACCGCGTGGCCCAGGAGACGCTCGCCGGGGAGCATCGGTGGCTGGAGCGGGGAATGGTAGACCTGGGATGAAACGTTGCCGGGTGAGGCGTTGTCGGATAGGGCGTTGTCGGATAGGGCGTTGCCGGTAACGCCTCACTCGACAACGCCTCTCTCGACAACGCCTAACTCGACAACGCTACACCCGACCACGCATCATCCGGCACGCCTCACCCGACAACGCTTCACCCGACAACGCCTCACCCCATCTCATGCCGCCTGATGCGCGATCATGATGCTCCGCAGGCGCTCGGGCGTCTCGCCTGACACGTCGCCGTAGGGCGCGGGATGCCCGCCGGCATCCATCACCACCGTGGGACACGCGAACTCGTAGCCCCGGGCGGCGATGCGCTCCGCCGCGGCCTGACTCGCGACCGGCGTGGCGATCACCACCTGCTTGGCACCCAGCTGCTCGGCCGCCTTGGCTGCCGCCAGGACTCTCCACGGGTACGCCACCTGGCCGTCCACGATGACCGCGATCCGGCCGGCCAGCTTCTTCACCGGCCGCTGCGTGCGGTACAGGATCAAGTCCTGACTGATGCGCGCGCGCGACTCGTCGATCGCGCTGGCCAGCTTGTCCATCAGGGCACCCCCGGGCTGAAAGTCCGGATCCATCTCCGA
>DATNOR010000012.1:0-11993 GCA_035601235.1 Gemmatimonadales bacterium
GGTGCGGCAGTATGTCGGCTCCGTGGTCCCGTACAACGACAACTTCTTCGCGGCGCTCAATTCCGCGGTGTTCACGGACGGCTCGTTCGTGTACGTGCCCAAGGGCGTGCGCTGCCCCATGGAGCTGTCCACCTACTTCCGGATCAACGCGGAGTCGACCGGCCAGTTCGAGCGGACGCTGATCGTCGCGGACGCGGGGAGCCACGTGAGCTATCTGGAGGGTTGCTCCGCACCGGTGCGCGACCAGAACCAGCTGCACGCGGCCGTGGTGGAGCTGGTGGCGCTCGACCACGCGACGATCAAGTATTCCACGATTCAAAACTGGTATCCGGGCGATGAAGAGGGGCGGGGCGGGATCTACAACTTTGTGACCAAGCGCGGCGCGTGTCGCGGCCGGGGCTCCAAGATCTCCTGGACCCAGGTGGAGACCGGGTCGGCGATTACCTGGAAGTATCCCGGCTGCATCCTGCAGGGCGACGACTCGATCGGCGAGTTCTACTCGGTGGCGGTGACCAACCATCGGCAGCAGGCCGACACGGGCACCAAGATGATCCACATGGGCAAGAACACCCGCTCGACCATCGTCTCGAAGGGGATCTCGGCGGGGCGCGGCCAGAACACCTACCGCGGGCTCGTGAAGATCCTCAAGGGCGCCGAGCAGGCCCGCAACTACTCGCAGTGCGACTCGATGCTGATCGGCGATCGCTGTGGGGCGCACACGTTCCCGTACATCGACGTGCGCAACAGCACCGCGATCATGGAGCACGAGGCCTCGACCTCGAAGATCGGGGAAGACCAGATCTTCTACGCCAAGCAGCGCGGGCTGTCGGCCGAGGACGCCGTCTCGATGATTGTGAACGGCTTCTGCAAGGAAGTCTTCAAGGAGCTGCCGATGGAGTTCGCGGTCGAGGCGCAGCGGTTGCTCGGCATCAGTCTCGAGGGGAGCGTGGGATGACGGGAAAGGGGAAACGGGAGACGGGAAACGTGTTGCTGCAGATTACCGACCTGCATGCGTCGGTCGAGGGCCGCGAGATCCTCAAAGGGATCGACCTGACCGTGCGGACCGGCGAGGTGCATGCGATCATGGGGCCGAACGGCTCGGGGAAGAGCACGCTGGCCCAGGTGCTCGCCGGACATCCGGCGTACACGGTCACCGCCGGGCAGGCGCGGTACGAGGGCAAGGACCTGCTCGCGATGGCTCCGGAGCAGCGGGCCCGCGAGGGTGTGTTCCTCGCGTTCCAGTATCCCGTCGCGATCCGCGGAATCACCAACGCGTATTTCCTGCGCGCCGCCGTGAACGCGATCCGCAAGCACAAGGGCGTGGAGGAGCTCGGGCCCGTGGAATTCATGGACGCGCTCGAAGAGAAGCTCAAAGCGATCGGCTGGGACTCGAGCTACCTGACGCGCCCCGTGAACGACGGGTTTTCGGGCGGGGAGAAAAAGCGCAACGAGATCCTGCAGCTCGCGGTGCTCGATCCCAAGCTCGCGATCCTCGACGAGACCGATTCGGGGCTCGACATTGACGCCTTGAAGACGGTGGCCCAGACCGTCGACAAGCTGCGCCGTCCCGACAACGCCACGGTGCTGGTGACGCACTACTACCGCATCCTCACGCACATCCAGCCCGACGTCGTGCACGTGCTGGCGGCCGGCCGGATCGTCAAGTCGGGCGGCAAGGACCTGGCGCTCGAGCTCGAAGAGAAGGGGTACGACTGGCTCCGGACGGAAGCGGCGGTGGCGTGAGCGTCGCGGACCGTTACCTCGCCGACTTCGAGGCGTTCGCGGGCAACGGCGCCGCCGGGGCGCCCGCGTGGCTCAAGCAGATCCGGGAGGGCGCGATCGCGCGCTTCGCGGAGCTGGGCTTCCCCACCACGAAGCAGGAGGAGTGGCGCTTCACCAGCGTCGCGGCCATCGCGGACCGGCGTTTCGTTCTCGCGCATGCTCCCCGCCCACCGCTTCCCACACCCTCCGACATCGAGCCGCTGTGTGTCGGGGTGGGTCCGCGCGTCGTCTTCGTGAACGGACGTCACGTGCCGGGCCTCTCGTCGGGCGCCGGGCTGCCGGCCGGCGTCCAGGCGACCAGTCTCGCCGCCGCCCTCAAAAGCGAAGTGAGCGGCGAGCTCGCGCGAGCGCACCTCGCGCGCCACGCGCGCTGGCACGACAGCCCGTTTGCGGCGCTCAACACGGCGTTCCTCGCCGACGGCGCGTTCGTGCTCGTGCCCGCCGGTGTGACCCTGGAGCAACCGCTCGAGCTGCTGTTCCTCTCGAGTGGCGGGCCCGCTGCCGACGGCCCGACCGTGTCGCATCCCCGCAGTCTCATCGTGATCGAGCGGGGCGCCCGAGCCGCGGTGGTCGAGACGTACGCGGGGCTCGGGGACGACATGTACTGGAGCAACGCGGTCACCGAGATTGTGGTGGGCGAAGCCGCCCGCGCCGAGCTGTATCGGGTGCAGCGGGAGGGCCCTCAGGGCCTCCAGATCGCAACGACACATTCGCGACAGGAACGCGACAGCTTCCTGGGAGTGCACGTCGTGACGCTCGGCGCCGCGCTGGCCCGTCACGACATCACCACCGTCCTGGCCGGCGCGGGCGCAGAGCTCGTGCTCAACGGGTTGTACCTGTTGAGCGCCGCCCAGCACGCTGACCACCACACGGTGATCGACCATGCCCAGCCGCACTGCGCCAGCCACGAGTATTTCAACGGCGTTCTCGCCGGGCGGGCGCACGGCGTGTTCAACGGGCGCATCATCGTGCGGCCGGGGGCGCAGCGCACCGATTCGAAGCAGACCAACAACAACCTGTTGCTGTCAACCGAAGCGCGCGCCGACAGCCAGCCGCAGCTCGAGATCTACGCGGACGACGTGAAGTGCACCCACGGCTCCACGGTGGGACCGATCGATCCGACGCAGCTCTTTTACCTCCGCAGTCGCGGGCTCTCGCCCGACGCGGCCCGCAGTGTCCTGACGTACGGCTTTGGGGCCGAGATCCTGGACCGCATGCGGCACCCCGCCGTGCGTGAGCGGCTCGAACAATGGATCCGCGAGCGGCTCGCCTGATGCTCGATGTCGCCCGCCTGCGCGCCGACTTCCCGTTGCTCGCGCAGCGGGAGAACGGTCACCCGCTCGTCTATCTCGACAACGCGGCGACGACCCAGAAGCCGCAGGCGGTGCTCGACGCCATCACCGAGTACTACCGGACCACCAACGCCAACGTGCATCGCGGGGCCTACGACCTCGCGATTCGCGCCACGGAAGCGTACGAGGCGGCGCGCACCAGGCTGGCGGGATTCGTCAACGCCTGGGCGCCGGAGGGCGTGGTGTTTACGCGCGGCACCACGGAGGCGATCAACTTGGTGGCCGCCGCCTACGGCCGCGCCCACGTGCGCACCGGCGACAGCGTGGTCGTGACGGCCATGGAGCACCACTCGAACCTCGTGCCGTGGCAGATGCTGTGTCAGGAGAAGGGCGCCACGCTGCGAATGGTCGAGATCACCGGGGACGGGCGCATCGACCTCTCCGACTACGGGCGCGCGCTCGAGCGGCGACCCAAAATCGTCGCGTTCCCGTATGTCTCCAACGCGCTCGGCACCGTGAATCCCGCCGCGCAGCTCGCCCGGCTGGCGCACGCGGTCGGCGCGGTGGTCGTCGTCGACGGGGCGCAGTCCACGCCGCACCTGAAGGTCGACGTGCAGACGCTCGACTGCGACTTCTACGCCCTCTCGGGCCACAAGATGCTCGGGCCGATGGGCTCGGGGGCGCTGGTAGCGAAGCCGGAGCTGCTCGACGCCATGCCGCCCTACCACGGCGGCGGCGAGATGATCTCACGCGTGTGGGACGATCATTCGACCTACAACAAGATTCCTCACAAGTTCGAGGCCGGCACGCCGAACGTGGAAGGAGCGGTCGGACTCGCGGCGGCCATCGCCTACCTCGAGCGCATCGGCCCGGAGCGGATCGCCGAGCACGAGCAGGCACTCGCGGCGGCCGCGATCGAGCGCCTCACGCAGATCGAGGGCGTGACGGTGTACGGCCCGCGCGACCACCGGGCGGGCGTGGTTTCGTTCACGTACGGCGACATCCATCCGCACGACATCGCGACCATCCTCGACCAGGACGGCATCTGCATCCGCGCCGGACACCACTGCGCGCAGCCCTTGATGCGGCGGCTCAGCGTCTCCGCTACGGCGCGCGCCTCGTTCTATCTGTATAACGGAATGGACGACGTCGACGCCCTCGCCGGCGCGCTCGTCAAGGCGGGAGCGCTGTTTGGATACGTCCCCGCCTGATCCGCAGCTCACCGCCCTCTACCAGGAGCTGATCCTCGATCACTACCGGCGCCCCCGCAACAAGGGGACGCTGGACCACGCGACGCACTCGGTGTCGCTGAACAACCCGCTGTGCGGGGACGAGATCGATCTGCAGTTGCGCGTGGACGGCGACGTCATCAAGGAGGCGCGCTTCATCGGCCGGGGCTGCTCGATCAGCCAGGCGGCCGCGTCCATGATGACGCAGCTCCTCAAGGACCGGTCGGTCCCGCAGGCGCTCGCGCTGGCCGACCGCATGCGCGCCATGATGCAGGGCGACGAAGCCGCCGCGTGCGACAAGGCACTGGGCGAGCTGCGGGCGCTGGCCGGCGTCTCCAAGTTTCCGGTGCGCGTCAAGTGTGCCCTGCTTCCCTGGAATGCGTTGACGGACGCGGTGAAGGCGTGACGAGGCTACATTAGCCTCGCACCCATGACGTCCCCTGTCCCCGCTGCGACCCCGATCCTGGTGCTCGATCGGGTCCGCAAGGCATTCGCCGGCCACACCGCCGTCGACGACTTGTCGCTCGCCGTGCCCACCGGCGTCATCTACGGGTTGCTCGGTCCCAACGGGGCCGGCAAGACGACCACGATCCGCATGATCATGGACATCATCCAGCCCGATGCCGGCTCGGTCCGCCTGTTCGGCGCGCCGGCCGGGGGCCGCAGCAACGCCGAGCGGATCGGTTATCTCCCCGAGGAGCGCGGCCTGTATCGCAAGATGCGCGTGCTCGACGTGCTGGTGTTCCTTGGCGAGATGAAAGGGATGGAGCGGCGACGCGCGCGCCAGCGCGCCGGCGACTGGCTCGAGCGGCTCGGCCTGGCGCAGTGGCGTATGCGCCGCATCGACGAGCTGTCGAAGGGAATGCAACAGAAGGTGCAGTTCATCTCCACCATCCTGCACGAGCCCGCCCTGGTGGTGCTGGACGAGGCGTTCGCCGGCCTCGATCCCGTCAATGCCCAGGTGATGAAGGACACGGTCCTCGAGCTGCGCGCCCGCGGCGCCACCATCCTGTTCTCGACCCATATCATGGAACAGGCGGAGAAGCTGTGCGAGCACGTGTGCATCATCGCGCGCGGGCGAAAGCTGGTGGACGGCCCGTTGGGCGACATCAAGCGCACCCGGGGCGGACACCATCTCGTCGTCGAGTTCGACGGCAGCGTCGGCGCGGCGGCACGGGTGTTTGCCGACGCAACGCTCGTGAAAAAAGTCGACGACTACGGTCAATACGCCGAGGTCGAGCTCGCCCCCGGGGCCGACCCCCAGCGCGTCCTGCGCGACCTGGTGGCGTCGGGGGCGCGGCTGGCGCGCTTCGAGCTGCGCGAGCCATCGCTCCTGAAGATCTTCATCGATCTGGTCGGCCCGGAGGCGGCGCAGGCCGGCGTGCGACCCGATGCGTAAGATCTGGGCGATCGTGCGGCGCGAGTTCGTGGAGCGGGTGCGGACGCGGTGGTTCTGGGTCGGGGCGCTGCTCGGCCCCGTGCTGTTCGGCGTCGTCTTCTTCCTCTCCGGGCAGCTGGGGCGCGGGGGCGGGTTGAAGCGGATCGCGATCGTCGACGCCACCGCGACCGAGGTGGGAGCCCGCATCGCCGAGCAGCTCGGCCGGAGCGGAAGCTGGGCGATCGAAGTCCCGGCGGCTCCCGGCGTGATCGACTCCCTGACCGCGCTAGTGCGGGCCAAACGCCTGGACGGGTTCCTGATCGTCACGGACGCGGCGCTCGACTCCGGCAAGGTGGAGTACCGCGGCGCGAACGTGTTTGCCGGCAAGGGCGCCCTGCAGCGCCCCGTCGGCGAGGCCCTGACGGTGGTCCGGCTCCAGCGGGCCGGCGTGGATCCCGAGCTCGTGGCCCGCGCGAGCATTCCGCTGCACCTCGAGACGTGCAAGATCTCGCGCGGCACGACGTGCGGGGAGAGCGCGGCGCAGTCGTTCTCGCTCGCCTACTTCATGGGGATCATCCTCTACACGGCGATCCTGCTGTACGGCATCAACGTGATGAGCTCGGTGCTCGAGGAGAAGACGACCCGCATCGTGGAGGTGCTGGTGTCGTCGCTGCGTCCCTTCCAGCTGCTGCTCGGCAAGGTGCTCGGCGTCGGGGCGGTGTCGATTTTCCAGTTCCTCATCTGGGGGGTGGCGGGCCGTCTGCTGCTGGCGCGTCGGGCGTCCCTCGCGACAGGCGATGCGGCGGCGGACGAGCTGTTCCAGATGCCGCATGTGACCGGCGCCACGTTCGCGGTCTTCATGGCGTATTTCCTCGGCGGCTTTTTTCTGTACTCCGCGATGTTCGCGGCGGTTGGCGCCATGTCGTCCACCGAGCAGGAGGCGCGCCAGGCACAGCAGCCCGTGGCCTGGATGCTCGTCCTGTCGTTCATCAGCATGTTCGCCATGCTGAACGACCCGGGCTCGACCCTGGCCGTGACGCTCTCGCTCATCCCGTTCAGCTCACCTGTCGCCATGCCGGTGCGGTGGGCCGCGGGGAATCTGCCGGTGTCCGAGCTGGCGCTCTCGCTGGCCATCTTGGTGGCAGCGATCGGGGGGGTGACGTGGGTAGCGGCACGGATCTATCGGGTGGGCATCTTGATGACAGGCAAGCGGCCAAATCTCAAGGAACTGGTGCGCTGGGTGAGGACCGCCTAGGACGGACGGGTAGACGGCGAGACGGCGACCTAAGGGCAGACGGGTAGACGGCGAGACGGGTAGCGGATGCCAGTAGGTCGTGTGTAGGAATGGTACTGACCGCAACGAAGTGGTTACGCGCCCCGCTCCCTGCATCGCTATACTGCCACCATGCCTCCCTATAGGAATCTCAAAGCATGGGAGCACGCGGAGCGCCTCGCCGTGGAATGCGTCAGGGCCTCGCGCGAGTTCCCCGACTTCGAGCAGCAGTCGCTCGCCGACCAGCTGCGCCGCGCCGCGTACAGCGTTCCTCTGAACATCGCAGAGGGCAGCGCGAAGCGGGGCAGCCGAGAATTCCGCCGCTACCTTGACACGGCACGAGGCTCACTCGCAGAGGTGGAAACGATGCTGGGGATGGCCCACTCACTCGGCTACCTCCGTCCGGCGGACTTTGGTCGACTCGAGGCCCTCGCCACCGAAACGAGCAAGACCCTCTACGGCCTGCTCCGGAAGATCACAGACAGCGCCACGAGACAACCTCGCTCCTAGACCCTGGGAGCCACTACCCGTCTATCCGTCTCGCCGTCTGGCCTAGTACCTTTTTCTCCTATGCCCTTCGACTATGACGTGATCGTGGTGGGCGCCGGCCACGCCGGCTGCGAAGCCGCCGTCATGTCCGCCCGCCTCGGTGCCAGGACCCTGCTGCTGACGTCCAACCTCGACACCATCGGCCAGATGTCGTGCAATCCCGCCATCGGCGGCATCGCGAAGGGCACGGTGGCGCGGGAGATCGATGCGCTCGGCGGCATCATGGGGCGGGCCACCGATCGCGCCACCATTCAGTTCCGGATGCTCAATCGCTCCAAGGGACCAGCCGTGTGGGCCCCACGCGCCCAGTGCGATCGCACGCTGTACCGCCGCGCCGTGCGCGCGCTGCTCGAGGGGTTCCCCACGCTCGAGCTCGCTCAGGGGATGGTGAGCGAACTGCTTCTGGACGGCGCACGCGCGTCGGGCGTCGTGACGGCAGACGGGCGCAGCATTCGTGCGCGCGCCGTGGTCCTCACGGCCGGGACTTTTCTGCGCGGGCGCATTCACCTCGGCACCGACACGCAGATCCCGGCTGGTCGCGCGGGCGATTCCCCGGCCGTAGCCATCGCGGAACACATTGAGTCACTTGGACTTACAACATTGCGCTTCAAGACGGGAACGCCCCCGCGCGTCGACGGCCGCAGCGTCGACTGGTCCAAGGTCGAGCGCCAGGACGGCGACGGGGACGAATACCGCTTTTCGTTCTACGAGCGCGCGGCGCTGCCGCGCCAGGTGCCGTGCTGGATCACGTGGGCTGGTGAAGCAGTGCAGGCGATCGTCCGCGCCCACCTGCAGGAGTCCGCGTTGTACGGGGGCGCCATCAGCGGGCGCGGGCCGCGCTACTGCCCCTCGGTCGAAGACAAGATCGTGAAGTTCCCCGACGCCAAGCGGCACCAGGTGTTCCTCGAGCCCGAGGGTCTCGACACTCACGAGTTGTACGTGAACGGGCTGTCCACTTCCCTGCCCGTACCGGTGCAGCTCGAATTCTTGCGGGCCGTGCCGGGGCTCGAGCGCGCGCGCATGACCCGCCCGGGCTACGCGATCGAGTACGACTACTATCCGCCCACGCAGCTCACGCCCTGGCTCGAGACGAAGGCGGTGGAGCAGCTGTTCTTCGCCGGGCAGATCAACGGCACGACCGGTTACGAGGAAGCGGGCGGCCAGGGCGTGGTGGCGGGCATCAATGCCGTGCGCCGGCTGCGCGGCCAGGAGCCCGTGCTGTTCGGGCGGGACGCCGCGTACATCGGCGTCCTGGTGGACGACCTGGTGACTCGCGGCGTGGACGAGCCGTACCGGCTGTTCACGTCGCGCTCCGAGTTCCGTCTCTTGCTGCGACAGGACAATGCGCTGCGACGGCTCGCCCCTCTGGCCGAGCGGCTCGGGCTGTTGAGCGCGGCGGAGCTGCGCACCGCAGAGCGGCGGCGGGCGGATGAAGACGGCGTGCTTGCCGCAGCCCGCGCTACGACGATCGCGCCCGCCGCGGCAGCGCCGGTGCTCCTTCCCACCGGCACCACGCTGACGGAGCCCGAGCGCGTGGCCACGGTCGCGCGCCGGCCCGGTGCGTCGCTGGGCGCGCTGCTCGCCGCGGCGGGCGTGGCGCTCCCGGCGAATGTCGACGCCATCGCGAGCGCCGAGATCGAGCTCAAGTACGACGGCTATCTCGCACGCGAGCGGGAAGCGGCGGCGCGGCTGGCCGAGCTCGCCG
This sequence comes from Gemmatimonadales bacterium, assembly GCA_035601235.1. Taxonomy (GTDB): domain Bacteria; phylum Gemmatimonadota; class Gemmatimonadetes; order Gemmatimonadales; family GWC2-71-9; genus AG41. Next base: position 9,209 of record DATNOR010000012.1, read on the forward strand.
CCTTCGCGCTCCCACTGGAGCTTCCCTACCTCGAGCTCAAGAGCCTCGCGACCGAGGCGCGACAGAAGCTTGATCGCATCCGCCCGACGTCGCTGGCGCAGGCGGCGCGCATTCCCGGCGTGTCGCCGAGTGACCTGCACAATCTCGTGGTAGAGACGGCGCGCTGGCGCCGACGGGTAGCGTAACCCTAGCGTCGTGGCGGGTGTTTCACGTGAAACGTGGCATCGGTTTCACGTGAAACTCGGCCTTTACGCCACTCCTCCAGCTCCGTATATTGGGGCCATTCCAACGGTGTAACAGTATAAAACATTTATTTTCAACGCGTTATAGAGATGTCACGCGTCATCGCGATCGCTAATCAAAAAGGCGGCGTTGGCAAAACGACCACCGCCGTGAATCTCGCGGCCTCGCTCGCGACCGCGGAGCGCAAAACGCTGTTGGTCGATGCCGATCCCCAGGCCAACTCGACGAGCGGCGTGGGCATCGAGCGCGACCGCATCAGGTACTCGTTGTACGACGCGCTGCTCGATGGCCGGGCGCTCGCCGACGCACGCTTCACCCACGTGCACTTCCCGTATCTCGACGTCGTGGCGGCGACGCAGGACCTGGTCGGTGCCGAGGTCGAGCTGGTCAACAAGCAAGCGCGGGAGACGGTGATGCGCCGCGCCCTGCGCGACCTGCGTGATCAGTACCAGTACGTCATCGTCGACTGTCCGCCGTCGCTCGGTCTCCTGACGCTCAACATGCTCACGGCGGCCGACAGCGTCCTCATCCCGATCCAGTGCGAGTACTATGCGCTCGAGGGTCTGTCGCAGCTGCTCAATACCATCAAGCTGGTGCAGCGGAATTTCAACGCCGCCCTGGCAATCGACGGCGCGCTCCTGACCATGTATGACGCCCGGCTCAACCTCTCGAGGCAGGTCGCGGACGAAGCCAAGGAGTACTTCGGGTCCCAGATGTTCGCGATCACCATTCCCCGCAACGTGCGCCTGGCCGAGGCGCCGAGTTTCGGAAAACCCATCCTTTTGTATGACGTGCAGTCGGTGGGCGCCAAGAGCTACCTGGCAGTGGCACAGGAGCTCATCCGGCGCGTCGAACGCGGCGGCGTGACGGCCGCGTCCGCCGCCTCCGCCTCCCCTGCTCCGCCCGCTGCCGAACCGCTGCCGGAGGTGCCCGCATGACGGAAACCATCACGAGTCGCCGTCGTCTCGGCCGAGGCCTCGAAGCTCTGCTGGGACCAACGCGCGAGGAAGCGCAGCGCGAAGGCAGTCTCGTCGAGCTGGCCATCGCCGACATCCGCCCCAACCCCTATCAACCGCGCCGCGACGTCGATCCGGCCGCGCTGGACGAGCTCACCGCCTCGATCCGGAAAGCGGGTCTGCTGCAGCCGGTCGTGGTGCGGCAAGCCCCCGGCGGCGCCAACGGCGGGTTCGAGCTGATCGCCGGCGAGCGGCGGCTGCGCGCCTGCCAGGCACTCGGCTGGGAGAAGATCCCCGCCGTAAAGCGCGAGGTGGACGACCGCACCGTGCTGACGCTGGCGTTGGTCGAGAACCTCCAGCGCGACGATCTGTCCCCCGTGGACGAAGCGCGCGGCTACGAGCGGCTCATCGCCGAGTTCAGCCTGACACAGCAGGACGTCGCGGACGCGGTGGGGCGCGATCGCTCCACCGTCGCCAATGCGCTCCGGCTGCTCAAGCTCCCGGCGGCCGTGCTGGCACTGCTGCACGACGGCGGACTGTCGGTCGGCCACGCCCGCGCGCTGCTCGCCCTCGACGACGCGCGCCTCGCCACGTCACTCGCGAAAGAAGCAGTCGACGCCGGACTGTCGGTGCGCGACGTCGAGGACCGGGTGCGCGGCGGGCGGGCGCCGGTCAGACGCCCACGGCTCAAGAGAGGGCAGGGCCATGCGCCCGAAGTGCGTCGCATCGAAGACGCGCTGCGGCGCCGGCTCGGCACCGACGTCCGCGTGACGCTCCGCGCCAAGGGCAAGGGACAGCTGCACGTCAACTTCTACTCCAACGACGATCTCGCGCGCCTGCTCGAGCTGATTCTGGGTGCGCCGTTCGACGGATGAGGCACAAAGATCGCCGCGTTACCATCGTGGTCCACACCGACGGCGAGCTCGCCTCCCGTCAGTACCGCCTGCCCCTCTGGGCCTTCGAGGCGGGAAAGTGGAGCGCGCTGGTAATCGGCTTGCTGATCGTCTTGTTCTTCGCGTTCGCGGGGCCGATCGGTCGCGCCGCCGCCCGCGTGCCGGGGCTGGAGCGGGAAATCGCGCGCCTGGAAGCGGAGAACAGCCGCGTGCAGCAGCTCGCGGCGGCCCTGAATCGGGCCGAATCGAATTACCAGGAGCTCCGCGCCATGCTCGGCGTGAAGGCGCTCCCCGACAAGCCCGTCGCCAGCCCGGATCTGATGCACAGCGTCGCCGTGCGCGCGCGACCGCCCTCCGCGCCGCTGCGCTACGAGAGCGGCACCTCGGAGCCGACGCACTGGCCACTCGACATCCCCGGCTTCGTGACGCGCGGCCAGGTCCGGCCCGGCGATCCGGCGGAGTCGCACCCCGGCATCGATATCGCCGTGCCCCCGGGCACGCCGGTGCGCGCGGCGGGCGGCGGCGTCGTCGAGGCGGCCGGCACTGATCCCGCCTACGGGCAGTTCGTACTGTTGCGCCATACGGGCGGCTATGAAACGATGTATGGGCACGCGTCGCGCATTCTGGTGCGCGAAGGCGATTCGGCGCAGGCGGGACAGGTGATCGCGCTGTCCGGCAACTCCGGGCGATCCA
>DATNOR010000013.1:0-14187 GCA_035601235.1 Gemmatimonadales bacterium
GGCCGTGACCGTGAACGTCACGGGAGTCGACAGGCCCGTAAACGTCGCCGTGACCGTCTGCGGACTGGAGGATCCGATGCTGTCCGTTGTGCTCGCCACTCCCGACGCGTTGGTGGTGCTCTGAGTGGGACTCACCACACCACCCCCCGTCGCGGGCGCCCAGTTGACGACGACGCCGGGAACCGCACAGTTCTTCGCGTCCAGCGCCTTGACGCTCAACGCCGCAGGAAGCGGGTTGTTGAAGTACCACTCCTGCGCGTTCCCGCCGTTCATGAGGAGCTGGGTCGCGGCGCCCGGTGTGCAGGGCCCCGTGCCGCCGCCCTTATCACCGCCGCAGGCGGCGACGAGCCAGGCAGCGGCCAGCGCCACACGGCCGGCCCCCCGGCTCATTGCTTCACCACTTGCCCGCGGATCTCTCCGGCGGGATGAGCAACAGTGTGAACGTTCACGTACGCATGTCCGTTGCGCATCAGCACGAGGAGCGAATCGAGTGTCATACCCGTGGGAGCCCCAAGTTCCCCGGCCACGCCGGCAGAGAGAACGCCCGTGAACCCAATACCCTTGGACTTGCCCGTCGTGTACAGATTCAAAGCCACGCCAGCGCTGCTGTCAACCGGGGCAGGCGCGTGGATGTGGGCCAGAGTGACACTGTCGATCCCGGCGACGTCGACCTCAAAGAAGAGTGTCTTGATGTCGCCCACGTAGGTGAACTGCGCGCTCCCCGTGGCGGTGGTGGTGATAGGGGTTGGGACTACGTTCGCGCCCGACAGGGTCGCCGCGAACCGCTCCGTTACCGTGATCCCCACATCGTCCTTGCAGCTGCCCAGAGCCAGCAACGCGACGATGGTCAGACCTCCCAACAGTGGTGCTCGCATGACGGCCTCCTGTTGATTGGTATACGACGTATACGACGCGAACCCACAGGGCGGATCCATGAAGGTCAGCGAGCCCAGGGGTGTCAACGCGAGTTATGTCGGGGTTGTGTTAGAGACGGGTGAAGGCGGCATGACAACGAAGGCCCCGACCGCTGAGCCGGTCGAGGCCTCCGCGATAACATCATGACTGTCGCGCCAGCGCACCAGATCGTGCCCGCAGCGCCGCCTCGACGTCGCTCAGCGATACCGGTGCCGGTACCGTCCACTGGCCGCGCTGCATCGTGGGCACTCGCACCGCCGCCACCGCGCCGTCCGGGCCGAGATCGACCACGGCGGTGGCCGCATCATCGGGGCCCTGGTTGGCCTTGATCACGAGCGTCCACGTGCCTTCCTTCGGCCAGGTCTGGCGCAGCGCGTATACGCCTTCCCGCCCGGTCTCGGCGAACTCGAGCTTGACCGTGCGGCGCTCCCCTTTCACGATCCCCTCGGCGGTGCCGGTGACGATATAGCCGATCGCCGTCCCGTGGTGGAACGAGTGCACCAGCAGGAACGCGCCGCGCTGGGATTGGTCGTACGGGTTGACCGGCAGTTCGATCGAGATCCAGGGCGGGCCCTTGGCGAGCGTGAGGGCTGCGAGGACAAGAGCGCGAGTCAGAGTCAGCATGGCAACCTCTCGGTTCGGGTTGCCAGTGGGATGCCGGCCGCGCGCGGAAGGTTTATGGCGGAGACGACTCGCGCGATGGTCACTTGGCCTCGAGCGAGATACTACCCTTGAAGCTGCGCGCGGTCACCTGCGCCCCGCCTGCCCCGGTCGAGAACCGCAGCACGCCCCGCTCTGCCGTGGCGGCCGTCAGGCGGTTCGTGACCGCCCCACCGATGGTGACCAGATCGAAGTCGGCCACGCTCGTGGCGGGCACCCGCAGCGCGATCGCGCCGCTCTGGCTCTCGAGCTCCACGATGCCGCCGCGCCCCAGCTCGCCGTCGAACCGGACGTCGCCCGTCACCGATTCGAACTTGCCGCGCTGTACCCCCGTGCCGCCACGCTGCCATCCTGCCGCCCGCACCACGATGGTGCCGCTCAGCGTGGACGCCCCCAGGTCCACGCTCGCGCCCCGCAACAGGATGTCGCCGCTCACCGTTTTCACCCGGGCCCGCCCGCTGCCGCCAGCCAGCTCGACGCGCCCGTCCATCGTCTCGGCCGTCACATCGGCGGGCGTCCCCACCACGTGGATCGCGCCGGCTACGCTATTGAGATCGAGCGTCCCGTCCACACCCACCACGTCGATGTCCGCCGACGCGGACTTCACCCACACGCGGGCGCCGCGCGGCACGTGCACCTCGAGCTCGGCGCGACCGGTGACGACGACCTTGCGCACGCTGGCGGTGCCGGCGGCGGTCAGTCGCCCTGGTCCGTGCCCCGACACGGCCAGACTGTCCACGTCCCACCCGATCACGCGGATCCGGCCGGAGGGATTGACGATGCGCACCGACCCATCGCCGGCGAACGGCCAGCGCTCCTCGAACCCGGTGCGAGCGGCCGGCGCCTGACCGAGGGCGCCCCGGGCAGCGAACGCCAGCCCGAGCCCCAATCCCAGCCAAACGATGTATCGCGTCACGTCCCCTCTCATGCTCAGCTGGAGGTCGCCACGCGGGTTGCCCAGCGCAGCAGCTCGACCTTTGCGCGCGCCGCCGACGCCACCAGTCCGCGCAGCTCCACGTTCCCCGGATCACGGGCCAATGCGGCGCGTGACTCACGGATCGCCGCGTCGATCACGCCGAGATTGCGCTCGAGCAGGGCGACGGTCTCCGGCCTGAGGCGGTCCCGTTCGAGCGCAAGGGCGCTGGTCAGCGCAGCGGTGGCCTGCTCATACTCGGCTTGCGCCACAACCCAGCCCTCCCCCACCGGGCCGTCACGGGCGGTAGAGGACGGTAGAAGACGGTACACGGCGAAGCCGATGACGAGTGCGGCCGCCGCGGCGAGTGCCGTCCTCCACCACCCTTTCCCCTTTCCCCTTTCCCGTTTCCCGATACGGTTCGCGACGCCGGTCCACAGCTCCCGAGCCGGCTCGATGCGCTTGGGGAGCGCTGCCGCGCCGGCGACTAACGCGCGTAGCTCCGCCACGGCCGCCCGGCAGCCCGCGCACCCCGCCAGGTGGGTCTCGACGAGCGCCCGCGTGTCCGCCGTGAGCGTGCCGTCGACATACTCGTTCAGCCGCGTTTCCCACTCGCTGCACATCATTTGCTCAACGCCTCCCGCAACAGCCGGCGCGCCCGGAACAGTTGTGCCTTCGACGTTCCCACCGCGATCCCCGTGAGCTGCGCGATCTCGTGATGACGGTAGCCTTCCACATCGTGCAGCACGAACACGTCCCGCGCCCCCGGCGGAAGCGTCGCGATGGCGCGCTCCAGATCCCACTCCCCTGCCGCCGTACTCGACGCGTCCACCGGTCGCTCCAAAGCCGCCGGATCGTCCGTCGTGAACACCCGCAGCTCGCGCCGCCGGCTTGCCCGCTGGCTCAGGAACACCACGTTCACGGTGAGCCGGTACAGCCAGGACGAAAATGCGCTCTCGCCCCGGAAGCTCGCGAGCCGCTCCCACGCCCGCACGAACGCGTCCTGCGTGAGCTCTTCGGCGCGCGCCGCATCGGCCGTGAGGCGCAGGCACAGCGCATACACCCGACCCACCTGCGCACGATACAGCTCCTCGAACGCGGCCTGGTCGCCCTGCTGCGCACGCTGGATGAGATCGCTCGAGTCCGCCTGCATCGGGTCGCGGGGGCCGGGAGCCGGGGGCCAGGGGTCGGAGGTTCCGGCACGCTGGTATGATGCCGCCGGGACACGCTTGGTTGAGAGCCCCGAGGCTGCTAGGGCAGGACGGGCCGCATCAGTAATCCGGTCGTCGAGACCCGCACCTCGTAGCGCGCGGGTCTCGTGCCCGCCACAAAGGCGGCGGAGCCGTACTCGGCGTCCACCAGGGGGCCGAGTACGTGGCGTCGCGCGATCCAGAAGAGATCGATCCAGGCGGGCCGCGCCAGCTCATAGGCCGTGTGCGGCTTGCTGCGCTCGTCGGACACCGCGTTGTAGCGGCCGGCCACCCGGTCGAGCTCGTAGGACGTATGGAGCCCCAGCAGGTTTACCCAGGGGTGCCACTTGAGAATGTGCGCGTCCATGTACAGGGCATCGCCCGCCAGGTCGTACATGGCGAGACGCTTGTCGGGAAGTACAATCATTACCCGGAAGCGCTGCGGCCCCACGGGCTCCGTCGTGACCGTCGCCGCCAGCACCTCGAGCGTCAACGCATGGTATTCACGCAGGCCGACGCTGATCGCGGCGGCGAGCCCGGCGAGGGCCAGGAGCAGCAGGCCCAGCAGGCCGCGCACGGATCCACCCGTCCAGCGCCTCGTGCGGAGCGCCGCCAGGCCCGCGCGACAGAACGCGACCCCCAGGACGAGCAGGCAGAGGCCGGCAATCAGCAAGCGGGTAGGCATGTCGGTCGTCTAAACTACGCCGTGCGGTTACTGTTAGGTTAGCCCCGCCTCCGGGATATTCCACATGCCGGCGATCGACTCGACCATCCAGCTCCGCAAGCCTCCGCCGTCGGGGTGCGACGACATCCTCAGCGCCGGTGCCCTGGACTTCCTCGCCGCGCTGGCGCACCGCTTCGAGCCGCGGCGCCGTGAGCTGCTCGAGCGCCGCCGCCTGCGTCAGGCGGAGCTCGACGCGGGCCGCCTGCCCGACTTCCTGCCCGACACCAGATCCATCCGAGAGGATGCGTGGACCGTCGCGCCCATTCCGCCCGATCTGCGCGACCGGCGTGTGGAGATCACGGGCCCGGTGGACCGCAAGATGATGATCAACGCGCTCAATTCGGGCGCGAACGTCTTCATGGCCGACTTCGAGGACGCGAACGCCCCGACGTGGGAGAACAATGTCGTCGGCCAACGTAACCTGAAGGATGCCGTCGCCGGCACGATCTCCTACGCGAGTCCCGAGGGGAAGCGCTACGCGCTGGCCGCCAAGACGGCGACGCTGTTCGTGCGGCCCCGCGGGTGGCACCTGGTCGAAAAACACGTACACCTGGACGGCGCCCCGATCTCGGCATCGCTCTTCGATTTCGGGCTGGCGTTCTATCACAATGCCGCGGCGCTGATCGCCAAGGGCAGCGGTCCCTATTTCTACCTGCCGAAGATGGAGAGTCACCTGGAGGCGCGGCTCTGGAACGACGTCTTCACCTTCGCGCAGGACGCGCTCCGCATTCCACGCGGCACGATCCGCGCGACCGTGCTGATCGAGACGATCCTCGCGGCGTTCGAGACCGACGAAATTCTCTGGGAGCTGCGCGATCACTCCGCCGGGCTCAACTGCGGGCGCTGGGACTACATCTTCAGCTACATCAAAAAGCTGCGCCGCTTTCCCGAGCGCGTGCTCCCCGATCGCGCCCGCGTCACGATGGAGCAGCCCTTCCTCAAGAGCTACGCCGAGCTGGTGATCCGCACCTGTCACCGCCGCGGGATTCACGCCCTCGGAGGCATGGCGGCGCAGATTCCCATCAAGCGCGACCCGGAGCGGAACGCCGAGGCACTCGAGAAGGTGCGCCAGGACAAGCTGCGCGAGGTGCGGCAGGGGCACGACGGTACCTGGGTCGCCCATCCCGCGCTGGTCCCCCTGGCGCGCGAGATATTCGACGCCCACATGCCGGGCGCGAACCAGATCGAGCGTCGGCGCGACGACGTGCGCGTCACCGCCCAGGACCTCCTGGCCACGCCGTCGGGCGCGATCACGTTCGAGGGATTGCGCACCAACCTGGACGTGGCGGTCCGCTATCTCTCGGCCTGGCTGGGCGGCCTCGGGTGCGTGCCCATCAACGACCTGATGGAGGACGCCGCCACCGCGGAGATCTCCCGGGCGCAGGTGTGGCAGTGGCAGCGCCACGGGGCGCGGTTGCAGGACGGGCGTTACGTGAATGCCGCCGTGATACAACAGACGCTCTCCGAAGTGATGGCCTCCCTACCCGAAAGGGTAGGTGCGGAGGCCCCCGGCGCCGATCAGTTTTCACTCGCGGCGCGGATTCTGGCCGATCTGACCACTGGCGCGGACTTTGCGGAGTTCCTGACGACGGTGGCGTACGACTATCTGGACTGACCGACTGGACGGGGCGGCCATGGACAAGCACGCAGTGATCTCGGCATTGGAGCGCGCCTGGGCGAACGACGCGCGCTGGAACGGCATCACACGACCGTACAACGCCGGCGACGTGTACCGGCTGCGCGGCTCGATCGACATCGAATACTCGCTGGGGCGCTACGGCGCGGCGCGGCTGTGGGAGCTCCTGCGGGACGAGGATTACGTCGCCGTGCTGTCGGCCATCACCGGGAACCAGGCGATCCAGCAGGTCCAGGCCGGGCTGAAGGCGATTTACGTGAGCGGCTGGCAGGTGGCCGCGGATGCCAATCACGCGCTCGAGATGTACCCCGACCAGAGCCTCTACCCGTCCGACTCCGTTCCTGCCCTGCTGCGACGCATCAACAACGCCCTCAAACGGGCCGACCAGATCGCCCACCTCAAGGACGACCACTCGACCTACTGGTTCGCCCCGCTGGTGGCCGACGCCGAAGCGGGGTTCGGCGGACCGCTGCACGCCTTCGAGGTCATGAAAAACATGATCGACGCCGGAGCAGCGGGCGTGCACTTCGAAGATCAGCTCGCGTCGGTGAAGAAGTGCGGCCATTTGGGCGGGAAGGTGCTCGTTCCCACGAGTGAGTTCATCACCAAGCTGGTCGCGGCGCGCCTCGCGGCGGACGTGTGCGGTGTGGAGACGATCCTGATCGCCCGCACGGACGCGAACAGCGCCACCCTGCTCACGAGCGACTCGGACGAGTACGATCGCCGCTTCCTGACCGGGGAGCGAACAGCCGAAGGGTTCTTCCGGGTGCGCGACGGCGTCGATGCCGCCATCGCCCGGGCCCTGGCGTACGCGCCCTACGCCGACCTGCTCTGGTTCGAGACGTCGAAGCCGGATCTCGCGGAGGCGACCAAGTTCGCCCAGGCGATCCACGCGAAGTACCCGCGCAAGCTGCTGGCGTACAACTGCTCGCCGTCGTTCAACTGGCGCAAGCATCTGAGCGCCGCCCAGATCGCCGCATTCCAGCGGGAGCTCGGCGCGCTGGACTACAAGTTCCAATTCGTCACCCTGTCCGCGTTCCACGCGTTGAATCACAGCATGTTCACTCTGGCCCAGGACTACAAGGCGCGGGGCATGGCGGCGTACGCCGACCTCCAGGACCGCGAGTTCGCCTCAGAAAAGGACGGCTACGCGGCGGTGCGGCACCAGGAGTTCGTGGGCGTGGGGTATTTCGACGAGATCACCCAGATCGCGACGGGGGGAACCTCGTCGGTGACGGCGATGGAGGGCTCGACGGAGCAGCAGCAGTTCCACGAGCCCGGACGCAAGAAAGCCGGCGCGGGACGCTAGCGACGGCGCCGGGCGGAGGCGAGGGGGGGCCGGGTGGCGATACGCTGCCCGGCCCCCTTACGTTGTGTGACATGAGGCGCTCGACGCTCTACGGCCTGGCCGCGGTGCTCGCCGTCGCGGCGCTGTTCTTCGTGATGACGACGGCCCGCGCCAAGACGCGGTGCCGTGTGTGCGTGGAGTTCCGCGGCCGGACCAACTGCGCCACGGCGGCGGGCGCGACCGAGCAGGCCGCGCGGGAGGGCGCTCAGACCACCGCGTGCGGGCCCATCGCCAGCGGCATGGATGAGCAGATCGGCTGTGGTCGAACTGCACCGACGTCCGTGCAGTGTCAGTCCCGTGGCGCCTTCCCGTGACGTTCTTCCTAGACGTTTTCCCGTGACGCCCTTATGATTTCGCTGTGTCAGATTTTTCGTTACCCCGCACCCCCATTCCCGCCCGCCTGCTGCTCACGCAGGGCGTCTCGCGCCCCGGGCAGATCTACGTGATGGAGCGCGTGCCGCATCACGACGGGCCGGAAACGGTGCTCGAGCTGCTGAATCGCCCCGAGGGGTTTTTCGCGTTCCGCCCCGCCGAAGACGACGAGATCCTGCTGGTGTCCAAGGTGCAAACGGTCTCGCTGTCGGTCGACCGCCAGGCGCCGATCGCCGACCCGGCGCGCCTCTCGGCCGCGCGGACGCTGGGCGTGGAGGTGGTGCTGGCGGGCGGCGCCACGCTGGGTGGCTGGGCGAGCGTGGAGCTGCCGAAGCAGCACGCGCGGCTGCTCGATTACTTGAACGCGTCCCAGGAAGCGTTCTTCGCCGTATGGAGTCACGCCGCGACCCACTACGTGAACCGCGCGTACGTCCTGTTCGCGCGCCCCCTGACCTGAGATCCCCCTGATATGGCCGCACGCATCGATCCTTTCGTCGACGTCCTGCTCCGCGAGCGCGGGGATCAGCTCTATCTGCTCCCGGACGAGCCCGTCACGATGGTCAAGGACGGCAAGCCGCGGAAAGTGAGCCGGCAGCCGCTCACCGACCAGCACATCTACGCGCTCCTGGTCGAGGTGGCCCCGTCCGAAGCGGCGGACCACATCGACAAGAAGGCGGAGACGGAGTTCGAGTACATCGCGGACCGCGGTATGGTGCGGGTGCGGATTGTGCCCGAGATGGGTCGCCTGACCGCGGTCGTGGCGCCGAGCGGCAATTCGCGCGCTGAGCCGGTGGCTCCCGCCGCCGCGGCCGCTGGGGCTCCCGCTCCGGCAGCCCAGCGGGCATCTGGTGCCACCGCGGGGCCTCCCGCTCCGGCAGCCCAGCGGGCGCCCGCCGTCGCGGGAGGCCCCGCGGCGGCACCGGCAGCGAGCCACCAGCCACCCGCCGGCCTGCCCATGGATTTCGCCGCCGCGCAGTATCAGGGAGCCGAGCGCGCGCTGGGCGAGCTGCTCAAAGCCCTGGTCCATTCCGCGTCGTCCGACCTGCACCTGCGCGTGGGCGAGCCGCCGGTGTTCCGCACGCACGGCGAGATGAAGCGCCAGAATACGCCGCCGCTGTCTTCGGAGCAGCTCGAGCTCATGCTCCTGTCGGTCATGCCGGACCGCAACCGCGGCGAGTGGAAGGAGACGGGCGACTCGGATTTCGCCTACGAGATCCGCGGCCTGGCGCGGTTCCGCGTGAATGCGGCGCGCGACCGCAAGGGACCGATGGCGGTGTTCCGCGTGATCCCGGCGCAGGTGGTGACGGCCGAGCAGCTGAACATCTCCAAGGAGGTGCAGCAGCTGTGCTACCTGACCAAGGGACTGGTGCTGGTCACCGGGCCGACGGGATCGGGCAAGTCCACCACGCTGTGCGGCCTCGTCGACCTGATCAACCGCACGCGCACCGATCACATCATCACGATCGAGGATCCGATCGAGTTCGTGCACGAGAACAAGAAGTGCGTGATCACGCAGCGTCAGGTCGGCGTGCACACCGACAGCTTTAAGCGGGCGCTGCGGTCGGCGCTACGCGAGGACCCGGACATCGTGCTGGTAGGCGAGATGCGCGACTTGGAGACCATCGCGATCGCCATCGAGACGGCCGAGACCGGTCACCTCGTGTTCGGCACGTTGCACACCACCACCGCCGCGTCCACGGTGGACCGGATCATCGACCAGTTCCCGGCGGACCGGCAGTCGCAGATCCGCGTGATGCTCTCCGCGTCGCTCAAGGGCGTGATCTCGCAGACCCTGTGCAAGAAGCTGGGCGGCGGGCGGGTGGCCGCGCGGGAGATCCTGCTCACGACGCCGGCCATCTCGAATCTCATCCGCGAGGGGAAGACGTTCCAGATCCCGTCCATCATCCAGACCTCGAAGCAGATCGGCATGCTCACGCTCAACGACGCCCTGCTCGAGCTGGTGGAAAAGAAGGAAGTCAGCCCCGACGAGGCGTACATGAAGTCGGTCGAGAAGACCGGGCTCGCGGCGTCGCTAAAGGCCAAGGGCCACAAGGTGACACTGATAGCCTAACGACGTCGTCAAACGGATCTTGTCATTGGTTCCGCCACTCGTCTCCCGACAGCCGCCGCTACATCCCGCACGCGGTCCATCAGCTCGGAAAACGCCTCCAGCTTGAGCGACTGATCCCCGTCCGAGCGGGCGTGGTCGGGATCGGGGTGCACTTCGATCAGCAGGCCGTCCGCTCCCGCGGCCACGGCCGCGAGCGCGAGCGCCGGCACGAGGTCGCGCCGCCCCGCGGCGTGACTCGGATCCACCAGCACCGGCAGATGCGTCTCGCGCTTCAGGTACGGCACGGCGCCGATGTCGAGCGTATTGCGCAGCGCCCGCTCGAACGTGCGGATGCCGCGCTCACACAGCATGACCTGACCGTTGCCGCGCGCCAGCACGTATTCGGCGGCGAGCAGCAGGTCCTCGAGCGTGGCCGACATGCCCCGCTTCAAGAGCACGGGCTTGCCGCTCTCCCCCACTTCCGTGAGCAGCGCGAAGTTCTGCATGTTGCGCGCTCCCACCTGCAGGCAATCGGCCTTTTCCGCGACCAGGGCCACGTGCCGGGTGTCGAGCACCTCGGTCACGACCGGAAGGCCGGTCGTCTCGCGTACGGCCGCCAGCAGGTCGAGCGCCTCGGCGCCGAGGCCGCGAAACGCGTAGGGAGACGTGCGCGGCTTGAAGGCGCCGCCCCGCAACGCCACGGCGCCCGCCGCCTTGACGGCCTCCGCGGTCTCGAGCAGCATGTCCCGCCCCTCGACCGAGCAGGGACCGGCGATGGCGTGCACCGCGCCGTCGCCCACGGCCGCCCCGCCCAAGGTCACCTCCGTGTCGCGCGCCACGAACTCCCGGGCGGCGAGCTTGTAGGGCTTTTCGACCGGGAGGATCGTTTCCACGGCGGGGAACGCGAGCACCGGCACCTCGCGCAGGCGGTCTTCGTCGCCGATGCAGCCGATGATGGTGCGGCTGACCCCACGCGAGACATGCGGGGTCAGACCGAGCGCCGTGACCTGGGCGACGATCTGGTCCAGGTCGTGCTCGCTCGCATTGGGTCGCAGGACGATGATCATGCAACGCTCCGTGGCACGGGAAAAAGAAACGGCCCCGGAAGCCGGGGCCGCGTAAGCTCGTGTCATTCTGCAGGCTACTGCGTCATCCCATCGCCTGCGCACACGCGCCCGCCGGCCCCATCGGGACCAAACCAAAAAAATCGATAATAGCGCGCGCGCGTCATGACTTTAGCGTAGCCCTTGCCCGCAGAGCTGTCAACCGTGCGGCGGGCAATGCCAGCGGCGCGATCGGCGCCGGCGCGGTGGTATAGCCGAAGGTCCCTCGCCCGAGTTGGCCGAAGTAGCCATCCCCCCAGCAGCTCACCGTCCCTGTGCCGGTCAGGCCACACGTGTGGTTCGAACCCGCGGCGAGCGCCCGGAAGGTAGGATCACCTTGAATCGCGATGGGCACCATGCTCCGTGCTGGTACGCCGTTACCGAGTTGCCCGTAAGTGTTGTCACCCCAACAATAGGTTGCTCCGGCCGTCGTCACGCCGCAGGTATGCTCGTCGCCCGCGGTCAGGGTCGCGAACGCGAGACCGCCGGAGACGGCGACCGGCGATGAACTGGAATTGATCGAGCCATCGCCGAGCTCACCCTTCGTGTTGATACCCCAGCAATACGCCACGCCGGTGCTGGTGAGCGCGCATGAGTGCCACCCGCCTGACGCGATGGCGACGAAGTCCTGGGTTGGGTTCATCCATTGCGGAGTACTCTTCTGCCCATCGAGGTCGCCCCAACAGTACACCGCGGTCCCTTCGAGTCCGCAGGTGTGCCAGATGCCGGCGGCCAGGGCGCTAAACGTGTGGCCGCCTGCAACGGGCACGGGTTCGGAACTGTTCGTGCCGGAGCCATTCCCAAGCTGACCGAGAGCGTTCTCACCCCAGCAGTAAGCCGCTCCACTGGTGGTGAGGCCACACGTGTGGTGGATCCCAGCGGTGATTGCGCCAAAGGTCAGGCCGCCGGTCACGGCGATCGGGACGCTACTGGCGGGAATGCCACCCGCACCAAGTTCGCCGAGAATGCCGAAGCCCCAGCAGTAAGCGGCGCCGGAGCTGGTGAGGCCGCAATTGTGATTGCCAGCCGGCGCGAGCGCCGTGAAGCTGAGTCCTCCGGATACCGCCACCGGCAGCGAGCTATTCCCCGTTCCGCCGCCAAGCGGTCCGCCATTGTTCTCGCCCCAACAAAACGCAGCACCGCCGGTCGTGAGGGCACAGCTGTAGTTGCCATAGGGCCCGGCTTGAGTGAGGCTTGCCGAATCGAGACCGCTCACGGGCGCGGGAGTCCACGTCTGCTCTCGCCCATTGCCCACCTGGCCGTAGCGGTCGCCCCCCCAGCAGTACGTGACCCCTGCACTCACTCCGCAGGTATGGCTGCCTCCGGCGCTGACGGCGGTGAAGGTGAGACCACCCACCACAGCGACCGGAGTGCCGCTGGGCGCGATGGATCCGTTTCCGAGCTGGCCCTCATTGTTGAAGCCCCAGCAATAGAGGGCGCCAGAGGTCGCGATTCCACACGAGTGATTAGAGCCGGCGGCAAGAGCGCTGAATGACAAACCTCCCGTAACGGCCACCGGAACCAGGCTCCCCGTGTAGAGGGTTCCGGTGCCGAGTTCGCCCGACGAGTTGCGGCCCCAGCAATAGGCGACGCCACTCGCGTCCAGGGCGCAGGCGTGCTCTGAGCCGACCGCAATGTCGATGAAGCGCAACCCACCGGAGACGGCTACTGGAACCGGACTGTCGGTAGTCGTTCCGTTACCCAGCTGCCCCGCTGAGTTGCCGCCCCAACAATAGGCGGCGCCCGCCGGCGTGAGGCCGCACGTAAAGCCTCCGCCCGCGGCGAGAAAGCTGAAACGCAATCCGCCAGGGATTGCGGTCGGCAGCGACAAGTTGGTCGTTGCCCCATTGCCGGGCGCCGCGCCCCAGCACAACGCACTGCCGGCAGCCGTCAAACCGCAGTTGTGCCCGCCGCCTACCGCCAGGAACGTGAACGTCATTCCACCCGATACCGCCACCGGCACGCTGCTAGAGTCGGGACCGGTTGTTCCGAGCTGCCGACTGAAGTTGCCGCCCCAGCAGTACGCCGCGCCCGCCGTTGAGAGACCACAGCTGTGCGCGCCACCCACCCCGATGGCCCTTACTGCAATCCCACCCGACACGGCAACCGGCGCAGGCTCGTTCACGGCCGACCCATTCCCAAGCTGACCCAACAGGTTATCGCCCCAGCACGAGGCACTCCCCGCTTGGACTTGACACGTGTGATAGGAGCCGGCAGCGATCGGTGGGGCGAGCAGGTTATCGGTCGTGTACAAGATGCAGCCGCTGCACGTACCGCCGCCGTACGTGCTCGACGTGACGACAACGTCCTTGGGTCCTGCCGTGAGCGCGGGCGCGACGCCCGTGATCTCCGTAGTGCTCGTCGCGCTGCGGCTACCCAGCTCGGTGCCGCCAATCGTCACACTGGTAACGTCGACGAAGTTGGTCCCCGTAATCGTCACGGTGAGCCCGCCGCTGACCGGACTGGCCGTGGGGCCAACGGCGAGTACCGCCAGACCAACATAGGTATAGCACCCCGGGCAACGGCCGCTGCCGGACGTTCCGGCGGTCACCACGACATCGGTGGCTCCGGCAGTGGTCGCAGCGGGAGCCGTACCGGTAATCATCGTCGCGCTCACGACATGTCGATCGATCAGCTCCTTGCCACCGATCGTCACACTGTTCACGCCCGAGAGGTTCTTGCCCGTGATCGTCACGCTTGTCCCCCCGGCGAGTGGTCCCGTAGCGGGCATCACCGAGTCGACGATTGGGGCGGGCGCGGGACTGGTTGAATCGGAACAGCCGGCAAGCAGGACGGAACCCAGCAGGGCGACGATGCTCCGAGAGACTCTCATGACACCCTCGGGAGGACCGAGTGAGCTGAAGTCAAGGAGAGACCTCTCGTGACGTCTCTCCGCGACGTCTTTCCTTGACGCCTCTTGTATTCGAAGAGCCACCGGTCGGATTTGAACCGACGACCGCTCGATTACGAATCGAGAGCTCTACCACTGAGCTACGGTGGCGGCCCCCTAACTTAGCGACGGGCTTTTCTACGCGGTACTCCCTCCGCCTCGCCTCGGTTCGAAGCCCCTCCGCACGACGAGTTGCGGCACCCGGCAGAAGGGCCTAAGCGCGGGACGTGAGAAGTAGGTCGCGGAACGCTGCCGCCGCAGGCCCAAGCGGCGTCCCCGGGCGCCGCACAATCAGTAGATCCCGCGTCCAGCGGGGGCCCGCGAGCCGCGCGGCCACGATCCGTCGATCCCGCGTCAAGACCGCGTGACGCGACAGCAGCGCCACG
>DATNOR010000014.1:0-3365 GCA_035601235.1 Gemmatimonadales bacterium
GACCGCTCGATCGTGAGCACCAGCGCCTCCAGGTAGCCGGGATCATCGTCCACCACCACTACCGTCGCGTGCCCGTTGCCGTTGGCCAGGTCCTGGGGCACGGCCATGTCGTGCGCCCGCAGAAATGCCGTGAGATCGTCCGCGTCCACACGCCGCCGCCCCGTCGGTGTCTTGTGCCCCTTCAGCAGCCCCTGGTCGATCCAGTTCGCTACCGTCGCCGGCGAGACCTGACAGACGCGCGCCACGCGTTGCGTGCCCCAATACCGCTTCTGTTTTGGCAAACTCACAGAACACGAAATACCACCAAAATCGGAACCGCGCAAGGGCCTTTGTTGGATTGACGCAACAGCGGCAGGAAATGCTGCTAACTACAAGACTTACAACTACTTACAGTGATATGACAGTGCTCGGAGAGGCCAATCTAACGGCGTGCATCGGCCCACCTGTTAGTTGCATCCAACACCGCAAGCACCGAGCTCCGCTCGGGGCTCTCGCGAATCTCGCACGTGCCCGTCAGCAGCTGCGCCTCCCGCCCGCCCAGCCCATGCACCGCCACGAACACGAACTTGCGGTCGAACGCCTCGATGATCTGCGCCCCCTCGAGCGCCACGGAGTTGTCGGGCAACAGCTCGTCGAGACAGAGCGACGCGGCCCGCGCCGCCGCCTCCACGCGGTTGCGCACCGTGTCGGTTCCCTGCTCCTCCGCTTCCGCGTCCTTGCCCTCGAACGAGAGCCGCACCCGGATCCGCACGCGCTGCGGCCGCTCCGAGGGCCGCACCTCAAGCCCCTGGAAGATGACCACCCGCTTCTTGGCGCGGGTGCGGACCGCCTCCTCCTGCATCTGCTCGATGGGGCGCACGTCGGCGGTCTGGGCCACGCTGATCTTGCGGTGATCGATCTTCACGCCCAGCTGCGCCATCAGCGCCGACTCGATGTTGCGCACCACCTGCTTCGGCTGTATGTCGTTGGAGGTGAGCACGTGGATCTCGCTCACCTCGCCCAGCGGTGTCACCACCACGCGGGCCGAGAGGACCCCCGTGAGGCCGGCGATCAGGTTCTCGGCGCGCCTCACCCCCCACGGGTCGGGAGTCTGGCCCGGGGGCGCGAGCGGCAGTGCGTCGCGATCTTCCGCGCCGCTCCCCCCAGTCTCAGCCGGATTGGATGGCGTCACGTCACTCAGCTCCCGTGGCAACCTGGTTGCGTCCCATGGCCTTGGCGCGATACAGCGCGCGGTCGGCCGCCACCAGCACGTCCTCGCGCTCGGGCCCCCCCCCCCGCCCCGGCGCGAGCTCGGCCACCCCGATGCTCACCGTCACCAGGCCCTCGGGATAGCCCAGATCCCGCCCCATCACCTCCACGCCGGTGCGCACCTTGTCGGCCACCACCCGCGCCCCTTCCACCCCGGTGTGCACCACCACCAGCACGAACTCGTCGCCGCCGTAGCGCGCCGCGAGGTCGGTCGTCCGGATGTGCGCCGAGCATTCTCGCGCGGTACTCTTTAACACGTCGTTCCCCGCCTCGTGGCCGAACCGGTCGTTCACCTGCTTGAAATTGTCCAGATCCACGAACAGCACCGCGAACGAATCGTGCGTGCGGTCGCTGCGCGCCACCTCACTGGCGAGGCGGTCGCGCAACACCCGATACGTGGCCAGTCCCGTAAGCCCATCCACGGCCGCCTGAAGCTGCGCCTGCCGGCCCACCTTATCGAGATACGGCGGGCACGACTTGAGCGTCGTCCGGCCCAGCGCCGCCGATTCGGCGAAGGCGCGGCAGGTGC
The DNA here is from genome assembly GCA_035601235.1 of Gemmatimonadales bacterium. Taxonomy (GTDB): domain Bacteria; phylum Gemmatimonadota; class Gemmatimonadetes; order Gemmatimonadales; family GWC2-71-9; genus AG41. The sequence continues at coordinate 1,778 of DATNOR010000014.1, forward strand.
CGTAGCCGCACGCGCCGCAGTCCCAGGGCCGGCCGTTGGGTGCGAGCCCGATCTCCTCGAGCACCGCTTCGACCGCTTCGGCCGGCGGCCGGTGACCGTTGCGCAGGATCGGGAACGCCTCGCCCACGCGGACGCCGCGCGCCACGGTCTCCTCCACCACCGGCGCCCGCGCCCGCACCGGCTCCGTCGCCCCCACGATCTCGCGCCGCCGGAACAGCTCGTTCGCTGGCCCCAGGAGCGGGTGGTCGAGGCAGCCCTCGCACGGCAGGATGTCCACGAACCCCACGTCGATGCGGTCCACCGCCACCGCCCGGGCGATCGCTTCCAGGCCGCCCAGCCCGCGCAGCTTGCGGAACCGCCGGCTGGCGTGCGTTTCCTCCATCAGCAGCTCCAGCGGCAGTCCGCCCGCCGTGCTCAGGTGCCGCCGCCGCTCCTCGGGCACCCGGGTGAAATAGGGCGCCTGGGCCTCGACCTTCACGCCGCGGTCGCGGAACAGGTCCGCCAGCTCCTCGAACGTGATGGCGGCGTCCACGTCCCGGCCGCCCTCGGTGAGACACACGCCCGCGTACACGATCGGCGTGTCCGCCCCGTGCAGCCCCTTCAGGTAGCGGGCCTCCGCCGCGATCGGCGTCGCAATTGGCGCCAGGTACGGGATCAGCTCCGGGTACTGCGTCCGGACCGTCTCCACGATCACCGGGCAGGTCGAGCGAATCATGCTCCCCCAGCCTTCGTCCGCCCACAGCGACAGGTACTCCTTGGCCACCAGCTCATCGCCCAGCACGCCGCGGTGCACGATGCGGAATCCCGCGGCGTAGCAGGCGTTCACCACCTGCTCCGGCGTGGCCGGATAGAAGAACACGGCGCATTCGACCGACAGGATGAGCGCCGCGCGGCCCGACAGCGCCAGCTCGCTCGCGCGCGCCACGTCGCCCGAGGCCTTGATCGCGTCGTGCGGGCAGGCCGGCAGGCACAGGCCGCAGCGCGTGCACGTCTCGTCGACGATTCGGATCTGGGTGCCTTCTACGGCGACGGCGTCGGCGGGGCACACTCGCACACACGCCATGCAAGCCACGCAAAGGCCCGGATCGATCCTAAAGTCCACGTCTCATCCGGCCGGGGCGCGGCGGCGAGTTAAAGAGTGCGTATAAGGGCGCCGTAACATGTGACCTGCGTCACACCCTGTCAATGGGTACACGAATGCAACACCTTGTCGGAGTGTCACTTACAACTATGCGAGCGCGTATTCCTTGAGCTTGCGGTACAGGGTGCGCTCCCCGATCCCCAGCACCTCGGCCGCCTTGCGGCGATTCCCCTTGGTCTCGCGCAACGTGGCCTCGATGGCCGCCCGTTCCACGTCCGCCATTGTCATGCCGGGCCGATACAGGACTTCCGGCTCCGGCACGGGCTCGGCTTCGACCGGCGCAGTGGGGCTAAGTGCAGACCCGGGGCCGACCTCGATGACCTCCACCCGCTGGGGCCGCTCCTCCAGCCGTCGCCGCAGCTCCTCGACCTGTAACTTGAGCTCCACAAGACTGCGGAAAATGAACTCCAGCTCCTGACCCGCGACGTCGCGCGTCGCCCCCACCAG
>DATNOR010000015.1:0-1769 GCA_035601235.1 Gemmatimonadales bacterium
AGTCCCCAGCGGGCGCCGGTGATGTCCATGCGGTCTTTCACGAGGTGGCGGCAGGCGCCTTCGATGACGCCGGTCGCGATCGGCCAGCCGTTTCGGAGCGCGGTCGGGTAGTCGAGGTGGGCGCTCTTGTTCATCAGGTAGTTGGCGCACGTGTCGGCGTTCTCGCGTTGTGTACGGGTGAGGCGGGCGGTGGTCGCGGCGCGGCGGATCGCGGTGGCTGTTTGCCTGGCGTTGCCGTCGAGGATCCGGGTGGCGTGGCGGTGCACCCACTGCTCGGCGGCGGGGTCGCCTTCGTTGTGGAAGCACCAGGCGGCCTTGCACAGGTATTCGAGGACGTGGACGAAGTCGACGAGGATCGTGACCGGGACGCTGCGGGCGGCGGCCTCGTGGGTGATCCGGTCGATCTGGTGGTTGTTGCCGTCGACCACTGCGACCCAGGTCCGGTGGTGGTCGGGGTCGCGCCGTTGGGCTTCGTCGAACACGCGGGCGACGACCTGGGCGGCGTCCGAGACGACGCTCGCGGTCAGCCACTTGTTCCTGGCGGCCGGGGCTGCGGCCGCCTGGGCGCGTTCGGCGTCTGTTCGGGGCAGGATGTCTTTGCTGGTGCGCGGCGCCGGGGTCAGGTCGTAGACGGCGCCGACCTCGGCGATCCGCTTCCGGTTCCGCTTTTCGCCCTTCGAGAGCCGGCTTTTGAGCTTCTTCTTGGAGGCGGCGGCTTGCCTGGCGCTCGCGGGGCGGAGCGCGTCGGGGCGCATCACGATCCCTTTCCCGTCGCAGGAGAGCACCAGGACGTCGCCGGGGTCGAGGGGGGAGCGTTCCCGGTGGGCGTAGAACTCCTCGACGTCGGGGGCGGCCGCGGCGGCGAGCTGCTCGACCTGCCGCTTCCCGAGCCGCTGCCCGGTCGCCCGCGTGATCCGGTCGGCCGTGTCGTCAGAGGAGCCGCGCGACGACTCGACCGCCGCGAGCCGCCGCAGCCCGTGCGAGTGCTTCTCCGCCGGCAGGTTCAAAAGCCCGTCGGCGGGATACAGGTTCTCGCTCCCGCGCGACCGGTAGGCGAGCCGCTCGACCCGGACCTCGCCGAACACCGTCGCAAGCGGCCGCCCGTGACCGGTCTCGACGCACCGGCGAGGCACACCGTCGGCATCGACGACCCCGTCGAGCCGCGTCTCCCGGCTCGCGTGCAGATCGAGGTGATCCTGGAGCAGCTGCCGCACCAGCTCACGGCCGTCCCGGTCAAGACGCGTCTCCAGCTCAGCGTGATCCAGCGTCCCGCTCTCCTCAGCCCCGAGGAACCGCACGAGCGCGTCGAACCGCTCCTGCGACCCGGCAAACCAGCCCGGACGCGCGTCCTCACCTGTCAGGCCCCCGACCTGACGCGCCCGGTCGAGCAGGACTTCATCAGCCCGCAGATAACCTCCGCCACAGGCAAGGGTGTCAAGGTCGGCGGTCACCAGGCCACCTCCCATGGTCGACGTTGAACAAGGCCAACGCCGACCCTCGACACCCTTCCTACGCCTCCTGGGACCTCCCCCGACCCCGAAAACGCCACCCAGCGACAGCCGCGACCCGCAAACCAGCCCCTTCGAGCGCCCTCAAACGCCGCCCGCACGCCGCGAACCGCTCAACCAAGCCATTCTCACGTCACTCCAGCGGAGCCGCACCCTATTCGGATGCCGCTCCTGAACAGGGGAATCTGTCGGTCACCCGTGCGTCGTTCCTACCCAAGTAGGAACGACGAGGACGAGTGGGGCAATGTTCTGCGAAGCAGA
>DATNOR010000016.1:0-3362 GCA_035601235.1 Gemmatimonadales bacterium
GCGATCGTGGAGCGCTGCCGCCCGCTCAGGACGGCGCGCTACATCAATTTCGAATCGTTCGACGCCGGGTACTCGAACGGATGGGACCTGGCGAGCGCGATGCACCCGCAAACCATCCTGGCGTACGGGATGAACGACAACCCGCTGCCACCGGCGCACGGCGCGCCGCTGCGGCTGTACGCGCCGACCAAGCTCGGCTACAAGCTGACGAAGTACTTGGTATCGATGACCTTCACCGATCAGCGGCCGGGCGGATACTGGGAGGACCAGGGATATCCCTGGTTCGGAGGAATCTAGCGCTTACGAAAAGTGCCACGGCGAGCGCCAGCGCGAATGCGACCGCCACGGTGCGCCGCAGCCCGGCATATGCCGTCCCCTCCCGTTCGCGCGAGCGGAATACGATGAACCCGCCGAACGCATCGCCCCCCGCCGAGCGGATCGGATTCGCGACACCGATCAGGTGTTCCCCACCCACCAGTGCCGACACCTCCACGGCACCCGAGTCGCCCGCGAAGCGGCGCCACGCCAACGTGTCGGCCGCGAGCGCCGGCCCGACGGCTTCGCGCGGCACGGTGCTGCCGACTACGTAGGGCCGGTCCAGCGTATCCAGTGCAAACAGCACCACGTCGGCAGTCGTGGACCGCTTGATCTCGAGAGCGAGCGAGTCGTCGAGCGCGTACGCGGCCACCAGTGCTCCTTCGGGCTTGGCCGGCTCGGCCGACGCCGCTCCGAGCGGCACCGCCACCGCCATGAAGAGCTGGTGCAGCCGCTCGTCGAGCCACGCCCCGCTCGAGGATTCTCCGGACAAGGCTCCTGCCACGAGCGCGCCGCGCGACAGGTCGGCGTCGACCTCCTCCGGATAGTCGGTGCGCAGCACGAGAACGCCGCGCTCGTTGGTCACCAGCACCCAGGCGGCGCCGAGCAGCGCGCGGCATCGCTCGGCTTGGTCCAGCGCGTCGGCGTGATCGTCGCGGTTTCGCAACCGCTCGCGCAGCTTCGCGTCCTGGACGCTCACCCGGCTCATCCCGGCGAGCGTCGCCGCGCGACCGGCCAGGAGCACCTCGACGCCGCGCCGTACGTCCGCGAGCCCGCGCCGCAGCGATTGGTCCGCGAGGCGGTTCGCCTGCGCCGTGGCGAGAGCGAGCGCCACGCCGAGCAGGGCGGCGAGCGACAACGCAGCGACCGTGTCACGCCCGCGCACTAGGCGGGCAACCGCCCCTTCAAGTCCTTCGCCCGGAACGGGCCCCGCTCCGCGATGAGCGCCCGCGCGTGGTCCACCTGTCCCCACGTGTTCCACAGGAGCACACCGCGCACCCGGCCGTCTTTCAGATAGTAGACCACGCCCTCCCGGAACGGCTCCTTCCAATCAGCCACGGTCTCGAGCCGCGGGTCCAGCTCACCCACGGCTTCATAGCCCAGGTCAAACAGATCCGAATAGAAGAAGGGCAGATGATCGTAGGCGGTCGCCCGGCCCGCCATGTTGAGGCCGGCGGTGCGTCCCATCGTGTTGGCGTTGTCTTCGTGCTCCACGCGCAGCCGGGTGCCCAGCGCCGGATTCGCGAAGTTGGCGACGTCGCCCGCGGCATACACATCCGGATGACTGGTGCGGCAGAACTCGTCCACCAAAACCCCGTTGTCCACCGGCAGGCCCGCCTGCTCGGCCAGCTCCACCCCGGGCGTGATGCCCAGTCCCGCCACGAGGACCTCGGCCACCAGCTCGCCGCCGGTGGAGGTGCGCACCACACACGACCCCGCGCGCCGATCGAGCCCCGCCATCCCCTCCCCCATCCGCATCGTCACGCCCTTCTGCCGATAGTAGTCGACCAGGAAGCCCGACAAATCGGCCGGAAACACCCGGGCGCCGACCCCCGCCTCCGGGATGAGCATCGTCACGTCGCGTCCCTGCATCCGGAGCGCCGCGGCGACTTCGCTCCCGATAAAGCCGCCGCCGATCACGCCGAAGCGCACGCTCTGGCTCGCGAGCGGGCGCAGCCGGCGGTAGTCGTCGAGCGTGCGGTAATAGATGATCTGGTCCGTCTTGAGCGGCAGCTGTCGCGGCATCCCGCCGGTGGCGAGCAACAGCTTTGCGAAGCGGTATTTCGTGCCGCGGTCGTCTGTCGCCTGGTGCGCCCGCGGATCGATCGACGCGACCCGACGGCCCAGGTGGAGCTCGGCCCCGGTGGCGGCGGTCTTTCGCCAGATCTTCTCCTCGGGCTCGCCTTTCCAGAGCGCTTTCGAGAGCGGCGGTCGGTCGTACGGCGGGTGCGGCTCGGCGCCGATCACGCCGATCGAGCCGGCGGGATCGGCTTCGCGGATGGCCTGGGCGGCGGCGTCAGCGGTCATGCCGCCGCCGACGATCAGATAGGTATAGTCGGGCATTTTGAGGCACCGTTGTTTTGGAGGGCGTTCGGTCTTACCAGATACGTTGCCGTGCCCACCAGCGGATGGCCGTCACTCGACGTCCAAAGACCGGTGCGGATGCTTCTCCCTCCGGCGGTACTGCTTGACGGACCGGTGCACCTTGTGCGCCGGGGTCTTGAGCCGCTGCTTCACGGGCGCCTTGGGGTTGGGCACGCGCACCGTGAGCTTGTCCTTCTTCCGGGTCATGACGCGAGCCGCGCCCGGATCTGCCTGGCGTGATGGGCGCAATGGCGGACGTGGAACCGCAGCCACTCGGGGAGCGTGAGGTCACCAAACGCAGGATGCCTCACGAACAGGTCGGCCTGGCGGTCCGGCAGGAGCTCGCGGGCGAGCGCGAGGAAGCGCGTCACACCGTCGCGCAGCTGACGCTCCACCGCGCGCGCATCGGGATGCTCGGCCGGCTCGGTTACCTCCGGAGCGCGCCGCCCCGACGGAATCCATCCCACATCGATATACAGGAAATGCCACACCCGTTGCCGCAGCGGCCGCGGTCGGCGCCGCATCGCGGGCTTGGCGCGCCGCTCCTGGAACACGCGACCGCTCCCGTCCACCGAGATCGCGAGGTGATGGACGATTTGCGCCGGGGTCCATTTGCCGGGTGGGGCGCGGTGCCACTCGGCCTCGGACCGGCCCGCCAAGGGGCCGAGCACCACGTCGGGGATCGCGGCGAACCGGTCGAGCGTCACGGCACCGAGCAATGTGGCGTGGAGTGCCCGCATGCCCAAGATTGTACGGATGAATCTCCTGCGCCGCTACCCGATCACATTCACCCTCCTGGCGCTGGTCATCGTCTCGGCGCTCGCACCGCTCCCTCCGCTCGTCGATGCGGTCACGGGCGCACCGCCCTACGACGTGGACGTGGTGCGCCCCACCTTCTACACCCTGCTGGCACCGCTGTCGGACGTGCTCGACGCGCTCACGTTCCTGAGCATGGGGCGGGC
>DATNOR010000017.1:0-42823 GCA_035601235.1 Gemmatimonadales bacterium
GACGTCGCTCGGTCCCATCCCCCATTTCTTCCTCACCAGCGAAGTGGACATGGAGCGGGCGGCCGAGGCGCGCGAGGCCCTGAACAAGCAGCTCGGCGACCAGGGGGGGAGCAAGGTCTCGTTCAACGACATCGTCATCAAGGCTACCGCGCTGGCGCTCGTGAAGCATCGCGCCTGCAACGCCTGGTTCCAAGAGGACCATATCCGCTACTGGAACGAGGTCCACATCGGCATGGCGGTGGCTGTGGAGGACGGGCTGATCACGCCGGTGATCCGAAATGCGGACGTGAAATCGCTCGCCGAGATCGGCCGCGAGGCGAAGCAGCTCGCCGACAAGGCCCGCAGCCGGCGACTCCAGCCCAGCGAGTACACGGGAGCCACGTTCTCCGTCTCGAATCTGGGGATGTTCGACATCGACCAGTTCACCGCCGTCATCAATCCCCCCGAGGCGGGGATCATTGCCGTCGGCTCGATCGTACAGAAACCGGTCGTGCTGGATGGGCAGGTCACTGCTCGGCGTCGCATGCGGCTCACGATGAGCTGCGATCACCGGGTGATCGACGGAGCCACCGGGGCCGCGTTTCTGCAGACCCTGAAGCAGATGCTCGAGAACCCGCTGGCGATGCTACTGTGAACGCGGAACGCGAAACGCGGAACCTCGGAAACGCGGAAGTCGGAACGCGGAACGCGGAACAGGCGGGCAGACGCTCGTGAGGCTGTTCCGCGTTCCGAGTTCCACGTTCCGCGTTCGGAGAGGGGGGGCTCTTGGCGAATCAATTTGACGTGATCATCCTGGGTGGGGGGCCCGCCGGCTACGTCGCCGCCATCCGCTCAGCTCAGCTCGGCATGAGCACGGCCGTGATCGAGAAAGAGAAGCTCGGCGGCGTCTGCGTGAACATCGGGTGCATCCCCACGAAGGCCCTGCTCCACTCCGCCTACATCGCGAGGCTGTTACGGGACGCGAAGGAGTTCGGCGTCGAAGCCGGCACCGTGAAGACCGACTACGGCGTGGCGATGCAGCGCTCCCGCAAAGTGAGCGACCAGAACTCGAAGGGCGTCGAGTTCCTGATGAAGAAGAACAAGGTCACCGTGGTCAAAGGCAGCGGCGTACTGCTGCCGGCACGCAAGGTGAAGGTCGGGGGCGATACGTACGAAGCGAAGAAGGCCGTGATCATCGCGACGGGATCGCGCGTAAAGGGCCTGCCGCAGATCGGGCTGGAGATCAACAAGACGACCGTCATTTCCTCGGACGAGGCGCTCTTCCTCGAGAAGGCGCCGGCCTCGCTGGCGATCATCGGCGCGGGAGCCGTCGGCATGGAGTTCGCCGACATTTTCAGCGCGTTCGGTACCCCCGTGACGCTGATCGAGGCATTGCCGCGGATCCTGCCGCTCGAGGACCCTGAAGCGTCGGACGCCCTGGCGAAGAGCTACAAGAAGCGCGGCATCGAGGTGATCGCCGCCGCCAAAGTAAAGAAGGGGACGGCCGCCAAGGACAAGGTGACCCTCGAGGTCGAGGCGAACGGCGCGACGCGCAAGATCGAGGTCGCGGCCGTGCTCATGGCGGCGGGTCGCGCGGTCAACACCGAGAACATCGGCCTGGCGGAGTGCGGCATCCAGGTCACGGAGCGGGGCTTCATCAAAGTCGATGCCGGCCTGCAGACCAGCGCGCCCGGCTATTACGCCATTGGCGACGTGGCGGGGCCGCCGATGCTCGCCCACAAGGGAATGCGCGAAGGAGTGACCGTCACCGAGCTCATCGCGGGCAAGAAGCCGCATGCCATCCGCTACGACAACGTGCCCAGCGTAACGTACTGCCACCCCGAGGTGGCCAGCATCGGGCTCACGGAAGACCAGTGCAAGGAGCGGAAGCTCGACTACGTGGCCGGGCGGTTTCCGTTCTCGGCCAACGGCCGGGCGCGCGGCACGGGCGAGACGGAGGGGTTCGTGAAGATCCTGCGCGACAAGAAGTACGGCGAAATCCTCGGCGCCCACATCGTGGGCGGGCACGCCTCCGAGATCATCCATGAGCTGGCGGTGGCGCGCGAGAACGAGTACACGGTGGAAGAGGTCGAGCTGGCGATCCACGCGCATCCCACCATGTCCGAGGCGGTGGCCCAGGCGGCACTCGATTCGCTGGGCCGCGTGGTGGACATGTGAAAGACCCCCTCTCGATCGGTCTGGGCGGCCTGGCGTGTGGCACCGGGTTTGGAGGCGGGACGATCGTGGCCGCGCTCGTCATCGTGCGCACGCTGGAGCACCACGTGAGCGGCCCCGGCACTCAAGAGAGCGCCGCCGATCCGGTCCTGGCGGGGACGCTCGCCGGCCTCGCCGTCGGGGCGGCGTTCGGCTGGCATCGCAGCCGCTCGTTGGACAGCGTGTGGCAGCGGGGCGTCATCGGGGTGCTGTCGGCCGTCGGCGCGTTGCTGGTGGCCTTCCTCGCCTGGCCGATCGATCATCTGCTCGGCATCCCCGGTCTCGCCGCCTGGGGCGTCGCCAGCTTCGTGCTGGGAGGCGCGGGGAGCGCCTGGTCCGTGCGGGGAAGCCGGGATGACGCATTGAAGGAGCGGGAGTGAGCCGGCGCCGCGTGCAGCTGGTCGAGGCCGGCCGCGTCCCCTACGACCGGGCGCTCGACTGGCAGCGTACGCTCGCCGCGGCGCGGATCGACGGTCGGCTCGAAGCAGACGTGCTGTTGCTGCTCGAGCACCCACCCGTGGTCACGCTGGGCCGCACCGCGCGGGAGGCCCACGTGCTGCGGTCCGACGATCTCGAGGTGGTCGAGGTGGAGCGCGGCGGCGACGTGACGTTCCATGGACCCGGGCAGCTCGTCGGCTACCCGATCTTCGACCTGCGCAGCCCCCCCTACCGGCAGGACCTCCACTGGTATCTCCGCACGCTCGAGGACGCGCTTATCGTGGCACTCGCGGAGCTCGGCATCCCCGCCGAGCGGAACGCGGGCTACACGGGCGTGTGGACGCGAGGCCGCAAGATCGCCAGCATCGGCGTTCACGTGAAGCAGTGGGTCACATGGCACGGATTTGCCCTGAACGTCACGACCGATCTCGCCCAATTCGAGCGGATCGTGCCGTGCGGGATTCCGGGCGTCGAGATGACATCGGTAGAACGGGAAACGGGAAAGGGGAACGGGGAAACGGAGCTGTGGGACGAGGCCGTCGCCGCAGTGGTGCGGGGATTCGAGTGCGCTTTCGACGTCGAGGCAAAGGCGTCTGACGAAGTTCCTGGACGCCTTGCGGCGACGCTCGCCCGTGCCTGATGATCGCCTCCCACCGGGTCAGGTACTGACCACCAAATGGCCCGTGCTGCACTACGGCAACGTGCCGCAGGTGGACACCGCCACCTGGACCTTCGACGTGATGGGACTCGTGGAGCGGCCGTTCGCGCTCACGTACGAGGAGCTGCTGGCGCTGCCGCGGAAAACCGTGATGTGCGACATGCACTGCGTCACGCGGTGGAGCCGACTGGACAACGCCTTCGAGGGCGTGCCGGTGCAGCTGGTGCTGGAGCGCGCGGGGGTGAAACCGGCGGCGCAGTACTGCCTCGTCTCCGCCGAGCAGGGATTCACCACCAACCTGCCGCTCACCGATCTCGATCGACCCGGCAACCTCATCGCGCTCACATGGAACGGCGAGCCGCTCGCACCGGAGCACGGTTGGCCGGCGCGGCTGCTCGTGCCGCATCTCTATCTATGGAAGAGCGCGAAATGGGTGCGGGGATTGACCCTGCTCGACGCGGATGTACCGGGCTTCTGGGAGCAGAACGGCTATCACATGCGGGGCGATCCGTGGAAGGAAGAGCGGTACGGGGGCCGTGGACTCACGCAACACGATATGAACAGACTGAGAAACGCGAGCAAGAAACGGTGAGGCCATTGAAGCGGCCATTCGTCGCTGAACGACCTCCGACCGTTCTCCGTCAGCGAGGCTCACATGTGTCGAGGGCTCTGTACGTTTGCGGCGGCTACGTTCATCTGGACGAGTTGTTACTTCCACACGGCGTTCCGCGGATTGTCGGCCAATCCCGGCAAGACGGTCGAGGTCACACTGACACCTTGGGGAAGCGATAGCCTCGCGCCCCGGCTCGGCGTGGATGTGCACGCGGTCGACGGACGTGTGGTGCCGAGCGGGCGGGATACGCTGGCGCTCGCGGTCAGCCGTGTGCTCCTGTCGAGCGGCAAGATGCAGCCCTGGCTGCAGGAGCGGGTCGCCTTACCGCACGACGCGATCGCCAGGGTGGAGGGACGACGGTTCTCTGCGCCGGCGACGATGCTCTTGGCCGGCGGCGCGGTGGCAGGCCTCATAATCGCGGCGAAGGCCGTCAGGAAGCCCCCGTGTGTGTCGATGGCTTCGACTTGTTGACGTGCAGCCCTCCCGTGCGCCCGACGCCCCGGGAGCCCAGGAGCTCATAGAATCTTTGAAACACGCGGATCCCGTCCCACAGCTGCTGCAGGTCGAGCTTCTCGTTCGGCGCGTGCAACCGGTCGTCCGGCAGGCCGATGCCCGTCAGAATCACGGGAGCACCGCTCTTCCCGAGCGCCGGCACCACGGGGATCGAACCGCCAGCGCGGGCCGGCACGGTGCCACGCCCCACCACCTCTTGGAAAGCCCGGTCGAGCAGCTGGAATGCAGGGTGCGTCACAGCGACGGTCGCGGGATCCGCACCGTGCAGGAAGCGGACGCTCGTCTGGACGTGCTTCGGCGCGAGGCGCCGCACCGCCGCCGCGAGCTGCCGCTCCACGACCTTGAGCTTCTGGTCCGGAACGAGCCGCAAGCTCACCTTGGCGGTCGCCTCGGCCGGGATGACGGTCTTGGCGCCGTCGCCCGTGAATCCGCCGGTGATACCGTGGATCTCGAACGTGGGCAGGGCCCACAGCCGCTCCAGCACGGAATACGCCTTGAGCCCGGTCAGCGCCTTGGCCTGCACGCGGTGCTTGAGAAACTCGCTCTCCTTGAAGGGCAGGCGTTTCCACGTGGCGAGCTCCCGCTTGGAAGGACGCCGGACCGCCGTGTACAGGCCGGGCACGTGGATCTTGCCGTCGGGAGTCTTGAGCCGGCCGAGCAGTCGGGCCAGCTCCTCGTGCGCGTTGGGCGCCGCGCCGCCGAACTCGCCGGAGTGGAGATCCGACTTGGCCGTGCGCACGGTGATCTCCGCGTAGCACAGGCCGCGAAGCGTCGTGTACACGGCAGGCCAGCGGGGCGCGACGTACGCCATGTCGGCGATGAGAACCACGTCCGCCCGCGCGCGCTCCGGCTCGCGCCGCAGCAGCTCGAACAACACGCGGCTGCCGTATTCCTCTTCTCCTTCGATGAGGAAGCGAAAATTGACGGGCGGCCCGCCGCGGGTGCCGTTCGCCTCGATCGCCTTGAGCAGGCAGAAAACCTGGCCCTTGTCGTCCGCGGCCCCGCGCGCGAATAGCTTGTCGCCGCGCACCGTCGGCTCGAACGGGGGCGTGGTCCATTCGTCGAGCGGGTCGGGAGGTTGCACATCGTAATGGCCATACACCAGCAGGGTGGGTGCGCCGGACACCTCGGGGCCCACTCCCCACACCACCGGATGAGTGTCGCTCGCCAGGAACTGCACCTCGCGACAGCCGAGCCGCCGCAGCTCGCCCGCGACCCACTCGGCGGCGGCGCGGCAATCGGCGGTGTGCGATGCGCTGGTGGAGATCGACGGGATGCGCAGGAAACTGCTCAGCTCGCGGAGCAGACGGTCGGTATCCATGAGGCGAATAATTTAGACGTGTAGACGGGTAGACGGCGAGCGGTTTCCGGGACCTGCCCACTTCGCTCTGCGCGCCGCTACCCGTCTACCCGTCTCGCCGTCTAGGGGTATATTCGCACCCCATGCGGAACACCGCGTCATTCGAGTTGTTTCCGGACGCACCGAGCGAGCGCGTCATGGCGCGGGCCCGCTACCTGGTGCGCGAAGGACGGCTGGTCGATGCCGAGCGAGCGTACCGGGAGGTGCTTGCCGAGCATCCCGACTTGCAGGGCGGCTGGGCCGAGTGCTTCGAGCTACTGCGCGGTCAGGGCCGGCGCGAGGATGCGCTCCGGCTCGCCGAAAGCGCGCGCGCCCAGTTCGGCGACTCCGCGTTCGCCCTGGCGCTCAAGGGAGCGGCGCTCATCGAGCTGGAGCGCTACCGCGAGGCGCTCGCTACGCTCGAGCAGGCGGTGGAGGCGGACCCGGACCTGGCGCTCGTCTGGCACGAGCTGGGGTACGCTGCCTTCCGGCTGGGCGATGGCAACCGCGCGCTGCTGGCGCTCGATCGCGCCTTCGGGCTCGAGCCCCATACGGAGACCCTGCGGCTGCGCGGCCGGATCCTGCGGGACGCCGGTCGCTACCAGGCCGCCGAGGTCGCGTACGAAGGGGCGGCGCAGGCGGCCGAGCATCGGGAGCAGCGCGCGTCGGCCGAGCGGGAGATCGCCGCGACCCGCCGCTACGCGTTTTACGCGCCGCGCCGCCCGGACGAGCTGACCCCGGCGGAGCGCTGGTTCGCCGAGACCGGTACGGTGGTGCTCGCGTCCGCCGACGCGAGCGACGCCCCGGACGACGCCACGCTCGCGGCTGCGTTCCTCGACCTGGCGCGCGATTCGGGGTGGCGCTTCGGCCAGATCGTGGCGCTGGGGCCGGCCCTCCCCGTCTGGCGCACCCTGGCCGACGCGCTGCGGGCTCCGCTCGTCACCCGCACCGGCTTCGACCCCGGCGCCTGCCCGCTCGTCGTGGCCCAGCGGCCGCAACCAGCGGACGCGGGGTGGAGCACCATCACCGGCGCCGTCGCGGAGCACGCCAGTGGCCTGGTGTTCGTGCTCGAGCAGGCGCCCGAGCCGGCCGGCGCGGGCGCCGACGTGATCGGCGTGCTCGCCGACGCCGGCGGGCGTCGCACCCGCCAGGTCAACGCCGGGCACGCCCTGTCCGAAGCACTCCACCCGGCGGGTCGGCTGGCCGGCCGCCGTCTCAAAATCGCCTGACTTGAGCGGAGGTGCGGTGACCGCCACCGGCCAATCGTCGCGTACGATGTCGGGGAAGTCTATTGTCGCGAGCCAGTTCGAGCGCGCCGCCAACCTGATCAACCTCGAGCAGTACATGCGGCACGTCCTGATGCATCCGTTCCGCGAGGTCCAGGTGGAAGTGCCGGTGCGCATGGACGACGGCCGCATCGAGGTGTTCACCGGCTACCGCATCCAGCATAACGGCGCGCGCGGACCCTGCAAGGGCGGCATCCGCTACCACCCGGATGCGGACCACGACGAAGTGCTCGGCCTCGCGGCCATCATGACGTGGAAGACGGCTCTCATGGACATCCCCTTCGGAGGCGCCAAGGGCGGCGTCACCGTGGACCCGAAGAAGCTGTCCAAGCTCGAGCTGGAGCGCCTCACGCGCCGCTTTACGCAGCGCATCTCGATCGTGCTCGGCCCCTACCGCGATATCCCCGCCCCCGACGTCAACACCAACGCGCAGGTGATGGCCTGGATCCTGGACGAGTACTCGAGCCGACACGGCTACACGCCCGCCGCCGTGACGGGCAAGCCCATTTCGCTGGGCGGCTCGCTCGGCCGCGAGGAGGCCACCGGTCGGGGCGTCATGTACGTGATGAGCGAGTACGCACGGGACTTCGGCATTCCCCTCCGGGGAGGCCGCGTCGTGATCCAGGGATTCGGCAACGTCGGCGGGAACCTCGCACGGCTGCTGCACGCGGAGGCGGGCGCGAAGGTGGTCGCCGTCTCGGACGTGTCGGGGGGGGTGGCGAACGAGCACGGGCTGGACGTCCCGGCGCTGCTCGCGCACACCGCCGGCGGCAAGCGCGTGTCCGAGTGGCCGCACGGCCAGTCGATCACGAACCAGCAGCTCTGGAATGTCCCCTGCGACTGGCTCGTCCCGGCGGCCCTGGGCGGCGTCATCACCAAGGAGACGAACGCGCAGACGATCGACTGCAAGGTGGTGGTCGAGGGCGCGAACGAGCCCACCACACCCACGGCGGACCGGATCCTCGAAGAGCGCGGCATCGCCGTGATCCCCGACTTCCTCGCGAACGCGGGAGGCGTCACGGTCAGCTATTACGAGTGGGCGCAGAACCTGCAGCAATACCGCTGGACCCACCAGCAGGTGAACGACGAGCTCAAGGCGACGCTCACTAAGGCCTACGTGGGCGTGCGCGACCTGGCCAAGCAGAATGGCGTGACGTTCCGGACAGCGGCGTATGCGATCGCGCTTCAACGAGTCGCCGAGGCGGAGAGGCTGCGGGGGAATTGAACGCGGAACGCGGAAGTCGGAACGCGGAACCTCCGCACGAGGGTCGGCCCACCTGTTCCGCGTTACGCGTTCCCACTTCCGCGTTTCCCGTCAGTCCGCCGCCAGCCCCGGTCGCGAATACAACGCCTGATAAGGATCCTGCCCCGGCTGCGTGAACACGCGCACCTGAATCGCCCGGATCGTCTCCCGCAGGTTCGCGTTCGCATGGACGTACACTTCTTCGAACAGGTTCAGGTTCATGCGATACAGGCGCTGCGCGATCACCACCGCGTTGTTCAAGGGCGCCCGGGCGAACCAGCGCCAATCGTAGGTCTCGAGCGACTGCCCCACCGGCCCCGTGAGCTGGCTCCGCGCCCAGCCGAACACCGTCGCGCGGGCGCGCTCGAGCGCCGCGCCCACCGGGCCCGCCGCGTAGGCGGAGTCGAGGCGCCGGGCGAGCTCGGCATACAGCACGTCGAGTGTGCGCTCGTCGCGCCACCGCGCCACGGCGCGCCTGGCATCGGTCGAGTCGTGACGCGAACGGAAGAACGCCTCCGCTCCGCGGTACCCCACGAAGCTCGCGAAGCTCTCGTTGAAGGGAGTCTGACTCTTCAGGTACAGCGTGTTGTGGGCCAGCTCGTGGATGACGGTGGCGACCAGCTCCATCGTGTCGCGCTCGATCACCGTCGAGAGCAGCGGGTCCGCGAAGTACCCGAGCGTCGAGAACGCCCCGGCCGGCCGGAGGTAGGTGTCGTATCCCTCCCGCTCCAGATCCGCCGCGGCGGCGCGCGCCTGCGCGAAGTCGAAGAATCCCTTGTACGGCACCGTGCCCACGATCGGGTACTGCCACGTGTACCCGCGCAGCCGGTCACGGCGCGCGGCAGAGAGCACGAGGAGCAGGGTGTCCCGGCCCACCTCCACGTAGCTCGTGAAGGTCTCCCCCACCAGCAGCCCGAGCGAGTCGCCGGCGAAGGCGCGGGCGGCAAGCACGAGCGCCAGCCGCTGGCGCTGCTGTGGGGCCGTGTGCGGATCCGCCACCAGCTTCGCGATCGCGTGGCGCTTGAGCAGGATGCGCGCCTCCTCCACGCCAGCCCGCGCGAGGTAGCGCGCATCGGCGCTGGTCGCGAACGCGACGACGAGCACTGTGGGAACGCCGATCCCCCCCCACGCGAGCAGTCTCCGCGCCACCCGGCCCCAGTTGGGCGGCCGGCGCTCGACCTGCCCGGTCTGTCCGCTTATGGGGTCCATCGCAGCCCCATGCGCTGGCGCGCGCCGAGTGTGTCGTCCGCCCGATAGGCATAGTCGAGGTGGAGGCGCCCCAGCTCGAGACTTCCTCCCCACGTGAACGGCGAGGCCGCCGTCGTGACCGAATGCCCCACATACCCCACCCGCGCCAGGAGCCCGAGGCCGGGCTTCACCACGCCGCCTTCGACGCCGAGCACGAGAAACGGACTTCCCCCTCCGGTTCCCCGCGACGGCCACTGACCTTCGACCGTCGTGAGCAGGCGGTAGCTCCCCTGCGGATCCACGTAGTTCATCGTGAAGCCGGCCCGTGTGCGCCGCGGCAGATGCGAGCCGCCTCCCAGGTCACCGCCGATGTTCTGGACGGTCGCGCCCAGCGCCATGATGTCGAATACGGCGATCGCGATGCCGACGTCGCCCGCCCAGGCGTCGGCCCGGGTGCCCGCCACGGTCTCGCGTGCGTACTTGACCGAGGTGCCGATCGCCGCGAGGCCCGTCCGGAACACGAGCGACGATACGCCCAGGAGATCCGCCGACGTGTACGTCTGCCCCAGTGCCGCGGCGCCGGCGCCCCAGGTGAACCGCCCCGCGCGCAGCGCCATCGCTCCGGTGGAGAGCGTGGCGCCCGATGGATACGCCTCGTACGACCCCTCCAACGCCAGGCGGTGAATCGTCGCGAGGCCGGCAGGGTTCGTGAAGATGGCGCCCGCATCGCCGACGATCGCCGCACCGGCACCGCCCATGCCTGCCAGCCGGGCGGAGCCGGGAACCACAGCGAGCGCGCTTCCGGTCTGGGCGGTTAGTGACGGTGCGATGAAGGCGTTGCAGAGAAGCGTCACGGAAATGCGTCGCGCGACACCGTACGTGGCCCTCACTGAAGGCGCAGAACGTTCAAACGGGGAGCCAGAGATGCCCGCAGGGGATATCCCGTGCTGTTCGAGAACAGCAGCGTGAAGCCAACGGCGCCGGCCGCCTGCTGAGCCAAGTAAAAGCTGCCCGATCCGCTGTGCAGCGTGCCGGCGAGGTTGATGGCGCTGCCGTCGCCCGAGGCGGGAAACAGAGAGTACGCGCTTGGATAGGGAGGCGGATTGGGCTGGGTCCGCGGGATACAGGCGTCGTGGATCGTCCGGTAATCCGTCCGGAATCGCCAACGCTTGTACTGCAGCTCGGGAGGCGCCGTGAAGGTCGGCAGGTCCGACACATAGTTGGCGAGCGCCCACTGTTCGACGACCGTCGCGAACGGCGTACCCGTCGCGTTGGTCACATTGGGTGCCCCAGTGAACGTCGTCCGGTCGAGCGCGCGTGTCACCACGTTATTCGCGAGCCTCGTCGTGTCGCTCGAGAACCGGTCCACCAGGAAGCGCACGAACAGCCAGTAGGCACCCCGGTTCGCGAGTCCTCCGATGCCGGACGAGTCCACCAAAACGTGGCTCTCGGGAGCCGCGAGATACTGCGCGGAATTGTACAAGTCGCCGGCGATGAAGTAGCAGAAGGTCGTGCTATCGCCGGGGAGGAATAAGCGGGCACCCATCTCCTCGGCGTAGTGGGACAGCCCTTCGTTCAACCAGAGGTCCTCGCCCAGGCGGTTGCCGCGCAGCAGCACGTGCTGGTTGAAGCTGATCATGTGCTGGAACTCGTGGATGAACGTGCCCGGCACGCTGTGTTTCACGCCAGCCGCCGAGTGGAGGCAGCTCAGCGTCCCGCTCGGGTCGGGGACGATCGAGTAGAAGATCTCGGCCAAGTTAGGGGCCGGATTGAACTGGGATTGGGGTAGCAGGTCGCCGCCGAAGAAGTAGCCCCCGATGTAGCCGCCCGTACAGGGGCTCGGGACGAGGGAGTTCACCTTGCCGGTCATGAGGACGATCACGACGCCGTTATTGTCGATGTCCGATTCCCGCCCGAACGCGGACGTGTCGGCCGCGTACAGCAGCGTGTCGAACAGCGGGCGCAGCGAATCGAGATCGGCGGTCGACAGCGCACGCCCGTTGGCCTCGTCCGCGCTGTCCTGGAACACGGCGATATGCGTTCCGACATTGCGCGCGAAGGCAACGACGGTTGGATGCGTCGTGCAGCTGGAGTTGCCGCACACGTTGAACACGCGTCTGTCGCCCACCATGGGCGGCACGCGCGCGAGCGGCGCCACCGCCTGAGGCCGGTTGAGTGCGCCCACGTGGCTCGCCAGCTCCCGCTCTGCTCGCCGCAGCGTAAGGTCAAACTGCTGTTGGGGAGGAAGGGCGCGTGCAGTGCTCCTGAGCGCGGCAGCGAATTGCGGGGCGGCCGCCGGCACGGTGGCCCCGGACAACAGGAACCCTGACGCGTCGTCAGGCACGCCGCTGACCGCCTGCGGCACCAGAAGATACTGACGCGCCGACGCGGACGGGTTGGTGCCGAACACCGCGCACCCCGCCGTCTGTGTGGGATCGATCGCCGTATATCCTGCGACCGCGAGACTGACTTGCCCCGCGCTCGCGCCGGTGCACGGTGCGAGCTTGGCCTGCGTGCTCGAGCTACAGGCGACCACCCAGAGCGACGACAGTCCCGCCAGGAGACCCCTCGGCATCGGCAATGTCCTCCGTGATTTCCCCCGCCCGTCGGAGCGCCTGGCGGAAGCAGATCGGCCCGACCACCTCGTGCACCCCAATCATCGCTAGCGCGAGGGTCTCGAGCGAGACCCCCCACTCGGGAAACGCGCGCCGGGCCACCTGAACCAGCCCGAGTGCGCTCCCCGCCTGCGGCACCAGGCCAAGCCATCCCTCGCGCGCGAGCAGGGGAGTCACGCTCGGGTGGCGTCCCGCCCAGCGCAGGCCGTAACGCAGGCTCGTGGCCCGCAGCCCCACCAGCAGCAGCACCCACGGCCACAGCTCGGCCAACGCGCTCAGGCGCAGGCCGGCACCCGCCAGGACGAAGAATAAGATGTAAACGGACGGCCACCCCCGTTTCAGCTCGTGACGCACCCGCTCGCCCTCGACCGGGGAGAAACTCGCGAGGTAGAGCCCGGCGGCGAGCGCGACGAGGATGGTCTCGAGCTGCGCGACGCGCGCCACCTCGGCTGCAACCAGGGCGACGGCACCAAGGAACAGCGGCGTGTGGCGCCGCAGCAGCCGCAGGTAGCGACTCACGCCGTAGCCGAGCAAGGCGCCGACGGCGAGCGAGGCTGCGAGCCCGAGCAGCGCGTGGCCGGCAGCCGACGCGTTCAACGCACCCGCGCTGGCGAACGCCTTGCCGGCGGCGAGCAGCAGGGTGAACAGGATCGCCGCAGCGACGTCCTTGAGTACCGTAACGGCCAGGAGCGTGCGCGCGAACGGGCCGCCGGCCCCGAGCTCGCTGAGCATACCCATCGCCACGGCGGGTGACGACACGGCCGCCAGGCCCCCGAGCGCGAGCGCGACCGCCACCGCGTCGCCGGTGGGCTGGTGCACCGTGAGCGGGAACCAGGGACTCACCGACAGGAGCACGGCCGCAACGACGAGGAGTGGCACTACGATCGCGCCCCCCACGAGGCGCCCCAGCGCGACGAGCTGGCCGCGCAGCGGCGGCAGCGCGAGCTCCGAGCCGGCGGCGAGCGCGATCACGCCGAGCGCCACGTCGCCGATGAAGCGCAACGCGTCCACTTCGTCGTGTCGCACCAGGCCGAGCCACGGGCCCACGACGAACCCGACGAGCACGTAGCCGGTGATGCGCGGCAGCCGCGCGCGACGGGCCAGGTCGCCGCCCAGGAACGCGGCGAGCAACAGGAAGCCGAGCGCGAGCGTGGCTCGCGCCTCGAGCGCGGCACCCGCAGTCACCCGATGAAAAAGGGCCATCATCAGGCCCAGGGCGAACAAGCTCGCGATTCCGCGCATCGGGCGCAAAATATCCGGCGCGGTGCGGTTTTGACAATGCACGCGGCCGCCGATATCTTCCCCTAGCCGTATGGCGTTCGTCCACCTCCACACGCACAGCGAGTACTCCCTCCTCGACGGCGCCAACCGGATTCCGGAGCTGCTCGACCGGATCCACGCGCTGGGCATGGACTCCCTCGCCATCACCGATCACGGCAACCTGCACGGGGCATGGCAGTTCCACGCCGAAGCCAGGGCGCGCAAGCTGCGCCCGATCCTGGGCTTCGAAGCCTACCTCGCGTTCGGGAGCCGGCACAAGCGCGAGCGGGCGCCCGAGGCTCCCGCCGCCTACTCGCACCTCGTGCTGCTCGCGAAGAACCGCACCGGCTACCGGCATCTCGTCAAGCTCTCGTCCATCGGCTTCCTCGAGGGCTATTATCGCCGGCCCCGCATCGATCGCGAAGTGCTCGAGCAGTATCGCGAGGGCGTGATCGGCCTCGCCGCGTGTCTCTCGGGCGAGATCGCCCTGTATCTGCGGCAGGGCAACTACGAGGCCGCCAAGGCGAGCGCACAGTACTTCGCGCGCGTGTTCGGGCCGGACGGTTTCTGGCTGGAGGTGCAGAACCACGGGCTCGCGGAAGAGCGGACCGTCGCCGCAGGCATGTTCCAGCTGGCCGCCGAGCTGGGTCTCCCGGTGGTCGCCACGAACGACGCGCATTACCTGAAGAAGGAAGACGCCGAGGCGCACGACGTGCTGCTCGCGATCGGCACGGGGAAAGACCTGGACGATCCCAACCGGTTTCGCTTTTTCGGCCAGGAGAGTTACGTCAAGTCGGAGCCCGAGATGGGCGCCCTGTTCCCGGACCGTCCGGACGTGCTGGCCGAAACCGCGCGCGTCGCGGAGTTGTGCGAGTTCGATTTCGAGAAGCGCTATTTCCTGCCGCAGTACCCGCGCCCGGCGGGATTCGCCTCCGACAACGACCTGCTGGTCCATCTGGCGCGCGCGGGCGCGCTGGCCCGCTACGGCGACCCCCTTCCCGGTCCCGTCGCCGAGCGGCTCGACTACGAGCTGGGCGTCATCTCGCACACGGGATACGCGGGTTATTTCCTCATCGTCTACGACATCGTGAAGGCCGCGAAGGATCGCGCGATCCCCGTGGGGCCGGGGCGCGGCTCGGCGGCGGGCTCGCTGGTCGCGTACGCGCTGGGGATCACGGACATCGATCCCCTCAAGTTCGACCTGCTGTTCGAGCGGTTCCTGAACCCCGAGCGTGTCTCCATGCCGGACATCGACCTCGACTTCTGCTTCGAGCGGCGGGGCGAGGTGATTCAGTACGTGCGCGAGCGCTACGGGCGGGATTCGGTCGGGCAGATCATCACGTTCGGGACCCTCAAGGCGCGCGCCGCCTTCCGCGACGTGGCGCGGACGCTGCGCGTCGAGCCGGGCGAGGTCGATCGCTTCACCAAGCTCATTCCAGCCGGGCCGGGCGTGAGCACCACACTGGCGGACGCGCCCGAGCGCTCTCCCGAGCTGAAACAGCTCGTCCGCCAGGACGAGCGGGTGCGCAAGATCCTCGAGCTGGGGTCGCGCATCGAGGGATTGGCGCGCCACGCGTCGGTGCACGCGGCGGGCATCGTGATCGCGCCCGGACCGCTCACCGACTACGTGCCGGTCTGCCTCGCCCCTCAGGAGCCGGACGCCATCATCACGCAGTACGACATGGTGGCGCTCGAGCAGGTCGGGATGCTCAAGATCGACGTGCTCGGACTCCGCACCCTGACCGTGATCCACGACGCGGTGGGGATGGTGCAGGCGCGGCACGGCATCCGCCTCGACATGGACGCGCTGGACTTGGCGGATCCCGCGGTCTACCGGCTGCTGGGATCAGGGCGCACGGCGGGTGTCTTCCAGTTTGAGTCGCCGCTCGCCACCGACTGCCTCCGCAACATGAAATGCGACCGGTTCGACGACCTGGTCGCCACCAACGCGCTGCTCCGGCCCGGACCGCTCGACACCGGGATGCACCTCGTCTTCATCAATCGCAAGCTGGGGCGCGAGCCGGTCCGCTACCCCCATCCCGCCCTGGAGGAGATCCTCAAGCCGACGTACGGCGTCATCACCTATCAGGAGCAGGTGATGCGCATTGCGAACGTGCTCGCCGGCTTCTCGCTCGCCGAAGCCGACGTGCTGCGCAAGGCGGTGGGCAAGAAGGACAAGGAGCTGATCCAGCACGAGCTCGGCCGCTTCGTGAAGCGTGCGGTGGCGCCCCCTCTGGGGCACGACCGGCGCACGATCGAGGACATCGCCGCGCAGATCGAAACGTTCGGCCGCTACGGGTTCAACAAGTCGCACGCGGTCGCGTACTCGGTGCTCTCCTACCAGACGGCGTGGCTCAAGGCGCACTACCCCGCGGAGTTCATGGCCGCGCTGCTCTCGTCGGAGATCGGCGACACCGACAACGTGGTGCGCTACATCAACGAGGCGCGCGAGCTGGGTCTCGAGGTCCTCCCCCCCGACGTGAACGAGTCGGGCTTCAAGTTCACGGTGGTGGGCGACCAACGGATCCGCTTCGGCCTGGGCGCGATCAAGAACGTGGGCGCGGGCGCGATCGAGTCCATCCTCGCGGGCCGCCAGGCGGACGGACCGTACCGCTCGCTCGTGGAGCTGTGCGAGCGCATCGACCTGCGGCTCTGCAACAAGCGCGTGATCGAGGCGCTTGTCGACGCCGGCGCGTGCGATGGCCTGGGCGGCCACCGCGCCCAGCTGGTGGCGGCGCTCGACACGACGTTCGCCGAAGCGCTGGCGCGCCAGCAAGAGCGGATCGCGGGCCAAGGGGCCTTGTTTGGTGACGAGGCTCGCACGCCGCATCCGGCATCCCGCCTCCCGGAGGTCCCCCCCCGGTCGGAGCACGAACGACTCGCCCGCGAGAAGGCCGTGCTCGGATTCTTCATTTCCGGGCATCCCCTGGACCGCTACCGCGCGGAGGTGGAGCTTTTCGGGACCCGCACCACCGCCACGCTGGGCCAGTGGAACGAGCAGAAGGTCCGGATCGCGGCGGTGGTGACGGTGCTGAAGCGACAGATCTCCAAGAAGTCGGGCGCCGAGTATGCGCGACTCACGCTCGAGGACTTCCACGGCACGGCGGAGGCGTTGGTGTTTCCCGAGGCGTGGGCCAAGCTCAACGAGGTGATCCGCCCCGACGGAGCGCTGCTCCTGTCGGGCGGCTACAGCGCGCGCGACCGCGACGAGGAGCAAGCGCCGTTCATCGTCGAGGCCGCGCAGCCGCTCGACGAGCTGAAGACGGCGGGCGCGATCGCCGTGGCGTTGCGCTGGTCCCCGCTCACGCCGCCGCCGCCCGACGCCAGTCGCGCGGTGGCGGCGCTGTGCGCCGCGCATCCGGGACCGGCTCCGGTGCTGGTGGAATGGAGCGACAACGGCGCCGCTCCCGCTCGCCTCCGCAGCCGCACGCTGCGCGTGGAGGTGGCGGACGACCTGCTGGCGGCGTTGCGTGAGCTGGTCGGGCCCGACAACGTCCATTTGGTCCGGACGACCTGACCCGTGGCGACCCACACGCTGGACTTCGAGCGCCCGCTGCTCGAGCTGGAGCGGCAGATCGAGGAGATGAAGCGCGTCGCCGCTGAGACGGCCGTGGACGTCGCGAAGGAGCTCGCCCCGCTCGAGAAGAAGCTCGCCGAGCTCCGGGCCGAGATCTACAAGAACCTGACGCCCATGCAGCGCGTTCAGGTGGCGCGCCATCCGAAGCGGCCCTACACGCTCGACTACCTGAGCACCGTGTTCACCGACTTTGTGGAGCTGCACGGCGACCGGCTGTTCCGCGACGACCCGGCGATCGTCGCGGGATGGGCGCGGCTCGACGGCGTCAGCGTCATGGTCATCGGCCACCAGAAGGGTCGTGACACGAAGGAGAACCTGCGGCGCAATTTCGGGATGGCGCATCCCGAGGGCTACCGCAAGGCGCTGCGCCTGATGCGCCTCGCCGAGCAGTTCCGCGCTCCCGTGATCACATTGGTGGACACGCCGGGCGCCTATCCCGGGCTCGGCGCCGAGGAGCGCGGCCAGGCCGAGGCGATCGCGCGCAACCTGGTCGAGATGGCCACGCTGCGCACCCCGATCCTCACTGCCGTGATCGGCGAAGGCGGATCCGGTGGCGCCCTCGCCGTGGGTCTGGCGGACCGGGTGGTGATGCTCGAGAACTCGGTGTACTCCGTCATCTCCCCCGAGGGGTGCGCCGCCATCCTGTGGAAGGACGCGAGCCAGCGCGAACGCGCCGCCGAGGCGCTCAAGATCACCGCCGAGGATCTGCAGGAGCTCGGCGTGATCGACGAGATCATCCCCGAGCCCCCGGGCGGGGCGCACGCCGATCCCGAAGCGGCGGCGGAGGCGTTGGGCGAGACGCTGCAACGCCACGTGCGTCAGCTGCGCAAGATCAAGATCGACAAGCTCCTCAAACGACGGGAAGAGAAGTACCTTTCGATGGGTGCGCTGAGCGAGAAGTGAGTTGAACGACGTCGTCGAAGTCCGGTTCAAGGGGAACCGCAAGGAATACTTCACCTGGCCCTCACCCGAGCCGCTCGCCCTGCACGAGGCCGTGATCGTGGAGGTGGAGCGGGGCGAGGACCTCGGCCGCGTGTCCGCCCTCGGGGCCGTGGCGGCCAAGAAGTGCGGCTCGGGATGCAGCGGCTGCAGCCTCGCCGAGGCTCCCGCCCCGGTCTCCCACCGCATCCTGCGCCGGGCCACCCCGGACGACACCACGCTGGCCGAGCGCTTGCACCTCGATGAGGACCAGGTGCGCCGCAAAGTGATGGATCGCGTCCACCAGCACAGCCTGCCGATGAAGGTCTCCGATGCCGAGTGGCAGTGGGACAAGAAGAAGCTCACGGTCTACTTCACGGCCGAGCAGCGGGTGGACTTCCGCGCGCTGGTGCGGGACCTCGCGAGCCTGTTCCACACGCGCATCGAGCTGCGCCAGATCGGGGCGCGCGACGAAGCCAAACGCCTCGACGGCGTGGGCCGGTGCGGCCGGCAATACTGCTGCTCGAGCTGGCTGCCCGAGCTCCGGCCCGTGAGCCTCTCGCTCGCCAAGGATCAGCACTTGTCGCTCAACCCGTCGCAGATCTCGGGCGGCTGCGGGCGCCTGCTCTGCTGCCTGCGCTACGAGCACGACTTCTACGTGCAGACGCGCAAGCGCTTCCCCAAGGAGGGCAGAATCCTGCGCACGGCAGCCGGTGCCGAGCGCGTGCTCGCCGTCGACATCTTCCGCGAGACCGTGACGCTCCGCCTGGAGGGTGGGGACGGCGACACGCGCGTGGTGGCGCTCGAGAAGCTCACGGGGGAAACAGCGCGCGTGGAGCCCCCCGTTGCCTAAGTTCTACCTCACGACGGCAATCGACTACTCGAACGGCGAACCGCACCTGGGGCACGCGCTCGAGAAGGTCGGTGCGGACTGCATCGCCCGCTACCACCGGTTGCGCGGCGACGACGTCCACTTCCTGATGGGAATGGACGAGCACAGCCAGTCCGTCATCCAGGCCGCCGCCCGCTCGGGCGTGACGCCGCCGGTGTGGGTCGATCGCATGGCCGACACGTTCGCCGGGTACTGGCGCCGCCTCGGCTGCAGCTATGACGACTGGATTCGGACCACGGAGCCGCGGCACGCCCGCTCGGTCACCGCTCTGCTCGAGCGCATCCGGCAGCGCCGTCCTCAAGATCTGTTCGAAGCCGAGTACGAGGGGCTCTACTGCACCGGGTGCGAGGAATTCAAGACCGGGGCCCAGATCGTGGACGGGCACTGCGTGGAGCACCCCACGCTCGAGCTGATCCCGACGCGCGAGCGCAATCACTTCTTTCGGTTGAGCGCCTACCGCGACGCGGTGCTCGAGCGCATCCGCTCCGGCGCCCTCTCGGTCGAGCCCCAGATCCGCCGCAACGAGGTGGTGCGGCTGCTCGAGGCGGGGCTGCAGGACATCTCGATCTCGCGGCAGCGCCAGCCCTGGGGCATCCCCTTCCCGGGCGACCCGCAGCAGACCGTGTACGTGTGGTTCGACGCCTTGATCAACTATTTGTCCGCCACCGGATTCCCCGAAGCTGGCTTCGAGCGCCTGTGGCCCGCCGATCTGCACGTCATCGGCAAGGGCATCACGCGCTTCCACTGCGTGATCTGGCCCGCCATGCTGCTCGCGGCCGAGCTGCCCCCGCCGCGCGCGGTGTGGGCGCACGGGTACGTACAGTGGTCGGGCGCCAAGATGAGCAAGACCGCCGGCGCGGCCGTCAGTCTGAGCGAGGCGATCGACTATCACGGGACCGACGCGCTGCGGTACTTCCTGCTGCGCGAAGTCGGGTTCGAGAACGACGGCGACTTCACGTGGGAGCGGTTCGACGCGCGCTACACCTCCGAGCTCGCCGACACCCTCGGCAATCTCGTGTCGCGCTCGCTCACGATGATCACGAATTACCGCGGGGGCGTGGTGCCGCGCGACCCCTGCAACTACGACACGCCGCTCGAGACCGCGGCGCGCAGTGCGCTGGCGGCGTACGCAGGCGCCATGGACGCGAACCGCGTGCAGGAAGGCGCCGCCCAGCTGGTCGCGCTCGCCAGCGCCGCCAACCGCTACGTGGAAGAAACGGCGCCGTACAAGCTCGCCAAGCAGCCCGAGCGAGCCGCGGAGCTCGACTCCGTACTCGCCAACCTGGCGCGCACGGTGGGCCGGCTCGCGGTGCTGGCGCAGCCGTTCGTCCCGACCGCGGCGGAGACCGTCTGGGGCACCCTCGGCCCAGCCCCGTCACAGCCGCTCACGACCGTACGACTGCGAGATCTGGACACCCTGGACCTGGCAGGCAGGCGCATCTTGAGACCGCCCATCCTGTTCCCCAAGCCCCGCGCGGCTCAGGCGTAAGGCCCTGGGGAAGTGTGATATAGCTCACGTCGGGGCCATGTTGAGGACCGTTGACGACCCGGACGGCGAGGCGTAGGTTAGGACTCCCACGGGCGACCGGGCCCACGCCCTGTCCGGATGCTCCCTTCGGTTGGTACCTGCGTACCGGCGCGCGCGCGCCGGCCACACGTGTTTGATGTGAGGTCTTGAACCGGCTGATGCGGAAGAAGGCGGAGCGACGCTGGACCCTGATGGTGGTGCCTCACGGCTCGGGCTTGTCGCGCGCCGTCGAGGTGTCGCAGACGTTCGTGAAAACGCTGGTGGGCATCGGCAGCGTGGTGGCGCTGACGTTCCTGGTGCTGGGCGTCGCCGCCATCTCGCGTGGCGTGAACATCACGCGCAGCCGCGCGCTCGAAAACGAAAACCGCGTCCTGGCGAACGAGATCCAGCAGATGCGCGAGCGGATGGCGGTGCTGCACGACACGCTGCATCGGTTCAGCCAGCGCGAGCAGGAGCTGCGGTTGCTGGCGGGGCTCACGCCGACCGACACGACGGTGCAGCAGGCGGGGATCGGCGGTCCCGCCGGCACCTGGTCGGAGGGTGACAGCCTCAAGGCACTCGGTCCCGACGGTCGGGAGGCGCTCGCGGCGCGGCTCGACGTGGACGTCCTCTCGCGGCGAGCCAACATCCTGGTGCGGTCGCTCAATCAGGCATTCGATTCGCTGTCGCACCAGCGCGACCGGCTCGCGGCCACGCCGTCGATCATGCCGACCAAGGGCTGGCTCACGAGCGCGTTCATGCGGGAGCGGGTGCATCCGATTCTCCATCTGGCGCGGCCGCACGAGGGGATCGACGTCTCGGCGCCCATGGGCGCCGAAATCGACGCGCCCGCCGCGGGCATCGTGACGGACGTCAAGTGGGAAGAGGGGTACGGCAACATGATCACGCTGGACCACGGCTTCGGGTTGGTGACGCGCTTCGCGCACTGCTCGAGGATTATCGCCGCGCGTGGCCAGCGCGTGAAGCGCGGGGAGAAGATTGCCTACGTCGGCTCGACGGGACTCTCGACCGGGCCGCACTTGCACTACGAGGTGTGGGTGAACCACAAACCGGTGGACCCGCTGAAGTACGTGATGCCGGATGCGATCGTGGACTGAGGGTCGGCCTTGCACGAGCGGCGCGAGGGGACGCAAGGTATTGCGTCCCCTCTCGTGTTTGTGGCTGGGACTGCTCGGGGTCGGGGGTTGTGGGGGTGCGCGTGCCGGGATCGAGCCGTCGAGTGCGCCGACCGGCGGTAGGGTCATCATGGCCGATGCGATCGCCAAGTCCGGCGCCAAGACGGCGTGGGACGCCGTGCGGTTCACCGTTCCCAATGTGCAGCTGCGAGAGGTCCGCGGGGAGCCCGCCCGGATCCAGCGCCGCGGGCGGGCCAGCCTCTACCAGGACGACCAGGTGCGCGTGATCCTCGATCACGTGCCCATCACCGATCTCCGGGTCCTTAGGCAAGTCGCCGCCACCGATATCCTCACGATCGAGATCCTCACGGGTCTCGATGCCACCACCCTATACGGCGCCGCTTCGACGTCCGGCGTCATCGTGATCACGACGACCACGGGCGGACATCCCTGACACATCGCGGGGGCGCCCCGCAGGCCGCCCCCGTGTCGTCGCTCGTGGCGCGGCGCCCCCTCACGGATTGCGGTCGGTGCACCCGTGGAAGTTCGGGTTGTTCAGCTCCTCCACTGGAATCGACATCTGGATCGCGTCTCCGTAGTTTCCACCCTTGAACCACGGGCCGCTTGGATAGACCGAATTGATCGCGCGGCCGTACCCCCCGACTCGGCCGACGCCTGGGACCGACGTCGCTCGCACCAGTCGGCGCATGTCGCCCAGCCGGTGACCAGTCGAAAACATCCAGAATCCCCGCTCCCGAAACAGCACGTCCACCCGCAAGCTGTCACCGAGCGACGGCCCAGGGTCCGTGAGCGGGGCGAGCGTTGTGCCCTGCACCGGCCGGAAGCTCGTGTCCTGCGGGACCGGCAACAGCGTCGTGTTTGCCCTCAGCGTGTTCAGCTCGTTGAGCCATGTGATCGCGTCGCCCTCGCGGAGCGCCACCTCGGCGAGGATCAACCGCGCCTCGACGCCGCTTGCGATCGTTACGGAGCTCGTACGCCCCCAAGCCCCCTGTCGGATGACTTTGGTAGGGAACGCGGTGTCGAAGATACCGTCCGGGCCCGTCTTGGTCGGGATTCGCGGATCGCCGATCTTCGGGGACGACGCGAATGCGGCTGGGAGAATGATCGGATCCTTGACCGAATCCCCCCTTACATACGGCAGCCCGGTCCCACCCTCCACGTCGCCCATGGTGTAGCGGCGAGAGTTTGCGTTCAACGCCCAAAGCTGGTTGTCGTTGACGTTCAACGAGTGTGTGACGTCGTAGCGAAACGAGTCCGGTACACCCGCGACGGCGGCTCGTGCGCCCGCTGTGTCGCCGCGGTTCAGCATCGCGCGGCCCCTGATCACCTTCGCGAAGTTCGCCACGCGAGCGGAGTCCCCTCCCCGCACAATGCCGAGGGCGGAGTCGGCGTTGGCGACGGCGAGCTTGAACAGGGAATCGTTCGAAAGCGGGTCGCCAAAGACAACGGTCGTGCCCGAGATGCTGCTCAGTGGGACGCCATTGCAGTAATGCTCGCCCATCAGGATCTGGGTGTATGCGATGAAATCGAACATCCGAGCGATGTCGGCGAGCGAAGTCGGCAGGTACGTGCGCAACCCATCGACTGCAAGCGCGGCCTGCGTCCGAACCCGGTTCAGGTTGCGGAATGGCCCCGCGTTGAAGGTGTTGTTCGGGTCCCAGATTCGCTGATCCATTGTGTTGCGCTGGATGAACGTGTCGCCGGAGCGCCACTCGTCGGTAAGCAGTCCACCGAACATGAATAGGGCATCCGGCCCCTGCGTGCCGCTCACCGCCTGCGCCAGCCGCAACACGGCGCCGTTCGCCAGGCCCTGCGCCGCAGCTGCCGAATTCGCCTGCATGATAATGTCGGGATCGGTCACGTTCAGCAGTGTATCGGTACATGCGAGTCCGGGCAGCGCGAGGAAGCATGCTAGGACGAGGTATTTCGTCATGGGTCGAAAGTCCCCTTTCACGGTCGTATAACGGTCACCTGTCGTCCCCGACCTCAGAAGCCCACGTTCAAGCGGAAGGTCCAGTAGGTCGGCGGCGGCGATGTCTGGAAGTTGCTCACAATCCCGGTGGCGCCTTCGAAATAATTCGCCTCGGGATCGATGCCACTGAACCCGCTGGCCTTCCAGAGGTTACGGACCGCGATTGTGAAGCTCGCGCGCGTAGCCCGGAATGACTGAGCCCATGCCGCGGGCAGCTCGTACGTCGCCGAGGCCTCCCGCAGCCGGACGAACGACGCCTTCTCGATGAAGCCCCACTGGGTGCGCGACGGCGTCTCGCGCAGCGCGACGACGCGTGCCTGCTCCCACAGCGGTGCCTTCGGGTCCACCAAGCCCTCACAGTTCAGCCGCGACTCGCAGCGGATGCGCTCGGTGCCGTTGAGCTGGTAGTAGCCGCTCTTGTGGTCGAACAGCCCCTGGATGCGCAGCCGCTTGTTGAACAGGTCGAACCCGGGCAGGTAGACGACTTCCCAGCGCGGGTTCGCGTAGCCGACAAACGCCGCGCTGTCGGCAACGGTGATTTCGTTGGCGGTGATGATGCCATTACCGTCCAGGTCCTGGAAGGTGTAGGGCCGCTGCCACCAGCCATTGATGGGGTAGCCTTGGGTCTGCCGCGTCGTGGTGCCGATGATCGGCGGCAGCCCGCCCATGTCGGCGATGAAGTTGGTGTTGTAGGCGGCGTTGACGGTCAGATCGAAGCCGAAGCTCGGCATGTCGAGCACGTGCAGATTGGCCAGCGCCTCGACGCCACGATTCACGACCGCGCCCAGGTTCTCGAATCGGTTGATAGGCCCACCCGCGGAGGGAGGCAGCTGGCGGGCGATGAGCGCGTTCGACGTCCGCTTGTTGTAGTACGTGACGTCGAGGTAGGCTCGGCTGTCGAACAACGTCACTTCCCCGCCGATCTCGTATTCCCGGGCGCGCTCCGGCTTCAAGGCGGTGTTCCCGACGGCGCTGTAGACCAGCGAGGGGATGTCGACGGCGTTGACGCTCGCCGTCTGCGGCAGGAAGAAGCGCGCGGCATCGGTCGTGCCGGGCTGGACGCCCGAGGCACCGATCGCGCCGCGCAGTCGCACGCTGTTGATCCAGCGCCACTTGGGAAAGAAGGGCTCTTCCGAGATCACGTACGACACGCTCAGCTTCGGATAGAAGACCGTCTTGAAGTCCTTGCCGAAGGCGCTGTTGTCGTCCGCGCGGAGGCCGCCGTTCACGAACAGCCGGTCTTTGTACCCGAATTGCTGCTCCACGAACGCGCCCACGGTCGCGGACACCGTGGTACTCTCCGCTACCGTCGGAATCGCTCCACCGGTGACCGTCGTCGCGCCTCCCGCCAGGTTTTCGGCAAAGGCCACGTTGAGATCGCTCTTGGTCTTGAAGTACTGCGCGCCCAGCGTCGTGCGCGACGTCACCGTCGGGCTGAGGGTGAACGATGCCGTCCCGTTCACGTCGACGGTGTACTGGAAGAAGCTCGTGCGATCGTCCTGCTTGAAGCCGGTCTTTCTGGTGGCAAAATTCACGCACTGGCCACGCACACAGAGATCGGTGTCTAACCGGCTGGCGTAGTCGACGCCGCCGATCGCGCGGAACGCGAGCCAGCCCGTCGGACGCCAGCGGCCCGTGCCGCTCCCGATGAACCGGTTGATGTCCTGCCCGATCGCCTCGGAGAACATCTCATCGGGGGTGAAGGCCCTGTAGCCGTACAGCCCGTTGGTCTTGTTCCCCGGCCCGCCCAACGCGTTGGACAGCAGGCCAGTGGTGTTGTTGTCCGTCGGGAGGATGCGGAGCTTGCTGGTGATGAACGTCGTGGAGCCCTCGAGGTCGATGCGGGGAGTCGGGTTCGCCGCGACGTTGGCTCGGATACTCGTCCGCAACAGGCCGTTGGGCCGCGATGCGTCGTCCGGCACCGCCGCAATCTGCCGGATCCCGGTGAGCGTGTCCGCGGCGAACTGCGGCATCTTCATCAGGCCCAGCTCGTCCTCCCAGTCCCCCGACACGTAGTATCGCACCGCATCCGACCCGCCCGACACCTGCAGCCCGTATTGCTGCCGATGACCCGTTCCGAGTGGTGTGGTCTGAGGGTCGCGGAACAGGTTGAATCGGGTCACGCTGTCCTGCACGCATGCCCCGGACGCGACCTGTGTGAGGATGCACTGTACGCCGTTGGTGGACGTCGACGTCGTCGCCGCGCTCGTCCCGGTGCGCCAGCCCCGCACGGCATCGGGATAGTCGTTGTTATCCCTGATGACGCCCTGCTCAGCGTACACGTTCCAGCGTGCTTTGCCAGGTTGGCCGTGCTTCGTCCTGATCACCACGACGCCGTTGGCCGCGTCCGTCCCGTACAGTGCGGACGCCGCCGGTCCCTTCACCACCTCGATCGACTCGAAATCATCGGGGTTCAAATCGTTGATGCGGCTCGGCGGAGCGCAGCCGACGTCGCACACCCCCGATGACCGGTTCTGACTCGTGACGCGGATGCCATCTAGGAAATACACGGGCTCGTTCGTCAGCGAGAGACTGTTCGTCCCGCGGATCCGCACGCGCGAGGGGGCACCGGTTCCCGCGCCCGGCAGCACGTCGACGCCGGCTGCCTTCGCCACTAGGAGGTCGGTCACGTTCGTGATCGGGGCGGTTTTGACAAGCTTGGCGGCATCGATCTGGGCGATCGAGTTGCCGACTTCTCGTTTCGCCTGAACGCCGGTGGAGGTCACCACGACCTCATCGAGCGAGTACGGCGCCAGCGCGAGCGCCAAGTCGACCACCGCCGCTCCTCCGGCGCTGACGGTGACGGCGCGCGACGCGGCACCGAACCCGACCGCGCTGGCGCGCAGCGTCACCTGACCTCCGGGAACGCCGGAGACGGCGTAGCGTCCCTCGGCATTCGTCTGGGTGACGAGCGACGTCCCCACGACGGTGACGCGCGCCCCGGCGAGTGGTTGACCGTTGGCTTGATCGGTGACACGGCCCGTGATCGTGCCCTGCTGGGCCCGCCCGGCGCGTGTCACAGCACCGACCAGCCCGGCGAGCACCAGCACCGCGCGCAGCGGAGAACGAACGGCAATGCGCATGTGGATTCCTCCATCGGGGTGGCAAAGCCCCCCGCCCGCAGTGGTAGCGGGCATGGAGGGCTCGGGTTCGCAAGTCAGCGACAGCACACAGCGCGTCCCTCGGTAGATCGGACGCGTTCAGTGCCAAGTGAGGAACGCCCGCCACGCGAGCGGGCGGGACGTTCCACATAGAAATGAGTGTGCTGCGCTCCGCACCCTCTCGCAAGAGCCATAACTGCAAGCGTTTTGTAGTGTTGTGTTGCGTCGTCGCAACAGGTGGCGCGCGGCCAGAGCGTGAAGCTGCGTCCCCTCTGTCGTTATCAGGGCACCGTATCCGGCGGCCGGTCGTCGACCAAGAAGAAGATGTACGGGATCGTGTAGTCCGAGGCGCTCAGGGGCGGGTAGATCCGGTAGACCACCGTTCCGGTCGCGGGCGAAGCGGGCGCTCCGGTGTGGTAGCGGAACCGGAACCGCGTGGTGGCCGTATCGTTCGCGGCCGCGCACTTCGTCGGCGTATCCGCAGGATCCGTGGGGTTGCACGACAGCGAATCCGCGACCCGGGTGACCGTCTGCCACCCATTGTACTCGGGTTGGCCCGTGGCGCCGGTGACAAGCACGTTGTCGTACTTCCCGACGCCGGTGCTCGCTCCCGTGCCGGTCTTGGCGATCGTCGTGTCCGCCTTGCCCCCGCTGCGGTTGGTCACGACGGTGATGGATCCGCTCTGGATCGTAACCGTGTCGTTGCTCGTGGCGGTACTTTCGACTGTCTTGGAGGATGGCCTTCCGCCCTGGGGAGCCGTGCTCCCCACGACCGATCGCGGCACGATGACGGCGGTGAGCACCGATCCGGACACGCCGGAGCCTGCGATGGGATTGAGCGACGTCAACGTCGATCCCACCACACCGACGGGGACGGGCGCCTGCACAATCGTCGGCCCTGCCGTGCCGGTCGCCGTCAACGCCACGCGATAGGTGCCCGTGTCGACCATCGCGTACGGCGACAGCGTCCCATAGGTCAGGCCGACAGCGACCGGAGACCCCCCTGCCGGGTTGTCTTTACCGGCGACGAAGACGTCGGGGAGCACCGTCGTGTCGGCGAGGGTTGGGTCGGCACCTGCGAATGACGGCGCGAGGTTGAGAAACCGAATCGCGAACTTACCCGCCGGCACGGTGGGTGGCGCGCCGTCGTGAAAGATCAGGGCCCGAAGCGGCGCCGCGCGGGCGAACCCGGCCACGAAAAAGCTGTAATGTTCATCGGCCGTGAAGGTGTACGTGGTATCGACCAGGACGGTCTTGGCCAGCACGACATCCGTCGTGTCGAAGAACACACGGATGTGTCGAGCGCCGGCCTGAATGCCGATCGGAAGCGTGTTTCCCGTGCGAAAGGTCGCACCGAACAACCCGGCGTTCGACACCATGTCGACGACACGAAACGCCATCTTGTTGGTATCCGGTACCGCGTTCACAAAGTTGACGGCCGCGGACGGAATCACGGGCGAGTTCGTAACGGCATCCCCGTGGCACGCCCCGGCCACGGCGATCAAGACACACAGCAGCGAACACCGAACTGGAGTCATCGTACGCTCGTGGAGAGAGTGGTCGAGATGGGTCATTGCTGGTTACCGCCACCGCCGCCGGGGTTTTCCGAGGTCGGGCCCCCGCTCCCCGTGAGCGTACGCGTCGCGATGAAGGCCGTCAGCGCCGCCGCGAAAGCGCTAGCGACCAGATACGTGCGGGATCGAGAGAGCTGGCGCGTGGAGGCATTGCCCACCCAGGCGCGCGGGATCGGGACCGTTTCGCCGCTCCAAGTCGTGATCCCTCCCCGTATATCCTCCACCCGGTCGACGTGCAGCACGTACGCGGTGTCGTTGACCTGTACCACCTTGCCCTCCACGCGGTCGACCGAGGCGCCCAGGGTAGAGCCGGCCTGCCCACGCCCCACGTCCGACAACGCGAGAGAGACCTCGGCGTCCGTATTCGGCTGCACCGTTCCGAGCGGTGCGTACGTGTAGCACGCCGCCGCGAGCAGGGACCAACACGCCACGGCCATGCGCTGGGGGGTGGTCATCAGTAGACCGCGCCCTGAAACAGCCCGTAGTTCCCCTTGGCCGCGCCGCCCGGCAAACCCACGCCGCCTAGTCCATAGATTGGATCGGCCCGCACCTGCAGTTCCTGGAACGGCACCGGCCACTGCACGGCGGTTCCTTCCGGTAGGTCACCCCAGCCGCGGCTGGCGAAGAACCACATTCCGTACCCGGCGAACATGGTCTCTATCCGGTACTCCCACTTGAGGGCGTCCCAGGTATTCCCGCACTTGGTCCCGCGATACGCCTGCGCCGGATCGGGGACGCGCGGCACACACGACGTGCCGCCGGGGACCACGGCCGCGGTGTCCGTCGCCAGCGTGTCGAGCGCCGGCAGGCCACCGACACTCACGCGCGACAGGTTGATGAGCTTGACTCCCTGGCTGATGTTCCCAGCCCGGAGGAACCCTTCAGCCGCGAGCAGCCGGATCTCGGAGGCCGTCATGATCGGATAGGGTCCCACGTCGTTGTTGTTGAAGAAGCCGCGCGACCGATAGTTGTCGTACATCGAGATCTGCGTCGGGTCCCCCGGTTGGTCCTCTCCGGCGGGACGGTTCCGCACATAAGGCAGGATCGCGCTGAATGCCAGCTTGGTGTCGCTGGGCGGTGAGCTCGCGTTCTGTGCGGCGCGCGTCGTGCCCTGCGGGAGGCGCTTGTCGGGCGTCACGACGAGGAACGGACAGCGGCTGCAGACGGGCATGGAGCGGCTCAGCCAGAGGTCGTATCCGCCCGAGATGTCCGCCATCCCGAGCCAGAACTGTGACATCTGATGCCAGTTGGCCGAGCCGGTGGCGAACTGCTGCCCCACCCAGCTGACGTCCCATGCGCCCGCAGGCGGCGGCGCCATCGTGATCTCGAAGTTGCTGGAGATGCCCGCCGTCGCTTCGGCGATAACCGTGTTCCAGTCGACGGCGGCGCGCTCCGCGGGCGTGCGCGCCACGCCGGCGCGGAACCGCGCCTGGTAGGCGCTGGCCAGCTGGATGAACAGGCCCGTGCTGAGCGTGACGCCGTTGATCCAGGTATTCGGGATGGGAAAGCCATCGGATCCGCTGGGAGCTGCGCGGGCGATCGCGATCGCGGTGTCCAGATAGGCAAGCGCCGCCCGCATTACGGAGTCGTGGCTCGACAGTGGAATGATCGCGGCGTTCACGTTCTGCTCGGTGACGACGATCCCGGAATCGTACGCCAGCGCGATATTGCCGAGCGCGGTCCCCTGAACGAAGCGCGCGAAGGCCCGCGCGCGGGCGTCGCGGGCGGAGGAGCCGAGGGTGCCGAGCGATGCCAGCTTGGTCAGAGACAGCGCCGCCATGAACGCGGCACGGTGCTGGACGACGAAGTCACGATAGTTACCGGCGTTCCCTTGGCTGCCCACCGTGTTGTCGATGGGATTGCGCGGCAGGGCGCTGCGGGGGCCCATGGCGAAGTTCGCGAGCCCCGAGACGCTCTCCATCCCCATGACCTGAAGCTGCGTTTGCAGCCCGTCGTTGCCGCCTCCGCCGGGCACTGTCGCCCCGCCGAGCGTCCCTTGGTGCACCACCGTGTACGCCTTGCTCAGAAAGCTCTCCAGGTCCGCCGCGGTGCCGAGAGCCTGATTGCGGTCGGGATTGTTGGTGTTGGCCACCGCCAAAGGGTCCTGGCATCCCAGGGCGAGGACGATCGCGCCGTACCGTATGTACCGAGATATCCTCATCAGTCCCTCTCACAGAACCCGGGGCCCCGCCCACCTCGTGGGGCCCGCACCGGATCAGAAGGTCGTGGACGCTCCGACGGTGAACGTGCGGAGATTCGGGAACGTGAACGCGTCGACCGCGTTGAGTGCACCGGAGTTCAGCTGCCCACCTTGGGATGTTCCGGCTTGGGTTCCCGCACTGGGGATGCCTACCTCGGGGTCGAACCCGCGATAACCGGTGATGGTCAGCAGGTTCCGGCCGACGAGGCTCACCTGCCAATCGCCCACACCACCGATGGCACCGATGCGGTAGGACACGAGCAGCTCGCGCAGCTTCGCGTAGCTCGCCTTCTCGACCGAGAAGTTGTTGGGGCCGAGAATATCGTACAGGCCGCCGATTCCCGTGCCGTCCGGCGCACCGGCGCGGTAGTAGTACCCGATCGGCTTGGCGGACTGCACCGAGGCGCTGGTCTGATCCACGTCCTTCGACAGGAAGTCCAGATGCGCCCAGTGGAATCCTTGGTCCCACACACTCTGTCCAATCGCGGCGTCGAGCAAACCGTAGACCGAGAAACGCTTCCAGGTAATGTTCTGTGTGATGCCGAAGCGGAAGTCCGGGAGCACGTTGCCCAGCCGAACGATCTGCGCGCTCTGTCCGTTGGCGCCCGCGCCGCGCAGGATGATCGGCATGCCCCAATTCAGCGCCACACCCCACGGCGCTTGTGAGCCGGGGAGCTGCGTCTGCCACAGGTTGTTGGTGATGCCCATGCCCGGGTTGTTCCCGGCGCCCACCCACACGAGGAACCCCTTATCGTTCAGCTGGAACGCCTTTCCGCTGCCACAGTCCGTGCTGAACGGTGCCGGTAGCTGGTTGCAACTCGTGAGGAAGGCGCGGCCATAGAACGTTCCGATCTGCTCGCCCACGCGCGCGAGGAAGATCTGGTCCGTGGCCTGAAGGTTCGCGCCGTAGTTGTAGGCCGGCACGTCGAGCCGCGTGATGAACGAGCGGTTGTGGTCGTAAATCAGACTCATCGTCCACGTCACATCGCGCTGCTGCACGAACGGCAGCGTGAGCGACAGCTCGTGGCTGATGTTGAGCAGGGCGCCGGCGTTGCGCCACTGATTCTGGAACCCAGTGCCGACCGACACCGGGGCCGGGAGAATCTGGTCGGTGATGCGCGAACGCGCGTACGTGGCGGTGAGCCCGAACTTGCCCAGCAGCTCGATGTCGGCCCCCAGCTCGAGCTCGTGGTGCACTTCAGGGCCGAGGTCTTTGTTGCCAAGGAACTGCAACACCGGCACGCCGCCGGCCCCGATGCCGAAGCTCTCGTACTGACTGGAAAACGCCGGCGAGTTGCCTGCGGTGCCGTACGACGCGTGCAGCTTGAACAGTGTCACCTTGTCGGTGAACCACCAGGGCTCGAGCTGCATCAACCACTCGCCCGATATGCGGCCGAACGTCGCCCAGCGATGCCCCGTGCCGAACAGCGAGCTGCCGTCGCGCCGCACCAGCCCGTCGAGGATATAGCGCTCCTTGTACTCGATGTTCGCGCCGGCGAACAGCCCGATCTGCCGGACGCTCTGGCCGTACGACGTGACCGCCACATCGGCGGTGGCGTTCGTGAGGGCGTCGATTCCCTTGAACGACAGGATATCGCCCTGCCCCGCAGCAATCGCGCTGTCGCGCTGCTCGTAGGAGTAGCGAAACGTGTAGCGCGTGCGTAGGTCGTGCCCGAAGTCGTGCCGTGCCGTAGCGGTCACATCGGTGTTGATTGATTCGTTGGGGGAGCCGTTGCGGAAGATGAACCCCAGGTTGGTGGTGGGAGCGGGATTGGGCCCCGTCGAGCGATAGCCCTTGTCGCGGAACTGCACCGAGGTCGTGCGACGCATGTCGTAGCTCACGTTGCCGCTCAAGTCCAACCAGCTCGCCGGCGTGTACTGCAGTGTGACCCCGCCGATGAAGCGGTTGGTGAGATCCTGCCGGTCGGTGTTCTGCAGCTGGTACAGCGGGTTTGCGTTCTGCGCACCCCCCCCTTGCAGGTTGGGCCGGATGTACAGGCGCCCGAGCGAATCGGTCGCGAGCACGTTCGCGATCCCGGGCTGCCGGGTAAGCACGAAGAACGCGTTGCCGCCGGCGTCCTGGTTGAATCCGTCCTGGGAGCTGCGGCTGTAGAACGTGCGCACCGCGACGTTCACCTGCGACCCGATCGCCTGATCCACGTTGGCGCGGAACGACGTGCGCGTGAGACCCTGCAGGAACCTGATCGCCCCCTGCTGCTTCAGGTTCTCGGCGCTCGCATAGAAGCGGGTGGCGCCGTAGCGGCCCTGCATGTCGACGTTGTTCTCGATGTAGGGGTTATTGGTCACCACCTGCCGCACCGCGTTGTTGATCTGACCCGGCCAGGGATCGATCTGGAACCGCTGCCGCAGCACGCCCCCGCCGGTGTTCGGATTGATCGTCGCGCCGGGGTCCACCGGGAAACTCGGCGGGTTCCCCGCCCAGTCGGTCGCCTGATTGTTGACCAGCTGCTGCCAGTAGGCGTAGTCGAACGTCTGCGCACACGTGGGTTGGCCCGTGACGGCGGCGCAGAATTGCTTGCCGTCGGCGCTCATCAGCAGCGCGGTACGCTGCGCAATGCCGAAGTCGCGCTCGATGTCCGACGTCCCCGCCTCGCTCCGGATGCTGAAGCTGACGCCTTCGCTCGCGCGACGGCCCGATTTCGTGGCG
Organism: Gemmatimonadales bacterium; assembly: GCA_035601235.1. Lineage (GTDB taxonomy): Bacteria > Gemmatimonadota > Gemmatimonadetes > Gemmatimonadales > GWC2-71-9 > AG41. The sequence goes on from DATNOR010000017.1 coordinate 32,913, forward strand.
ATGTTGATGACGCCGTTCCCCGCCCGAGCGCCGTACATCGATGCCCCCGCCGCGCCCTTCACGACCTCGATATGCTCGATGTCGTTCGGGTTGATCTCGGGGAGCGACCCGTTGATGATGACGCCGTCCACGATGTACAACGGATCCTGGCTGCGCCCCTGCGCGTTGAGGGAGGTCGGCCCACGCAGCAGCACCGATGGTTGATCACCCGGCCGGCCGCTGTTGGACACAATGTTCGCGGGCAGCTTCCCCTGGAGCTCGGTGAGCGCATTGGATGCCGCCACCGGCAGCTTCGAGGCGTCGAGCGTCGTGACGCTGAACGGTACCTTGACCCGCTCGGTCGCCTCCTGCACGCCGGTGACGACGACCGCGTCGAGCTGGTTCACATCGCTCGCGAGGGTGAAGTCCTGCGTCTGCTCCCCCAGACGAACCACGACCTGGCGCGCTGACGGCTTGTGACCGATCACGCGCACCCGGAGCGTCACAGTTTGCCCCGACACGCGCGGCCCGGGGATGACGATGGTGTATCGACCCTGGCTGTTCGTCAGGACGCCGACGTTGAGCTGCGGGACCTGAACGGTCGCGACCGGTAGCGCGTCACCGCGATCGTCGATCACGCGCCCCTGGATCACCGCGTCCTGCGCCGAGGCGGGGCGCGCCAACGCGAGCATGGCCGGTACGATCACGGTCGTACCACACCACAGCCGACGGGAATGGCTCATGCGTGGATCCTCAAGGAGAGCGATGCGGTGTTGGGAACGGGCGAGCGCCCGCGACCGCCCTGGAGCGGTGGGGCTGAAAGACAAAGCGCGAATCGCGTATGCGCATCGCACACGGACAGCACGAGCGTGACGGACATGGGCGCTCGGACGGTTGAGCTGGCGCGGGAACTCACCGCAGATACCGCGCCACACCTGTGGAGCTGGGGACAGAGATGTTGAGTAGTGGGTGGCGTGAACCTGGTGTGGAAGCGACGCAACAAATACAGTCCGGTGCGAAGTGGGATCCTCTATCGCGCCGAGCGCATCGCCCATAGTGTATCACGCAGGCCCTGTGATGCTTCCCTTGCTCTGCGTGCCCCGCGCTGGCTACCTGGTGACCCTCCAAGTCATCACTGGGTGCACTGTCGCGCAAGCGCTACAGTCGCCTGGGACGATTACCGGTCGCCTCGTCGACGAGCACACGCGACTCTCGATCCGTGGGGCGAGCATTGTGCTCTTCGGGACGACCCACCGGGCGACGTCGGACAGCGCGGGTCGCTTCCGCGAGGACGGCCTCGCACCGGGCACGTACGTGCTCCAGGCGCGGTCCCCTGGGTACGCCGTCGGGTCATGGACGCTCGAGCTCGCCGACGGCGAAGTCCTGGAGCGCGAGTTCGAGCTCGCGCCCCTGCCGGTCCAGCTCGATCCCGTCGTCGTGGAGCGCCGGCCGAGCTTTGCCGAGCAACGGCTGCGCGCCTTCGAGCGACGTCGTGCTTCGGGGCGGGGATACTTCATCACCGAACAGCAAATCCAGCACGCGCAGCCCCGTACCCTCGCCGACCTGTTCCGCAACGTGCCCGGCGTGCGGCTCGTGTGCCGCGGCTCCTCCAATTGCATCATACGGATGTCGCGCGCGGCGCGAGAGTGCAGGCCGGATTTCGTGCTGGACGGCTTTCCCGCCACGAACTCCACGAGTCTCGATATGCCAGCGGCCGGCGTCATCGGCGTGGAGCTATATCGCACGCTCACCGAAACGCCGATGGAGTTCCTCAAAGCCGACAACCAATGCGGCACGATCGTGCTGTGGACGCGATCGGGGCCCTCCGAGCGCTGACGACGTCAGGGCCGCCAGCGGGGCAGAAAGTCCTGCGCGCCCCCGCTCGTGACCTGACGCAGGCCCCTCCCGTCCGGTGCGACCAGGTAGATGTGTCCCCCGCGGTCGAACGCGATGATCTCACCGTTAGGGGCCCAGGAGGGATACTCCGCTTGCAGCGTGCCCGATGTCACCTGCGTGGCTCCGCTGCCGTCGGGATTCATCACCCAGATCTGCAGTCCCTGACTTCGTGTCGACATGAAGGCGATCTTCGATCCGTCGGGTGACCATGCGGGGGCCTCGTCGAACCCCAGGTCGGTCGTGAGTCTCACCACGTTGGAGCCGTCCGAGGCGTTCATCACGTAGATCTCGTCGTTTCCGTCGCGATCCGACACGAAGGCGATCTTCGCGCCGTCCGGCGACCACGCCGGCTCGGCGTCGTTGTGGGAGCCGCTCGTCAGCTGCGTCACGCCGCTGCCATCAGCGGAGTCCATCACGAAGATGTGCACCACGCTGTCCCGATTCGAGACGAACACGATCTTGCTCCCGTCGGGGGACCAGGCAGGCTCGCCCTCCTGCGTCGTATCGGTCGTGAGCCGCACCACGTTCGTGCCGTCTGCGTTCATGACAAAGATGTCGAGGGGCTGCGCGGCGTTGACAAAGCGATCCGACTGAAAGGCGATCTTCGATCCATCGTGGGACCACGCCGGCCAATCGTCGTACGCGAGCGAGTCGGTCAGATTGACCAGACCGCTCCCGTCGGCGTTCATCAAGAGAATATCGAACTGCTGGCCCGTGCGCCCCCGATTGCTCTTGAACGCGATCTGTCCGGACACGGGTGGCAGCGGCGACTCGCCGTTGTGACAGGCCGCGAGCACCAGGCCGGCGATGACGACGTGGGAGGAGCGCATCAACCGGGCACCCTACTTCGAGAAATCCACCTTCGGCGCCTGCGCCGCCCCGGGCGTCTGCAGCTCGAAGTACTCGCGCGGTCCCTTGCCGAGCAGCTTGGCCGTCAACACCTGCGGGAAGCGCCGGATGTAGGCGTTGTAGCGGTTCACCGCCTCGTTGTAATCCTGGCGCGCCACCGCGATGCGGTTCTCCGTCCCCTCGAGCTGGTCCTGCAGCGCTCGGAAGTTCTCGTTGGACTTGAGCTGCGGATAATTCTCGGCGATCGCGAGCAGGCGGCCGAGCGGCGCCGTCAGGGCGGTGTTGGCCTCAGCCATCTGCTGCAGGGTGCCGCCCTGCACCGCCCCGGCGAGCTTGGCGCGCGCCTCCGCCACTTCCGTGAACACGGTCTGCTCCTGCTTGGCATAGCCCTTCACCGTCTCCACCAGGTTCGGGACCAGATCGGCGCGCCGCTGCAACTGCACCTTGATCTGCGACGCCGCGGCATTCACCTGCTCGTCATACGTCTGGATGGTGTTGTAACCGCAGCCGGCCGCGCCGAGTCCCGCACCGACGGCCAGCGCCCACCCCCATCTCCGCATCGTTCGAGTCACGAGCATTCGTCCTTCCATGTGCGGTTCCGAATATGGTCCATGCCCTAAAGGGCGATGCCCTTCAGGGCGCACGTTCACCGCCGAGCCCACCCTTCAGGGTGGGAAAAACGATGACGATTGCGATCCTCCGCTTAAGCAAGTCCGTTCACATATTGCGCCGCCCGCGCCACCGCGCCGAGATAGGCCGCCACCAGCGGGTCGCGCGCTCCCCCCTCGAGCCGTAGGGCCGGCCCGCCTTCCGCGTGCCGGATGAGCGGCGCCAGCTCCGCCGCCGTAAAGCCCACCAGCGCTGCCGCGGCGCCCACGAGCGTTTCAGGGCGAGCAGGCACCGGTCGGCCCGCGAGCCGCAGCAGGGCGCGCAGCATCGTGAAAAAGCCGGGCGCGCTCCCTACGATCACCCCCGCCAGGCGTTTCGGCTCAGTCCAGAGGGCGCCGTACGCCTGGCGCAGCCGCACCAGCTTGCCCATCAGCTCGCGCTCGAGCTGGCGGCGCAGATCGTCGCGGTCGACCCGGATACCCGACCAGGGGTCACGCCCCGCGAGCAGCCGGTGCGCCTCCCGCATGTCCTCGTACTCGATCGGGAACGCGTCCGCCGACTCGCGCCACTCCCGCTCCGTGAGGATGAGCGGGGCCGGATGGCCGGCTTTGGTCCAGGCGCGCACCACCGGGGCGAGGGCGTCGAACAGCGCACCGTCCACCGCCTCACAGATCAGTAGGGTGTTCACGTCGGACCGCTTGGGGACGTGGGTTCCGCGTGCCGCCGACCCATACAGCAAGAGGGCCGCGAGCCGGGGTCCGAGCGCGCGGCTGACCGTGTCGCCGAGGGTGTCGATCGTGAGCTGTGAGGCCATGCTAGAGAATGCGCCCGCGAGAGAGGAGAATCAACGGGAGCGTGACACCAATGAAGGGTCTGGCGCCCCGGCGTCCGGCGCGCCATTCTAGGCCTAGGGACTTGGTCTCACGCGGAGGTGCGCCATGCTGCGTTTCCGTTCCGTCCCCGTCCTGCTCGCGCTCCCACTGCTCGTGCTCGGCTGCGCGACGTCCCGGCCGTTCGACCGGTCGACTGAGCCCGGTGGGAGGCCGCTGTCGCCCACCACGGCGGGCAGCGTGATCATCACCGGCGACGCGCTCTCGGCCGACCCGGGCCGCACCGTCCTCGACGCCGTCAGGAAAGCGATGCCGCAGCTGCACGTCTCGAGTTGGTCGCAGTACAGCCGCTGTCCCAACCTGGAGCTGCGCGGCAAGGACAGTGTCACCGGCAGCTCCAACCCAGACGTGTACGTGGACGGGACACGGACCGTGGATACCTGTCCGCTCGTCAACATCCAGGCCATGGACGCGCAACGCATCGAAGTGTACTCGCTGGGTGTCACGTCGCGGCCCGGCTATCCCAGCAGCGGCCACGGCCTGATCCTGATCTTCCTGCAGCGTGCGGACAGCACGACGAGAAACTGACCGGACGAGGGCCGGCTGATGCGAAGCCCCCGATGAGCGACTCGCTCACCGGGGGCTTGCCGTTCTTGGATCTGCGGATGCCCTACGGCGCCCGCCCGGTGAACCAGAGCGGCGTGGCCAGGTCGGCGAAGCTTGCGAATTGCTGCGCCGCTACGGCGGCGTCCACGTTCGCTTTATTCAGCACCTGTTCGTTGCTCGCATAGGGCAAGCGCTCCGGGATCGTTGAAAGGATGGCGTTCGGGCCCGGCACGAGGCGCGGAACGCCCGTGCGGCGCACCTCGGTCCATCCCTCCATGCCCTGCATGAACAGCGAGACCCACTTCTGGTAGGCGATTTGGGTGAGACCGTTCGCCGGGTTGTACCGCACCCGGACGGTGTCGGACAGGTAGGCGTTGGCGGCGGAATCGCTGACGCCGTACTGCTGCATTGACGCTCGGATCGCCGCCGTGTAGAGCGAGTCGGCACTGCCGCCGATCCAGCCGCGCTGCGCCGCCTCGGCTTCGAGGAACAGCACCTCGGAGTACGTCAGCAGCTCGAGCGGCGCATTGGGTGTCTCGCGCCAGTAGGCGCCGTAGCGAGAGATGTAGAACAGCGCGGGGCCACCGCCGTCGTTCAACCCGTTGGGCATGCCCTCGTAGGTAATGTTGGCTTTGATGGTGTCCTTGTTCAACTGCGCGAACACCGGCAGACGCGGGTCCTTCCAGCTCAAGAGCGAGTCGACGAACGTCTTGCTCATGCCGTAGTCGTCGCGCCCGAGGGCGTCGTCGTAGATCGGATTCTGGTTCGGCGCACCAGCGAGATACAGCAGCTGGGCGTTGTCCGCGTTGCTCTGGAACACCCCCGCGGCCAAGGCTGACAGGGCTTCGCTCTGCGCGGTGGCGGGATCTACGCTTGCGAGATGCATCGCCAACCGCAGCCGCAGCGAGTTGGCGAACTTGCGCCACTTGGTCAGATCGCCGCCGTACATGATGTCGCCCTTCGGAAAGCCGACCCCCGCCGGAGGGATTCCCGAGAGATCGATCTGCTGGCTGGCCTTCGTCAGATCCGCGAACAGCGCCGTGTAGATCGCCTGCTGCGTGTCGTATTTCGGAGTCAGCAGCGAGTCGCCCTTCAGCGCCTCCGAATAGGGGATGCCGCCCATCGCGTCCGTCATGACGCTGTACAGGTAAGACTTCATGATCCGTCCTACGGCTTCCCAGTTGGGCGCGCCCGCTGCCACACCCCCGTTGATCATCCGCTGGGCGTCCTCGACTGCGCCGCTGTAGAAGCCCCACCCGCCGTCCGTGCCGGCGCGTATGAGGTACTTGTCCTCGTCCCGATACTGGATCTCGGCGTAGTACTGCACCCAGAGCCCGGCGGCGCGGATGTTGAGGCTGTTGACGCCGTCGACCCCGTTCACCGTCGCCTGGATCACGTTCGACAGGAGCGAGGGCGGTGGCACTGCCGTGGGTCCATTCGGATTCTGGTTGATCGACGTCAGGTCACTGCACGAGGTGCCGCCGGCGAGCGTCGCGGCGGCCAGGACGCTCAGGATCGTGTATCGCATGGTAGCTCCTTTCTCCCAAGCGGTTATGGCCGCACGGACAGGGTGAAGCCGAGGCTGCGAGCTGTCGGCAGCTGGCCGTTCTCGACGCCCTGGCGGTTGCTGGTATCGAACGCGGTCTCCGGATCGATGGTGGGCTGCTTGGACCAGAGCAGCAGGTTGTGGCCCACCAGCGCGACCGTAGCCGCCGAGAAGCCCAGGTGCTGTGCGAGCGACGGCGGCAGCTCGTAGGCGAGACGCAGCTCGCGCAGCTTCAAGTAGCTCGCGTCGACCATGCCCGGCTCATTTGCGTAGAAGGTGTTGTGCCAGTAATCCTGCGCCAGCACGCGGGTGGTGTCCGGCGTGCCATTCTGGTAAACGGCGTTCGGCACGACCACGCTGTCGCTCCAGTTGTTCTCCCGACCCCACAGGGTCGCCTGCAAGATGCCCGAGTACTGGCCGAACCACTTGGTCACCGAGTAGACCTTGCCGCCCAGCTGTCCGTCGAACGAGAACGACAGGCTCAGGTTCTTGTAGATGAACGTGTTGGTGATCCCGGCCACCCAGTCGGCATTGTAATTGCCGAGTGCCACCACGTTCCCGGGGACCGGCAGGCCTTGCAGCCCGCCCGACGAGTAGACGACGATGCGTCCCAGGCTGTCCCGTTGCCACTGGGTGCCCACCAGGTTGCCGTACGGCTGGCCGGAGTCGGCCGTCACGCTGACGCCCCAATAATTGCCCACGACAATGCGCCGCACGCCGTTCGAGAGCGAGAGCACTTTGTTCGTGTTCTTCGACCAGTTCGCCACCACGTCCCAACGGAAGGTCGGGCGCTCGATCGGCCTGATCGTAGCCGCGAGCTCGATGCCGCGGTTGCGCACCTCGCCCGAGTTCACGACGTGTTGGGTGTAGCCCGTAGCGCCTGAGATCGAAACAGGAAGGATCTGGTTCGTGGTAGACTTCTGGTACACCGTCGCGTTCAGACCGACCCGGTTGTCGAACAATCCCAAATCGACGCCGACCTCCTCGCCGGTCGTTTGCTCGGGCTTCAGATTTGCGTTCGGCAGGCGGTCCGGTGCGGTGAAGGTGGGCTGTCCGGCCCATGCGGTGCCGGATGCGTACACGGCCCTGAGTTGATAGGGATCGGTGTCGTTGCCGACCCGGGTCCAGCTGGCGCGCAGCTTGCCGTACGACAGGACGTCGCTTTGGACGCGCAGCGCATCCGTGAAAATGAAGGCGCCACCGACCGAGGGGTAGAAGATCGAGTTTTGACCCTTCGGCAACGTCGAAAACCAGTCGTTGCGGCCCGTCACGTCCACGTTGAGCCAGTTCTTGTAGTTGAAGCTGGCCAGCCCATAGAGCGAATTGACCTTTTTCTTTTCCACGTGGAACGAGTCGGTCGGCGACCCGTCCGAGTTCCCTAGGGTGTACACGCCGGGAATCACGAGCCGGCTGACGACCCCCGTGCTCCCCCTGAAGTCGTTCACACGGGCGTTGCCGCCCGCGTTGACCGTGACGGTCAGGTCCCTGAACAGCGGCCGGCTGCCCGTGACCAGGAAGTCGCTGTTGGTCTCGCTATGCGTCTCGGCCACGTCGAGGAGCCCACCCCCCGGATCAGGCGAGATGTTGTTCACCGGGTAGTTCGCCCGGAAGTGATCCTGGTACCAGTCACGACCCGTGCGGCCGGTCACGCTCAGCCAATCGTTGAACTTGTAGGTGACGGCGGCGTGGCCGATCCCGCGGTCGCGCGCATAGTCGGTCGTCTTGGCCGTCGCCTCCCAGTAGGGGCTCGGGTGGTAGCTATAGTTCCAGCTGTAGGGGATGGGTGCGTCGGCGCGCAGGTTCGGGTTGCCCGTGACAATCTGTTTGGTGAGCGGGGCATTGGGATCGCGATACAGGTTGTCTTTCAGGATGCGCGTGTCCACCTGTCGGCCGAACCAGATGAACCCCTGCATCGGGTCGATTTCTTCGTACGCCTGCGACGGCTGATTCTGATAGGCGTTGTTGATGTAGTTGATCGCCGCCTCGGCGCTCCAGCGGTCCGACATCTGCGCCCCGCCGGCGAGGGTCAGGTCGGTGCGGGTGTTATCGTTGTTCGGGTACATCCCGGCCTCGCCGGTGCGCCCGACCGACAGCCGGATGTTGTTGCGCTCGCTGCTCTTGGTCACGGCCACGTTCAGGTTCGTCATCACGCCGGTGTTCCAGAAGTCCCGCACATTATTGGGGTGCGCGGACCACGGCCCCACGCCGAAAAACTGGCGACAGGGCTTACTGGTGTCGTAGCCAGTGGTATAGATCGGGTTGCCCTTGGCATCCTTGGGGTAGACGCACCCGGTCGTCCGGTTGTCGAGCCTCGGGCCCCAGCTCTCGTCCGCTCCGTCGTTTTGCCCGCCGAAGTTGCCGTCCACGAAGTCGAACTCACCGTAGAACCCCTGACCGTACTGGTTCTGGTAATCAGGTAACCGCAGCGGCGCTTCCGTCGTCGTGCCGAACACGGCCGAAACGCCGAAGCCCTGGCTCGGCCCGCCCTTACCGCTCTTAGTCTTGATGACGATCGCACCGTTCGCCGCGCGCGAGCCGTACAGCGCCGCCGCGTTCGGGCCCTTGAGCACGGTGATCGACTCGACATTGTTCGCGTCGATGTCCGCCCCCGCGTTGCCCACGTCGTAGCCGCCCAGCGAGCCTCCGCCGTAGCCGGTGTTCGACGCGGCGGAATTGTCGATCGGGATGCCGTCTACCACGACCAGGGGCTGGTTCTGCCCCAGGATCGAGCCCGCGCCGCGCGACACGATGCGCGCGGAGCCGAACGGGTTGCTGGAATTGGTCACGTACAGGCCGGCGACGTTGCCCTGTAAGGCGGAGAGCACGTTCGTGGTGGGGACGTTCGTCAACACCTCTCCGGACACGCTTTGCGCGGAGTACGGCAGAGTCCGCGACTCGCGCTCGATGCCGAGCGCCGTGGTCACTACCGGCTCGAGCTGCATCGCCTGGAACGCCATCGCGACGTCGACGACGGGCGCGACCAGCCGAGTCACGGACCGGTAGCCGATGCGCTTGAACGTGAGACTGTTCCGGCCGGCTGGAACGTTCAGCGCAAAGCGGCCGTTCGCGTCGGTCACGGTTCCGGCGGCCGTGCCCATGACGTCGACCCGCACGCCCGCGATCGGCTTCTGTGTGATGGAGTCCTGCACCTGACCGACCACGTGAGTGGGCTCTTGTGCGGGCGCCCTCCCTACGGCGACGAGGAACAGCGCGAGCAGCACGAGGCCACTGGTGAGAATGGAACGAACCAAACAACGATCCTTGGTCATACGGATCCCCCTTTGAATCCCGGGTCTAGAGCACCCAGCGTCTAGGGACAACGCCGCGCCGCCCCACCTGACCGTGGGGCGCACTCGCGCACGACTGCTCTTGTAGGATGACCCAAGGGATGACGGCCATTGGGAATCCCTAAACGTTGACGGCGTTACGGCTGCATATACGGGCTCTCGGCGGACTCGTCAAGAACCCCTGATCGAGACTAGAACCGCCCTCCCGCCCCCCCTCCGGAGAACCCCCCACCACCCCCGAATCCCCCGAACCCGCCGCCGCCCCCGCCGCCGCCCCAACCACCGCCGCGGCCCCCGCTCCAGCCACCG